>JAZDIA010000001.1:0-25728 GCA_043805375.1 Pseudomonadota bacterium
AAGGGTATGGCTGTTCGCCATTTAAAGTGGTACGTGAGCTGGGTTTAAAACGTCGTGAGACAGTTTGGTCCCTATCTGCCGTGGGCGTTGGAAGTTTGAGGGGGGCTGCTCCTAGTACGAGAGGACCGGAGTGGACGTATCTCTGGTGTACCGGTTGTGACGCCAGTCGCATTGCCGGGTAGCTAAATACGGAAGAGATAACCGCTGAAAGCATCTAAGCGGGAAACTTGCCTCAAGATGAGACTTCCCGGAGACTTGATCTCCCTAAAGGTTCGTCAAAGACGATGACGTTGATAGGCTCGGTGTGGAAGGGCAGTAATGCCTTGAGCTAACGAGTACTAATTGACCGTGCGGCTTGATCCTATAACCTTAAGTAATAAGGTTCGCGCCAAAAATACAGTTACACCCAGCTTTACTTCACCCAGAATGCGTCAGTCACGACAACGGCCCCACGCCCAAACTCGCGACTGAACCCAAAGAATTCCTGACGAGCATAGCGCGCTGGTCCCACCCCTTCCCATCCCGAACAGGGCCGTGAAACGGTGTTGCGCCGATGATAGTATGGATTACCCATGCGAAAGTAGGTCATCGTCAGGTCCCGAAAAAAGCAAAAAGCCTCGGCCATCAGTCGGGGCTTTTTGCTTTTAGGCGCAAGCTTAAGATACAGGCCCGCGGCTATCCTGCGGGCTGCCCGCCCGGGTCGCGCTCGACGAAGCAAATCAGCTCCTGCAGCAGCTTTTCCGCGGAGATGCGCGCCACGTCTTCCAGCGTGCGCGCATAACCGACCGGAATGCGCGGTGCGCCGACGCGCCTGACCGGGACGCCGAGTTCTTCCGCGACTGTGGCCGCGATCTCCGCGCCGAACCCGGCCGCCTGCACCGCTTCGTGCGCAACCAGCAGGCGTCCGGTGCGCTCGGCGGAGGCGAGCACCAGTTCGCGGTCCCAGGGCCAGATCGTTTGCAGGTCGATCACCTCGACCGATACGCCCTGCTGCGCCGCCTGCTCGGCAGCGGCAGCCGCGGCATGCACCAGCTTCGACCAGGTGACCAGCGTCACATCCGTCCCTGAACGCGCCACGCCCGCCTTGCCCAGGACAGCCGTGTGCCTGGGCGGGACTTCGCCTTCGAGGCTCCACAGTTCCTTGTGTTCCATGTAGATGACCGGGTCGCCGCAAGCGATCGCCGCCGCGAGCAGGGCGTAGTTGTCGGCCGGCGTCGCCGGCGCGACGACCACCAGTCCGGGGATGTGGGCGAACCAGGCCTCGAGCGATTGCGAGTGCTGCGCGGCCGAGCCGCTCCAGATGCCGATCGGCAGGCGCGCGACCAGCGGCACCCGGCCCTGGCCGCCGAACATGTAGCGGTTCTTCGCCGCCTGGTTGACGATTTCGTCGATGGCGGACAGGGCGAAATCGGCGACGCGCATTTCGACCACCGGGCGCAGGCCGGTGAGCGCCATGCCCACCGCGGCACCGATGATGGTCGCCTCCGAGATCGGGGTGTCGATGACGCGCGCGGCGCCGAACTCCTGCTGCAAGCCGCGGTACTGGCCGAAGATGCCGCCGCGTCCCACGTCCTCGCCCAGCGCGACCACGCGTGGGTCCGCGCGCATCGCCTCGGCCAGGGCCTGGCGGGCCGCTTGGGCGTAGTTCATCAGCGCCATTGGCCGGCTCCCGTGTCCTGGACGTCGGCGTAGGCGGCGTCGGCTTGAGGCCACGGTGCCGCGTGCGCGGCCGCAAGCGCTGCTTCGATTTCAGTCCGCGCCTCTGCATCGACTTCGGCGATGCGCTTGACCGTCACGCCGAGCGCGGCGAGACGCTGACCGGCGAGTCTGAGCGGGTCGCTCTCGAGTGCGCTCTCGACTTCGCCCTGATCGCGATAGGCCGCTTCGTCCACCGAAACATGCCCTTTCACCCGGTAGGTGAGGGCATGCAGGAACTGCGGCCCGCCGCCGGCGCGGATTCGCGCCACGAGTTCGCGCGCCGCCGCGTCCACGGCGAGCACGTCGTTGCCATCCACCGTTTCGGCCGGAAGGCCGATACCGCGGGCGCGCGCCGCCGCACCTTGCCCCGCAGTCATGGCGTCCGTTGCCGTAGTCGCCGAATAGCGGTTGTCCTCGCACACGAACAGCACCGGCAGTTCGAAGATTTTCGCCCAGTTGAGTCCTTCGAGAAACGGCCCGCGGTTGATCGCGCCGTCGCCGAAAAAACAGGCGACGATGGCGCGGCTGCCGCGGATTTTCGCCGAATGCGCCGCGCCTACCGCGATGGGGATCCCCGCCGCGACCACGCCGTTGGCGCCGAGCATGCCAACGGCGAAATCGGCGATGTGCATCGAGCCGCCCTTGCCCTTGTTGGTGCCGCTGGCGCGGCCGAACAGTTCGCACATCATCGCCGTGGTGTCCGCGCCCTTGGCGAGCGTGTGCCCGTGGCCGCGGTGCGTCGAGGTCAGATAGTCGCTGCGCGCGAGGTTCGCGCACACACCCGCTGCGACCGCCTCTTGGCCGGTGGAAAGATGCAGCGGCCCACGCACCAGCGCAGTCGTGTCCGTAATGGCGCCGAACAGCGCAACGCCGCCGCGGCTCGCCTCTTCCGCCGCATTTTCGAAGGCGCGGATGCGCGCCATCGTGCGATACAGGGCGAGCAGATGTTCCGCCGGGGGCGCGTTCGCGGCGGGGATATTGGCCGGCAAGGAGGACTCCGTGATGGTTCTTTCTTGTTAGGAACGACGTAGTCTAGTTGCGCGTGCCTGGCGCGTCAAATTCGAGCTTTTCAATCCGGGCTTATCACCACGCCTGGCGCGCTCCTCTCCTCGCGGCGCTGCGTGGAGTTGGCTGCCGCTGCTCTATTCGTTCCAGCCGCCCCAAGACATGAATGGCGGTGATTTATCGAACCACTTCGTCGGGTAATGGACCATCCCGGGGACCAAACGGCTCCAGATGACGGCGACCAAGGCGAGGATGAAAATTCCGAGGCCAACGGGTTGCCAGAGCGCGATAAAGCCGGCATGGCCATGCACCATGATCAGGGGATTAGCCCCGGCCGGTGGGTGCACCGTCTTGGTGATGAGCATGTAGATGAGCGTCAGCATCACCGAAAGCGCGTATACCCACAGAGCATCGCCAAAGCACTGGAAACAAAGAACGCCGATCAGCGCGCCACCCAAATGTCCACCGAACAGCGCCCGCGGCTGAGCCGCAGGCGCACGCGTCAGACCAAACAGGAATATTGCGGAACCGCCGAGCGAAGCGAGAAAGAAAGGAGATGACGGCAGGTCCAGAGCCCAAAGGGCCAAGCCAATACCTGTCGCCGCGCCCGCTGCGCACGCGGTTAACCGACCCAGATCTCTCGCGATGTTCCCGCGCTTCCGCGGTATGACGTTCAAATTGATGGGCGCGCCGCTTTTGGCGCGTCCCTCTCGAATGCAGAGTTGGCTTTTTACTCGATAACGCCGCATACCATACGCGCACCGCCACCACCAAGCGGAGCAGGATGATCTGCATGATTGTCTCCACCCGCATGCACCATCAGCGAACGGCCTGCAAGATCTGCCGTCGTGAGGCGAGGGGCGAGTACCGGTTGACTGGCGTTGCCTTCCGCGTCCACAAAGAGTGCGGGCAGATCACCCAGATGACCGTCACCCCAAGGCGTGTCATGGCGCTTAGAATCGCTTGGGTCGTAGTGGCCGCCCGCCGCAAGCGCGGGAACCATTTTCCCATCCTTCTCCATCGGGTCACAGCTTGGGTTCTGGTGCAGATGGAATCCATGCAATCCAGGGGGAAGCCCCGTTAGTGAGGGTGAAAACACCAAGCCGTACTTCGATTCCGTGATTGATACCTGTCCAACGCTGGAACTAACACCGTTTGCGTCAACCAGGTCCATTTGCACTGTAGTGCCAGCCATCGCATTACCGGCGCAGAGCATAATTGAAAGTGCCATGATATTCGGTTTCATGATGTTTCCCTTCGTGGTGGGTCAATAATATGTGGCTAACGTTCCGGTCAGGCGCGCGTCGCTTGCGGCGCGTCGTCTGCAATCGGGGCTTAGCCAAGCAGCCTATCGTAGTCCGCGCGTGTGCCGATCCAGAACCGCACGAGATCGTTGGCTCCTTCCACTGCGACCGCGCGATGGTTGGCTCCCACACGCGCCGACCAGAGGCGGCCGACTTTCTTGAAATGAAGCGCCGGGTACTGCGGATCTTGCTTGAGATGCTCGAATGCATGATCCGCAACTTTCTGGACTTCCCTCGGCAAAGACCGGTAACAAACCCAGAAGTCCGCGGACGCATGATGCTTCAAAGAGGTGCCGTCTTTCCGGCCGCGTGATTGCGGAGTGCTTTCTCCATCAACGCATCGAGTTTCCCGGCGCCAACATCGCGATCGAGCTGGCTATCCCAAAGCGCCCAATCAAACTCAAGAAACCATGCGCGAAGCTGCGCAAGCTCCTCTGCTGATAGCGCCTGGATCTGTTGTTCGATCGACTCGACTTTGCTCATGACCGTGACCTCCAGACTGTAAGTTTAGCACCGTGCATACTCTGCCGGCTACGCCCGGCATCAACTGCGGCGCGAAGCGGAGATCAGCAAGTAACATGAAAAAGTCCGATGGTTGAGCCTTTAGCTTTGTTCCACTGGTGAATGGCTTTGGGGGTGGGTGAGAGATCAACTCGGACCCCCTCCTTCTTGAAATACTCAGATGCCTCTTTAGAGAGCGTTACCATGCCACTGTGGCCTGAGCCAATGATAAGCCGTTCAGCTCCCTTTTCGAATATGTACTCAGCCTCTTCGAGTGAGATTGTATGAGATGTACCGAACACTGCCTTGGATAGCTTCTTCTTTCGCTTCTTGATCTCACCTGAAAGCCGGATGAGAACATCATGTTCGATATCAGACCCATCTATAGTGATGGAGCCAAATTTGGTACCGTCAATTCTAGGTCTCATAATGGCACTCCTGAGGGAGAGGCTATTGCTTGCGCCTAACGACGGTGTGCAAAAATTCATTTTTTACTCCCGACACCGCGTCAACCGAGATAGACGACTCTATCGATTTGCCGTGGTTGGATCGCGTGTTACGCGCAAAGCGGGCATCGCCGGTTCGTGCCGAAGTGCCGCTGCGGGCTCAGGCTGCAGGCGGCGCGCCGCGGCGGGCCGGTGCCTGGTCTTCCAGCCACTCACGCCATACGGCCAGCAGCACCGCGACGATGACCGGCCCGACGAACATCCCGATCAGACCAAACGCGGCCAGGCCGCCGAGTACGCCGAACATCACCAGCAGGAACGGAATCTGCGTGGCGCTGCTGATCACGAGCGGCCGTATCAGGTTGTCAACCCAGCTCACGACCAGCGTTCCCCACAACAGCAAGCCGATGCCTTCGAGCGTCTTGCCCGTCAGCAGCAGCCAGACACCGAGGGAGCCCCAGACGAAAGGCGTGCCGAAAGGCATCAGCGCAACGAGCGCGGTGAACGCGCCGAACAGCACCGGTGCCCGCACTCCGGCAACCCAGTAGCCGAGGCCCGCCAGCACACCTTGCGCGAGCGCAGTCAGCACCAGACCGTAGAGGACCGCCTTGGTCGTATTGCCGATCGCGGCAATGTAGCCGTCGACCCGCGTGCCGAGGAAACGCCGCAATACCCGTTGCACCTGGTCGAGCAGGCTTTCCCCGTCGCGGTACACGAACAAGACCGTGAGCACCGCCAAACCGAGCTTGACCGCGTTGCGTCCTACGCCGCCGATCAGATCTCCGAGTTCGCCGAGCCATTGCTGGGCCCAGTTCGCCAACTGGGCGCGCAGTGCTGCCGGGTCTGTGGTGAATTGGTCCATGAGGCTCTGCAGCCGTTCGCCTATCCAGGGCAGACGCAGGATGAAATCCGGCAGCCGGTGCGTTCCCTCCGCCACGTAGGCCGAGGCGGCTTGGTACGCCAGGACGAATTCACCCTGCAGCAGGGCGATAAGCCACAACAGCGGCAGTACGAACGCCGCGGTCAGCAGCATGGTCATCAAGACCGCGCTGCCTATGGCATGGCCGCGCAGGAGCTTGCGCAGTCGTGCGTAGACGGGCCAGGTGACATAGGCGAGGATGGCTGCCCAAACCGCCGGCACGATGAACCAACTCAGGACCAAATAGCCGAGGACGAACAGGCCACCCAGGAGCAGCGCCAGAATGACGCGGCGGGGGACGGAAGCGGCATCGTGCTCAGACACCATGAAAGCCTCGTTGCGTGCGGGCAGTCATTTTTCCGACCGCGAGAGTGCCGAGCATCGGCCAACGCGGTTATTCATGGGCGTGAGGCACTTTTACGATCATCAATAGATCAGTCTGCTGGCGCCATCGTACAACAGCTTCGCCCCGGTTACGAACAGGAAGGCGTAACAAAGGCGATAGAACAGAACCTCGGGGATGATTCTTCTTAACCATATGCCGCAGAAAATCCCGAGTATGCCTACCGGCGCGAGGCCGGCGGAAGTGGCGAGATTGCGGCCGTCGAACAGGCCGAGCAGGGTATAGGGAATGAGCTTGACGTAGTTCATGACCGCGAAAAACATCACTGTGGTGCCGACCAGCAGCGCTTTGTCCATTCTCTGCGGCAACAGATAGATCGACAGAGGCGGGCCGCCGGCGTGGGCGAGCGCGCTGGTGTAACCGGACACGGTGGACCAGAAGTAGCCTTTGCCTTTGGCGGGCGCGGTTTTTTTCAGGTGCGGCGAGGCGCTGATCCAGCGTTGTAGTACGAAGCCGATGGCGACCGCGCCCAGCATGATCTTCAAGCCGGCCTCGCTGACGTAGCGGAAAGTGAGCGCGCCCAGGATGATGCCGGTGATGCCGCCAGGCAGCATGATTTTTATGTTCTCGCGGCTCCACTGGCCGCGGTAGGCCCACAGCGCAGCCAGATCCATGACGCACAGGATCGGCAGCATGATGGCGGCGGCCTGCGTCGCCGGCATGGTGAGTGCAATCAGCGGCACGGCGAGGATGCCGAGCCCGCTTCCGAGCCCGGCCTTGGAAATACCGGTAATGAGCAACGCCGGAATGGCGGCGGCGTAGAACAGGGGATCGGTAATCAAGATGAATAGGCTTCGGAATAACGCGGATGCAGGCAGATTATCGCGCCAGCGTTTGCGCCCGCTTGCGCCGGGCCGTGGTCCATCACCATCGAAGCGCGCGCATCGCCGCGGCGCAGGCGGAAGGTGTACTTGTTGCCGTTCTGCCAGACGATCTTGTCGGTCAAAGGCTCGGCGGCGATGAACAGCACTTCTTTCTGTTTCGCGAAATCCGAGACCGCGAGGCCGACGTGCGACGGGAAAGTCCCGATGAGAAAGGCAACGTTCTCGCGCGCGAGCAACTCCTCGGCAACGCGCACGGCCTCGCCCGGATTGCCGTCGTCGTCGCGCGACACGACTTCGAGCTTGCGGCCGAGCACGCCGCCGGCGGCATTGATTTCCTCGAGTGCCAGTTCCCAGCCCTTCTTGTACGGTTCGAGGAAGGCGGGAAAGACCTTGTAGCTGTTCATCTCGCCGATCTTGATCGTTCCTTGCGCGGCCGCAGGTCCGCTGAAAATCGCGGTCATTGCCAGCGTAACCGATCCCAACAAGAAAGCTCTGCGTGCACTCATTACATTCTCCGTTCATCGTTGTGGCTGTTTCAGACGGATATTTCCGGCGGTTAGCGTTCGCCGACGCGCCTTATGGCCGTCGCGAGAATATACACAATCTAATGGCTCTTCGCGTACTTGAGTGGGTGATCCGGCAAACTTCTCGTGCCAATCGAGCCGCCAGTTGAGCTCGTTTTTCCATTTCTCGAAGAAACGCCGCGCCTAACACTCGCGCTCGTTGTGCCACAATTGTCCGAAGGACTCCTTGCGCAGGTGGGCGGCGTTGATTCGCTTGTCCGGTACATCCTGCAGGACGAACTCCAGGATCCTGAATATGCCTCAAAGCAAGCACCGTCGCGGCTTCCAGCCCAATTGATGTCAGAATTGACCCGGACGACTTCACGAAGACCCTCTATAATAGACTGTCAGTCACTTACAATTTTACTGTCGACGGTTTTGGCGAAGAATTTGGTTTTTTTATCCGTTTCTCTATTTTTGGAAGCTGCTAAGGTGCAACTTCCAAAAAACTGGAAGATTAATGGATGCCAATATGAGGCAACATATTTAGTTCCGGTTCATCCGGTTTAGGTCGATCCGTCAAAAAAAGGACTGCTCAGCGGCGGCATACGGCGCATAAAGTACCGAAGTTTTTTCATTTTCTTATTACGCTATTATTTTTCCATATGCGATTCGTTCTCCGATCCAAGATTCATAATGCTACTGTCACTGAAGTAAACCTTGCCTACATTGGGAGCATCACCATCGATGCGGATCTGATGGAACGTGCAGGTCTTTGGGTTGGTGAAAAGGTGTTGGTCGTTAGCAATACCAGCGGGGCGAGACTTGAGACCTATACAATTGCGGGTATTCCCGGTTCATGCACTATTTGTATGAACGGAGCGGCGGCACATCTTATTAAGGCGGGCGAAGAAATTATCATTATGGGTTTCGAATTGGCTGACCGTCCGCTCATTCCTAAAGTTATTTTGGTTGATAAAAATAATCGGTTCATTCGCAATTTGGAAATACGAGCACCGTGAATTTTCACGTCGCTATTATTGGCAGTGGGCTGGCCGGATTATCCGTTGCACTCCACCTCGCGGCAACGCGCAAAGTTGCAGTCATTTCGAAGCGTGCCCTGAATGATGGCGCCAGCAACTGGGCACAAGGCGGCATCGCTGCCGTGCTCGATCCCGGCGACAGCCACGCGCAGCACATCTCGGACACGCTGATTGCCGGCGCCGGCTTGTGCGACGAGCCCACCACCCGTTTCGTCATTGAAAATGGACGGGAAGCGATTGAATGGCTGATTGCCCAAGGGGTGCCGTTTACCCGCGATGCAACGGCAGAATTGGGTTATCACCTGACACGCGAAGGCGGCCATAGCCAGCGCCGCATCATCCATGCCGCCGATGCGACCGGACATGCGGTGCAGGTGACGCTTGAAGGAAAAGTCCGGTCGCATCCGAATATCTCACTGTTTGAACACCATTTTGCGATCGATCTGATCACCTCCGACAAGCCGGGCGACAAGGCAGCCCCGCCGCAATGTGTCGGCCTATACGTGCTGGATGAACGGACCGGCAAGGTCAAAACTTTTGCTGCGGGGCATACAGTGCTGGCCACCGGAGGCGCAGGCAAGGTATATCTTTACACTACCAATCCCGACACTGCCAGCGGCGATGGCATCGCGATGGGCTGGCGCGCCGGTTGCCGCGTCTCGAATATGGAATTCATCCAGTTCCATCCGACCTGCCTGTATTACCCATACGCCAAGTCTTTCCTGATTTCCGAGGCGGTCCGGGGCGAAGGGGGCTTGCTGAAACTGCCTCCTGCTGCAGGTGCGGCTGCCGGAACCCGCTTCATGCCGGCACATGACGAGCGCGCCGAACTGGCGCCGCGCGACGTGGTGGCAAGAGCAATCGACTTCGAAATGAGAAAACGCGGTATCGATTATGTTCATCTCGATATCAGCCACAAGTCACCGGAATTCCTGAAGGAACATTTCCCGACGATTTACGCCCGCTGTCTTGAGTTCGGTATCGATATCGCCAAGGATCCGATTCCGATCGTTCCCGCGGCACACTATATCTGCGGCGGCATTGTGACCGACATGAAGGGCCGCACCGATCTGTCCGGCCTGTACGCGGTTGGCGAAACCGCCTGTACCGGCTTGCATGGCGCAAACCGCCTGGCCAGCAATTCGCTGCTGGAGTGTCTGGTACTGGGCCGCGCCGCAGCCCAGGATATCGAAAACCAGCCAACGACGGTACGGCGAGCCCTGCCGACTTGGGACGAAAGCCGTGTCATCAACGCCGACGAGGAAGTCGTGATTGCCCATGACTGGGACGAATTGCGCCGCTTCATGTGGAATTATGTCGGGATCGTGCGCACGACTAAACGACTGGAACGGGCGCAACACCGGATCCGGCTGCTGAAGGAAGAAATCGACGAGTACTATACCCACTTCCGTATCACGCATGACCTGCTGGAATTGCGCAATTTGATCGATGTCGCTTCGCTAATCATCAACAGCGCGCTGTCACGCCACGAAAGCCGCGGCTTGCATTTCAGCCGGGATTACCCGCAGACCTTGCCCAAGGCGTTGCCGAGCGTGCTGTCACCAGCGGGGCGCTAACCGTCCCCCTGCTGGAGGACGGGTCGGCAAATTCACCGTTCCTCTACCGAGGATTACTCTCCGACAATCCTCAGCGAATAATCCGTCGCCCGCACATCCTTGGTCAAGCTGCCGATTGAAATCCGGTCCACGCCGGTATCAGCGATAGCGCGCACGCCTTCCCGGGTCACGCCGCCGGATGCCTCCAGCAGAGCGCGTCCGGCGGTTGTTCTGACTGCCGCGCGCATCGCTTCCAGGCTGAAATTATCCAGCAGTACCGAGGCTGCTCCTGCGGCCAGCGCCTCATCGAGCTGCTGCAAATTCTTCACTTCGATCTGAATCGGCACGCCGGCATTCAAGGCTTGGGCGGTGCGCAGCGCTGCCGTTATGCCGCCTGCCACCGCGATATGATTTTCCTTGATCAGGATGCCGTCATACAGTCCCAGTCGATGGTTCTTGCCGCCGCCGACCCGGACTGCATATTTTTGAGCCAGCCGCAATCCCGGCAAAGTCTTGCGGTTATCCAGGATCTGTGCGCAGGTTCCTTTAATCAGCTCGACACATTCCCGGGTCGAGGTCGCTACCGCAGACAGTAATTGTAAAAAATTCAATGCGCTGCGCTCTGCCGTGAACAGCGCCCGAGCCGGTGCGTGGATACCGCACACTTCGCTGTTGGCCGCCATTATCGCCCCTTCCGCATAGCACCAGTCAATGCGGATACCGCCATTCAGTCTGATCATCACCCCTTCAAACCATGGCGCGCCGCATAACACCGCTTCTTCACGTACCACGACACGCGCCTTGACCCATTCGTTTTCCGGAACCAGTCTGCCCGTCACATCGGCGCTGCCGATATCTTCGGTCAAGGCGGCCTCGATGCTGGCCTCAAAGGCCGAGGCCAGCGGCGCATCGAACGGCGCAAAAGAATTTTTCAGCGTGCTCATGCCGCGCCTACGCCTGCAAAAAGCGTGCTTTCCTTAGCCAGATCGCTGCCCGGGCGCACGTTCGCTTTCTGCGCCGCGGCGAAATCAAGCATCCGGTCGATGCAAAGAACGGCTTTGCTCCCGATCGCCGGATCGACGTGAATCTCATTGTTACCATTTTCCAGCACGGCGGCCAGGTTGGCGAGACCGTTCATTGCCATCCAGGGGCATTGCGCACAACTCTTGCAAGTGGCGCTGTTGCCTGCGGTCGGTGCTTCGAGAAATCGTTTTCCGGGAGCGGCCAATTTCAATTTATGCAGGATGCCACGGTCGGTTGCAATGATGAATTCGTCAGCGTCCATCGTCTGTGCCGCTGCAATCATCTGCGACGTAGAGCCGACCACGTCAGCCTGCGCGACCACTGCGGCCGGAGACTCCGGATGTACCAGCACCTTGGCCTGCGGATGTTCACGCTTGAGCAGCTCCAGCTCGATCCCCTTGAATTCGTCGTGCACCAGGCATGAGCCGTGCCATAACAACATGTCGGCCCCGGTCTGCTTCTGGATGTAGCCGCCCAGATGCTTGTCCGGCGCCCATAGGATTTTTTTTTCTTGTGCATGCAGATGCGCAACGATCTGCAAACCGATCGACGAGGTGACCATCCAGTCGGCACGAGCCTTGATGGCGGCGCTGGTGTTGGCATAAACCACCACGCTACGGTCGAGGTGGGCATCGCAAAACGCGGCGAATTCATCTGCCGGGCAACCCAGGTCGAGCGAGCAGGTGGCATCCAAGTCCGGCATTAGCACGCGCTTTTCGGGACTGAGGATTTTTGCCGTTTCGCCCATGAAGCGTACGCCGGCTACGATCAGAGTCTTGGCCGGATGATCACGCCCGAAACGTGCCATCTCCAGCGAATCAGACACGCAACCGCCGGTCTCTTCCGCCAAATCCTGTATATCTGCATCAACGTAATAATGGGCCAGCAGCACTGCTTCGCGCTCCTTGAGGAGCTGCTTGATGCGCGATTTCAGAACTCGCTTTTCGTCGGGCGAGGATGGCACTGGCGTGCGTGCCCATGCATGCGCGATACAGCTGGAGCCGCCGTCCACTTGAGGGCGCTCAAATTCGATGTCTTTGATGGATTGCGTCTGCATGATTCAATACAGTGATAAGAATTAGCCGGCTGCAGAAATTTCCTGCAATGAATATCTTGCTGCCCATTTTGAAGTGTCAATACAGTGTGAAACACACCATTTTGCACTTAAGGCGAAATTATACTGCGACCAGCATGAGGCCGGGCGCGATTTTGCCTTTTCATCGGTGGATCGTCGGCGATATCAAGCCTTCGGCCAGGCAATAAGTCCGGTCGCTTGCGCAGCCTGCCAGAGTTGCCGATCAAAGGTGGCTACGAGCACGGGTTGGCCCAAGGTTTCGTGCCAAACCAGCGCTGTTGCCAAATGCACGGCGTCGTAGCCTCGCAGTCCATGTTCCCAAGCGAGGGAGGCTGCACGTGCGGCGAGCGTCTCGGTCAACTGCAGGCGGATGAAATGGGTCCAGTCGGCGGCAAACAGTTTCATGGCCGTCGCGGCGGCGTCCCGGGCAACAAATTTCACACGAACGGCCTTGGCGAATGCGGCCGACACTTCGGCGCGACTAATAACTGAAGTGCCCAGCGCCTCGGCTTGATCGATTAGCTTTCCGACCGCGGCGGAACCGGCTTCGGCGACGTAACGCTTGACCAGCGCGCTCGCGTCAAGATACACAATCATTCGCGGTTTTCTACCAGCAGATCCGCCACGGTGCGTTTGCCGCGTGCCTTCGCGACGGGCTTGTTCGTCGACAACTTACGCCCACTCCACTCCAACTGACCCGCCTGTTTCATTGCTGCGAGGTGCTCGTCCAGCCGCTTGCCGGTCTGTACGATGGGGACGATGCGCCCGATTGGCGTCCCGCGATCGGTGATGATCAAGGACTCGCCTTCCTTGGTGAGCCGCAGGAAGTGGCTCAGCCGGCTCTTCAGTTCACGAACGCTCACGCTTGTCTGACCCATGATGGGGTCCTCTCTACTTGCTTAAACTAGTGACTACATTATACCATGATGTGGTCACATTGCGGCACGGGAAATTACGCGTTGATTCATTCCTGGGCGCCGATGTGGTTCAGTACCAGGCGCGCCAGGGTGAGTGCGGCATCGAGCCGGTATTCGGCGCTCGCGCGCGCCGAGTTTGAGAAAATGGCTACGAGCTGTATGCGCTGGCTTGGGAACGAGGATGGCGGTTAGGAGTTGGCCCGGTTGCAGCGCGGTCTTGCGGTTGCCGAGAATGAAATCGGCAAGCGCCATGTCCCTGCCGCCTGCGGTGTCCGCGATTTCGACGCGTGCATCGAGCGCGAGCAGCGGCGGACTGGCCGGTGGGGCGCAGGTACGCGGGCATGCGGGAACCACGATTGATGTCAGGGCTAGGGGGATACCTTTTTCGGGGCGTCCGCACCGACCATGTTCACGTTTTGCTTCCTCAACTTCTTCGCTCGCTTGGCTATCCCCGCGAGGTGCTTCCTGGTTTCTTGCTTCTTTCGTCTAGCCTTGAGCATCTGCGAGTGACTCAATGTAGCCTCCAGTTGAAACGCTGTTGAATTGCACTTAGTTTGACCCGTTTTTTCGTTCTTGACTAACCCCACCCCATTTGAGTCTACGCGCCAGGCGCAATTCCAGCTCGCAGAACCGCTTGGCGAATTCTTTGTGGCCGCAAGTTGATCTGGCTGATATTGGCCGAGTTAGCTATATAATCCATTTTATTAGAATGGAATCGCAGGCAATAGAAAAATATGTATATTTCGATCTTAGCAAAGGCAAGCGCATGCTGGTCCCTGGAGGTCGCCTGCGCCCGAAGTACCCGATCACGCTGCCCACCGATCTGGATGATCACGCCCGATAATCCGTACTGCCGGCAGGTTCAACTACGGAAACAATCGGGGACCGCGGTTTCAGTCCGCCATCGCCTCGAAAGCCGGCCCCTCGTTTCGCTCTCCCCGCGCGGGTTTCGAGGCTATCCAAAAAGCTGTTCAGCCAATGACCGTGGTGAGTGGATTGTTACTCCACCGAAGGGCTTGCCGTAACCCGGACCAAAGTGCGTGTGGTCGCCCGTGACCAGCGCATCGCAGCGCAAACGCATTGCGGCGGCCAACACTGTGCGGTCTTTTTCCGGCAGCCAGTTTACCAACTTCAGGGCCGGCCCGGGTGCTTGTGCCGGGCTGATGCGCAGGCGCTTTAGCAAGGCCTCAAGCGCGATCAACGCGTCCGGCTCCTTGGCAGTGAGATTCCGGCGCGCCTCGATCACGACGTAGTCGTCAACCCAGCACTCGTGTCCGCTGGCGAGAAGCAGGCGCAGCAATTCGCGCACCGCGCCATCGGATTTCGCCGTGGAGAACAGGATATTTGCGTCCAGAAACACCCGCATAGCGTGAGCGCGCTGCGCTCAGCGGGCAGATTTACGCTTGGGCCGCGCAGCACGTTTGAGCGCCGGGGCCTTGGCGCCAAGGTAGGCAGCGAGTTCTTGTTCGGCCGCGTCGAACTCGCGCACGCGCTCTGGCGTGTACATCTCCACCGGCAGTGTGACGGCAGGACGCAGCAGCAAACCCTCCGGCGTGGTTTCGGCGATAAGATGGTCTTCGGCCTTCAGTCCAAGTGCCTGACGCAGTTTGGCCGGCAGTGTGATCACGCCTCGGCTGGTGATGGTGACAGTGGCTTTCATGTATTGCAGTATAGCAGAATTGCTGCAAAATGCGGTGGCGATCAAAGACCATTGAAAATCCCTCGACTGCGTCGCGAGCCTGCCCAGCAAATCGCTGTGATCGGCCAGCCTTCTCGCGATCACGTGAGCCACTTCGAGTTTGTGTCTGAGACGAATTCATGCCATAATAGCATCACTTATTGATGTGATTATTGGATTCTAAGCAGAATATGGCGATTTTTATGTAAGAACGTTTCATTGATTGATGTTAATAAGATGCCCGAAACCACCAATTCCCCTTGGGTTTGGCAGTCGCAGTCCTGGCCGACCTTCCCCTATGACGAACCGGCACTTGCCGCGCCGCTCGCTCGTGCCCGTCTCACACAGGGAAGACTTCTGGGTAAGGCCGAGGCGGTAGGGGCTCAGGGCTTTGTCAGCGCCTTGGGCGAACTCTGGACCGGGGAAGCCGTAGCGACCGCAGAAATCGAAGGCGAGAAGCTTAACGTCGATGCCGTGCGCTCGTCGGTTGCACGACGGCTCGGCATCGCCTCGTCGTTCGCCGCGGCGGTGCCGCGAGATATCGAGGGCTTGCTCGACGTGATGGAAGACGCGGCGGCACGCTGGGACTCACCCCTCACCGAGGAGCGACTCTGCACCTGGCAGGCTGCACTTTTTCCGACAGGCTACTCGGGTCTGCGTCGCATCGAGGCCGGACGCTTCCGCTCACACCCGGAGCCGATGCAAGTCGTGAGCGGCCCAGTGGGTCACGAAACGCTTCATTATGAAGCGCCGCCCTCGGTCGCAGTCCGCGCCGAGATGCGAAGTTTCCTTGACTGGTTCAACCGCACGCGAGCGGTCACCGCGGGCGGCCCCGCGGACGGGCTGGTGCGCGCTGGTCTTGCACACCTCTGGTTCGAGGCTATCCACCCGTTTGAGGATGGCAATGGCCGAATCGGACGCGCCGTCCTCGACCTGGCCCTCGCTCAGGATGCACGGCTCGGCCACCGCTTGCATGGGCTGTCGCAGGAGTTCCGCGACCGGCAATCCGAGTACTACGACAGGCTGAATCACGCCCAGCGCGGCTCGAACGACGCCACCTCCTGGCTGCTCTGGCTTCTTGACGCATTCGAGGCCTCGTGCGCGCGCGGAGCAGCGCTCATCGACGAGTCCGTCGCACGTGCTCGCTTCTGGAACGAGCACAAGAACATCGCGCTGACCGAGCGGCAACGCAAGGCGCTCAATCGCATGCTCGAGGCCGGGCCGGGACGCTTTGAGGGCGGCATGACCGCGCGCAAATACGCCGCGCTCACAAAGACCTCGGGCCCCACCGCCACGCGCGAACTCGTTGACCTCGTGCAGAAAGCTTTGCTCGTCGCCAGGGGTGAGGACGTTCGCGCCGCTATGAACTCACGCTTCCCGGCTGGGAATGGGCCCCTCTTCCAGAAAAGAAGAAATGAGAGTGAAGGTGAGACGGCTTCTTCCTGGGCGACAAGCCGCCATCAGCGCCCCGTGCTCGGTGAAGGCGAACGGCATCGTCGGGGGAAACTTTAGCTGCTGGAGGTGGTCGCAATTTGCGACCACCTCGTCGCTTCCTCAGGACATTCCCTAATGAAAATCCCGCGACCGTGTCGCCAGTCTGCCGAGCAACTCGCTGTGATCGGCCAGTCGTCTCGCGATCACGTGCACCACTTCGCCTTCGCGCTCGACCGAGCCATAGACCGCCATCAGCCGCGCCGAGAGCAGTTCGCGCCGCTGGCGCTCGCCCAGGTCGCGCCAGACAATGACGTTGACGCAGCCGGTCTCGTCCTCCAGCGTCACGAACACCACGCCCGAGGCGGTATCGGGGCGCTGCCTGCCGATGACGATGCCGGCCGCGCGCACGCTGCTCCCGTGCGGCAGGCGGCGGACTTCTTCGGCGGCGGCGAGCCGCATGCGTTTCAGGCGCGAGCGCAGCAGCGCCAGCGGGTGCCGGCCCAGGGTGAGTCCCAGGCTGCGGTAATCGGCGACGAGGCCGTCGCCTTCGTTCGGCGCGGAAAGTTGCGGATCGGTTTCATGGATCGGCGCCTCCGATAGCAGGTGCTGCGCGGTGTCCACGCCTGCGACCTGCCAGTAGGCGCGCCGCCGGTGGCCCGCGATGCGCTCGAGCGCGTCGCTCGCAGCGAGGCATTTGAGTTCGTGCCTATCGAGATCAGCGCGGCGCATCAATTCATCCACCGAAGCGAATCCGACCTGCGCGCGCGCCTGCACGACGCGCCCGGCACCGGCCTCGGACAGGCCTTTCACCATGACGAAGCCCAGGCGCACGGCCGGCGCGCCGTTTGCATCGGGCTCGAGCGTACACTCCCAGTCGCTCGCGAGCACGTCCACCGGCCGCACCTCGACGCCGTGGCGGCGCGCATCCTGCACCAACTGCGACGGCGCATAGAAACCCATCGGCTGGCTGTTCAGGAGC
Organism: Pseudomonadota bacterium; assembly: GCA_043805375.1. Taxonomy (GTDB): domain Bacteria; phylum Pseudomonadota; class Gammaproteobacteria; order Burkholderiales; family SG8-39; genus 2-12-FULL-64-23. Next base: position 17,309 of record JAZDIA010000001.1, read on the forward strand.
GCGGCGAGGAATGCGGCCGGGTGGTGGCGCTTCAACCAGGCCGAGACATAGACCAGCAGGGCGAAGCTCGCCGAATGCGACTCGGGAAAACCGTATTCGCCGAAGCCGAGGATCTGCTGGTAAATGCGTTCGGCGAACTCGCGCGCATAGCCGCGTGCGAGCATGCCCTGGATCAGGCGCTGTTCGAAATGTTCCAGGCCGCCTTTCCTTTTCCACGCCGCCATCGAGCGGCGCAACTGATCGGCTTCCCCCGGGGTGAAGCCGGCGGCGACCACGGCGAGCTGCATCACCTGCTCCTGGAAAATCGGTATTCCCAGGGTGCGCTCGAGCACACCCCTGACCGCTTCGCTCGGATAGTTCACCGGCTCCAGCCCCTGGCGGCGGCGCAAGTAGGGATGCACCATGCCGCCCTGGATCGGGCCGGGGCGCACGATCGCGACCTCGATCACCAGGTCGTAGAAATTCTCAGGCTTGAGCCGCGGCAGCATCGACATCTGCGCCCGCGACTCGATCTGGAACACGCCCACGGTGTCGGCCTGCTGGATCATGGCATAGACATCGGGATCTTCCGCGGGCACATCGCTCATCGCGAAGGTCGCGCCTTTTTGTGTGCTGATCAGCTCGAGCGCGCGCTTGATGGCCGAGAGCATGCCCAACGCGAGCACATCCACTTTCAGCAAACCCAGCGCGTCGAGATCGTCCTTGTCCCACTGGATCACGCTGCGGTCGATCATGGCGGCGTTTTCGATCGGCACCAGGCGCGACAGCAGGCCGCGCGCAATGACGAAGCCGCCGACATGCTGCGACAGGTGGCGGGGAAAGCCGAGCAGCGCATCCACCAGCGCGAGCAGGTGCTGGATGGTCGGGCTGGCCGGATCGAACCCGGCTTCGCGCAGGCGCTCGGGCAAGTTCTGGCGCCGGGCCCACCAGGACAGGGACTTTGCCAGCCGCTCGACCTGGGCGAGTTCCAGGCCGAGCGCCTTGCCGCAGTCCCGGATCGCGCTCTTCGGCCGGTAGCGGATCACCGTGGCCGCAAGCGCCGCGCGCTCGCGCCCGTACTTGGCGTAAATGTACTGGATCACTTCTTCGCGCCGCTGGTGCTCGAAGTCGACGTCGATGTCGGGCGGCTCGTTGCGTTCGCGCGAAACGAAGCGCTCGAACAGCATGCTCATGCGCCCCGGATCGACTTCGGTGATGCCGAGCGCATAGCACACCGCCGAATTCGCGGCGGAACCCCGGCCCTGGCAGAGGATGTTCCTGCTGCGCGCGAAGCTCACGATGTCGTGCACGGTGAGAAAGTAGGGCTCATAGCCGAGCTCGGCGATCAGTTCGAGCTCGTGCTCGATGAGGGCCTGAACCTTGTGCGGCACGCCCCCGGGAAAGCGCCGCGTCAGGCCGGCTTCAGTGAGCGCTCGCAGATGGCCCGAGGGTGTGGCGCCCGGCGGCACGATTTCCTCGGGATATTCATAGCGCAAGCAGGCTAGCGAGAAGGTGCAGCGCGCGGCGATGCGCACGGTTTCATCGAGCAGCTCGCGCGGATACAGGTTCGAGAGCCGCAGGCGCAGCCGCAGATGGCGCTCAGCGTTCGGGTACAGCGCCTGGCCGCACTGCGCGAGCGGTTTGGCGAGGCGTATGGCGGTGAGCGTGTCCTGCAGCTTGCGCCGGGAGCGCAGATGCATGTGCACGTCGCCTGCGGCAGCTAGCGGCAGAGCGCAGGCCTCGCCGAGCTCGCGCAGCGCCGCGAGGCGCGCTTTGTCGTTCGCGCCGCACAGCAGTTCCGCGGCGATCCAAGCGCGCCCGGCGAAGCGCTCGGCGAGCCAGCGTGTCTGTGGAATATCGGGCACTGCCCCCGGCACCAGCAGGACCAGGCAACCGGGCAGGCCCTGATCCAGGTCTTTGGTTTCCAGGACATAGCGGCCCTTGACGCCCCTGCGCCGCCCGCGGGTGATGAGTTCGGAAAGATTGCCGTATCCCTCGCGGTCGGTGGCGAGCAGCACCAGATGCGGGCCATCGGCGAGGCGCATTTCGCTGCCAATGACCAGCGGTAGGCCGCATTCGCTGGCTGCGGCGTGCGCGCGCACCACGCCCGCGAACGAGCATTCGTCGGTGAGGGCGAGCGCGCCGTAGCCGAGCTGATGCGCCCTGGCGACGAGTTCCTCCGGATGGGAAGCGCCGCGCAGAAAGGTGAAATTCGACAGGCAGTGTAGCTCCGCGTAGGCGGGCAGGACGGAATCCACGGCGAGACTCAGGAAAAAATGCCGTGCAGGTACCAGGCGCCGGCGGGGCTGCGCTCGCGGTAGACCCACAGCAGCGCTTCGTCGGCGGCGCGGGCGATGAAATAATCGCGCGCCACGTCGGCGCCGTCCCACCACCCTGACTCGATCCGCTCCGGGCCGGCCAATAGCTTCAGCGGTCCGCGATGGCAGGGGACAGACCCCATTTCCTCCAGGGCTTGCGGCCGCGCTAGCAGCCAGAACGGGCGCAGGTTGAATTCGAGATCAAGCCGCTTGGCCCCGGGTTCGGCCTCTGCGCTGGCGCGTTCCGGACGATGATCGGCGCATAGGACTATGCCGTGCACGGCTGCGGCACCCAGGCGCGAGCGCAGGCGCTCGACCAGGCGCGGCCAGTTACCCTCTTCGCGCAACTCGTCGGAAAAGAGATTCTGGTTGGAATGTTCGAGCGGCTCGATCGCCTGCACTTCCAGCGCGATAGCGCGCACCGCCTCGGGCAGCGCCGTCTGTTGCAGCCGCTCGCGCAGCAGCAGCGCGAAATGCGTGGCCTCGCGGCAGGCGGTGACCAGGCCCAACTCGATCCGGGTGGCGGGCGCGGCGCGATGCGACAGGCTGAGCAGTAGCCGCCGCGTGCCGACGGCGCGCGCTGCGAGAAATCCTTCGAGTTGCGCCAGCAGCCGCTTCGCTGCAAACAGCAGGGCTTCGGCCTGCGTGGCTTCGGCAGGCAGTTCGATGGCGGCGTAAAACTTCTCCGGCAGGACGCAAAAGCCGCGCGGATCGGGCAAGCGGCCCAAGGCCTGATCCAGAGCATCGAGCAGGCCCTGGCCAAAACGCCGCGCAATGCCGTCGCGCGGCAGCGCCAGCAGATCGCCGATGCTGGCCGCGCCGATGGACGATAGCGCTTCTTCTTCCCTGCATTGCAGCACCGAGAGGGGCAGGGCGGAGAGTTCGCCTTCTAGCAAAGCGGCATCGTCGATCAGACAATGCTTGCCGGCGCGCGCGAACCAGGATGCGGCGCGGGCCGTGGGCGCGGCGGCGAGGCACGCGTTGTAGCCCATGGCGGCGAGTCCCTGCCGCAGCCTCGCCTCGATCTCTCCCAGACCGCCGAACAGCTTCAGGCTACCCGAGACTTCCAGCAGCACCAGGTCGGGAAAATCGAGCGCGACACTGGGCGTGCACTGCATCGCCCAGGCTGCGATGCCGAGCAGGGCTTCGGTTTCGGCTGCCGCATCGCGTTCGCGCAGGCGCAAGCCCGGCGCGAGTGCCAGCGCTGCCGTGACCGGCATGCCTGCGCGCAGGCCGCGCGCGGCCGCCTTGGCGTCGTAGGCGAGGAGGTGTTGCCGCTCGACGACCGCGCAGGGCTCAGGCGAGGGCAAGCCGCGCTGAAATGCTTCCAGCGGCAGCTGCGGCAGATGTAGGGCTATCCACAACATGGGCATCGAATCCGAGAGAAGGGCTGCTGCTTGCAACGACCAGAGGCGCAGATAGCGCAGGCAGCAAAATCGGCCGGGAGAGCGGCGCTCCCCGGCGTTTCAGAATGGATAGCGCGAGCCCGCCGGCAGAGGTGGCGAGCGCGATGCGCAGCACTGCGGGCGAAGGCTCGCGCGCAGCTTGAGTAGGACGGAACAGAACAGCGAGGCAGCGGCCACCCTCGGCCGCGAGCTGCAGACGCCGCAATTGGGCGAAGTGGATTTCGCGCGGCCAGGCGAGCACGCCGCCGCATGCCGCCGAGCCGAGCGCCTGCTCCGCCGCCCATAAGCTGTCGCCGTCCTTGGCGGTTTTGACTATGAGCACGCGCTCGAGGGCTATGCCGGCGGCGGCGAGCGCCGGCGCGTAGGGCAGGTAGGGCGGAGCGATCCAGGCGATGAATTTGCCTTGTGCGGCAAGCTGCGCCAGTGCCGGGCCGAGAATGCGCAACTCGCCTATGCCTTCGTGCTGCGGCAGGATTTCGGTGAGCGCAGCGCGCGGCCAGCCGCCGCCCGGCAGTTCGGCATCCAGCACCGCAAAGCCGGTGGCAATGCCCGAGCAGGCGGCGCGCGCGAGTTCGCTGCCGCGCCAGATGCCTGGATGCTGATCGAGTTCGGCGGCGAGGCCGGGCATGGGATCTCCAAAAACTGTATATTTGTACAGTATCACGAAATTTGGCCGACTTGTCTAGCTGGAGTTTTCTAAAATTCTCTAATTAAGAACCATCACAGGGGAAATGCGCCGCGATGGGGTATCCTTGGCGCAGTTTCTTGCCTACGCCTCCGGTTCTCGATGCCCCTTCTCCAGCTTTCCCAGGTTTCACTGGCTTACGGCCACGTGCCTTTGCTCGATCACGTCGATCTGGTCATCGAGCCGGGCGAGCGCATCGGCCTGATCGGTCGCAACGGCACCGGCAAGTCGAGTCTGCTGAAGCTCATCGACGGCGTCGCCGTCGCGGATGACGGCAAGGTGTGGCGCACGCCTGAGCTGAAGCTGGCGGGCGTATCCCAGGAACCCGTATTCGAATCCGGCACGAGCGTGTTCGAAGCGGTGGCTGCAGGCCTGGGCCAAGGCACCCAATTGCTCATCGACTATCACGCTGCTGCGCACGCCCTTACCGAAGCGCATGACGCCGGCTCACCGACCGATCCCGCCATGATGGAACGGCTGCACCAGTTGCAGGAAGCGCTCGATGCGAGCGATGGCTGGAGCCTCGAGCACAAGGTCGCAAGCACGCTCTCGCGCCTGCAGCTCGACGCCGACCGGCTGGTATCGGATTTGTCCGGCGGGCTGAAGAAACGCGTCGCCCTGGCGCGGGCACTGGTGCTCGCACCGGATCTCCTGCTCCTGGACGAACCGACCAACCATCTCGACGTTGCCGCCATCGAATGGCTGGAGCAGATGCTGCTGTCGTTTTCCGGCAACGTCTTGTTTGTCGCCCACGACCGGCGCTTTCTGGATACTGTCGCCACCCGCATCATCGAGCTCGATCGCGGCCGCTTGGGCAGCTACGAGGGCAATTTCAGCGCCTACCAGCAGGAGAAGGCGGCGGCGCTGGAAACCGAAGCCGTGCATAGCCGCAAGTTCGACAAGTTCCTGGCGCAAGAAGAGGTCTGGATCCGCAAGGGCATCGAAGCGCGCCGCACCCGCAACGAAGGCCGGGTTCGGCGCCTGGAGGCGCTGCGCCTGGAGCGCAGTGCGCGGCAGGCGCGCGTCGGCAGGGTCGCTCTGGCGGTGGAAGAAGGCGAGCGTTCAGGCAAGCTGGTGGTGGAATTGCGCAAGGTCGGCAAGCATTACGGCGGCAAGCCGGTGGTGCAGGATTTTTCCTGCCGCATCCTGCGTGGCGACAAAGTGGGCCTGATCGGTCCCAACGGCAGCGGCAAGACTACTTTGCTGAGACTCATTTTGGGCGAAGTGCAGCCCGATGAGGGTCAGGTGCGGCTCGGGACCAAGCTGGAATTCGCCTATTTCGACCAGTTCCGTGCCGTATTGGACGAAGAGGCCACGCTTGCCGACACCATCAGCGTCGGCGGAGATTTCATCGAAATCAACGGCACGCGCAAGCACCTTATCAGTTATCTCGGCGATTTTCTGTTCCCGCCGGAACGCGTGCGCGCTCCGGTCAAATCTCTCTCCGGCGGCGAGCGCAACCGCCTGCTGCTGGCGCGCCTGTTCAGCCGGCCGGCCAACGTGATGGTGCTGGACGAGCCGACCAACGATCTCGATATCGAGACGCTGGAACTGCTGGAGGAACTGCTGCAGGACTATCCCGGCACGCTGTTTCTGGTGAGCCACGACCGCGCGTTTCTGGATAACGTCGTCACGCAGACCATCGCCAGTGAGGGCGAGGGTGTATGGAAGGAATACGCGGGCGGCTACAGCGACTGGCAGCGGGTGAAGTCTTCAGCCAGTTCCGAGGCAGAGCCTGCACGGCGCGGGCAAAAAACCGACAGCCGTGCAAAGCGGACTTCGGCCGGGCCGGCGCCAGCCAAATCTAGATTCAGCTTTAAGGACGAGCGAGAACTAGCTGAATTAACGGATAAAATAGATGTACTGGAAAAGGAGCAAGGCCAGATCAGCGCTGCGCTTGCGAATCCCGCGCTGTACCGGGATCAGCCGCAGCAGGTGAAATTACTGAACCGGCGTTTCACCGCGCTCGAGGCGGAACTGGCATCGACCTTGTCACGCTGGGAAGAACTGGAAGCGAAACGGTAAGTAAAAAAAGGCTGCCAAGGACCGCACAGCTTTATCATGCCGTAGCAACGAAGGGAGAATCGCCATGATTGGAGATCGCATCGAAGTCAACATCGATGGTGGGCTGGATATTGCGCTGCCGCGCATGGTGCATGTGCGCCAGAAATTCAATCTGCCAAGAATAGATAGCGTTACCAAGGCGGTGGTCGAGCAATTCAAGCGCCCCGAAGTGTGCGCCAAGATCAAGCCCGGAATGACCATCGCGGTCGGCTTGGGCAGCCGCGGCGTGAGCAACATTGCCGAGTGCGCCAAAACCGTTGTCGCCGAGTTGAAGGCGTTGGGCGCCAAGCCCTTCATCTTTCCCGCCATGGGGAGCCATGGCGGCGCCACCCCGGAAGGTCAGCGCGAAGTGCTGGATGGCTACGGTATCAACGAGAGCTTCGTCGGTTGCCCGATTCATTCGCAGATGGACGCGGTCGAGATCGGTAAGCTCCCAAGCGGCATGCCGATTTACATGGACAAGCAGGCCGCCGCGGCCGACGGCGTCGTCGTCATTCCGCGCATCAAACCCCACACGAATTTCCGCGCCCCCATCGAATCCGGCATCGTGAAGATGCTGACCATCGGCATGGGCAAGATCGTCGGCGCCACCGAACTGCACACCCAGGGCATGGATAGCTTCGGCGAACTGTTGCCGGAAGCCGCCAAGCTCATTATCGCGAAGAAAAACTTTTTATTCGGCGTGGCCATGGTGGAGAACGCGGCCGATGAAACCGCTATCATCGAGATCGTCACCAGCGAACAGATCTTCGATCGCGAACCGGTGCTGCAAGCCATAGCCAAGGAATTCATGCCGCGCCTTCAATTCGACGAGATCGACGTGCTGGTCGTGGAAAAACTCGGCAAGAATATCTCTGGCTCTGGCATTGATCCCAACATCACCGGTCGCAACTGCCGCTTCGTCGAATGGAACATGAAGCCCGATGTAAAAAAGATCGCCGTTCTGGGCTTGACACCGGAAACCTACGGTAACGCCACGGGCGTTGGCGCCGCCGACGTGATCACCATGCAGCTCTACAAAGACATCGACATCGCCAAGACCTACGCCAACGTCATCACCTCGACCTGCCTGGATATGGCCTGCATTCCCATGGTCATGAACACCGATGAGGACGCCATTCGTCTCGCGGTGAAGACGGTGGTGCGGGTCAAACCCGAGGAGTGCAAGATCGTACGCATTCCTGACACGCTGCATGTGGTCGACATCCATGTTTCGGAGCCCATGCTCCCCTACATCCTCCAGCACCCGGACAAGTTCGAGATCGTCGGCACACCCGAGCCCATGAAATTCGATGCCAAAGGCGCGCTCTATCCCATGCCGGGCATACTGCTCGATGCGGCGCACGCGTAAGCGTAATCGGCGCTGGCAGCAGATCTTGCATCATTGCAAAGGCTCGCGGTAGCCGCAATCCTTGGCAACGGCCGCGGCGCAGCGCTGCACGGCGATGATAAACCGATCGGCCAGGCATTCGCGGACGAACTGTTTCGTGTCTTCGAAACCGCGTATCCGGGCGTGACGCTCACGCCGATCAACGTGAGCATCGCGGTAGCGCAAATGGCGAGCCCCGCGCGGGTAGGTGCAGCTGAGCCACTATGATCTGGTCGGCTAGTCACCCCCGGAGGTCGTGGGAGAAGGAAGGTCCGAGGCTCGCGCAATGTCATAAGCTCGCCGCTTCCGATGATTTTCGTTTCATACGCCGGTCCTAGCCCTACAGGATTTTCGCGAAGCGCTGTCCGGCCTCTTCGACGTTGGCTCGGCTGTTGAAGGCACTCAGACGGAAATAGCCCTCCCCACAGGCGCCAAAGCCGCTCCCTGGCGTTCCTACCAATGGGCTTCCTGCAGTAGCTTGTCGAAAAAGTCCCAACTGCTCAAATTGCCGGGAGTCTTCAGCCACACGTAAGGTGCGTTCACCCCGCCGTAGACTCGTATCCCCAATTGTGTCAGCGCTTCACGCACCAGCCTGGCGT
>JAZDIA010000002.1:0-7912 GCA_043805375.1 Pseudomonadota bacterium
GAATACAAGGTCGTTGGTGAACTCAAGAAAGCCATGGCCGCCTGCGAAAAAGCCATGGATTACGTCACCCGCGACATGCTGGGCGTCCAACTCCAAGACACCGAAATGGACCACGCCTATTTTCTGGAAAAGCAAATTCGCTTGATCGAACTGGTCGGATTGCAGAACTATCAGCAAAGCCAGATGGGCTCCGGCACCCCAGCCTAAGGACGAACTATGATAGGCAAAAAGAAAGTCATCGAAGCCTTGAATAAGGTGCTGAAGAACGAGCTGACAGCAATCAATCAGTATTTCCTGCATGCTCGAATGTTCCGCAAGTGTGGCCTGGAGCGGCTCAACGACTACCAGTATAAGCAGTCCATCCGCGTCATGAAGGAAGCTGACAAGCTGATCGAGCGCGTGCTTTTCCTCGAAGGCCTGCCCAACCCGCAAGACCTCGGCAAGCTGCCGATCGGTGAGGATGTCGTTGAACGCCTGGCCGACGACCTCAAGTACGAGCGCGAAATCCAGCGCCCGCTGCTGATCGACAGCATCACCCTGTGCGAGGAACTGCAGGACTACGTCAGCCGCGACCTTCTCGAAGACCTGCTGGAACGCTGCGAGGAAAACATTGACTGGCTGGAAACGCAGCAACGCCTGATCAAGGACGTAACGCTGCCGAACTACCTGCAGGCCCATATGGAGCCGGGCGGGGACTGATAGCCACGTCGCGGCTTACCGGAAAGCCACGGTGAGCGGCCCCCTTAACAACCAGGAATTATTCGCCTTGACCGTGCTCGGGAGCCAGGCAGGGTTCCGACGCCTGCGGCTAACCGATAGAAATGACCCTTCGCCTGCGTCCGCTTTCGGAGAAAGTGGCTGGCAGGTTTTGGCCGAGTCCTGCCATTGATTTGGCTCCCCAACAACGGCTCCAACCAATCGTTCGAATGAAGATCAGTGGGAATGTCCGTTCTTTGGCGGTAGCGGACGGTCGAGCAACGTGATGCCCAATGTCTCTTGGGGGTCGATACCGGTCGGTGAGCGTAGTCTCACCGACCTGGGTTCCAACCAAGGACGCGCAAATCATCGGTCGTTAATTCGCTGACAAAATGCGCCAGTTCGCCAGCATGCTTTATCGCGCTTCTCAACGGTTGCCCAATCCTGTCGCGTTGCGCTTCGCGCCTGGCAGCGAACGCGGCGTATTTTGGCTGCAGCTCGCAGCTACGACCAATATCGTTCAACGAATCGACTACGAAGCGCGCTAATTATGCTTGCGCATCAGTCGCGCGGTCTCGGCGGCCGCGCTGTCGCCGCTCGTCTCGAGCTTGCGCGCGATGCGTTCGCGTTCGGCCGGATTCTTGTCCTGCGACAGCTTGTAGCGCGCATCGATCCGGGTCACGGCGAGCGAGAAGGAGACGATGGCGGCGAGCCTGGCGTCGAGATAGCTGTCGGCGAGCTCGGCCATCTGCGTGAGGTAGCCCGCATCGTGCTGGCGGATGAGTTTGCGCTGCAACTCGATCTTGGCCGCGCGCTCCTCGATCAGCACCGGCCGGCCGTAGGCGTGCACTGCAACGTAGTTCCAGGTGGGCACGTTCTGCCGGCCGTCGTAGAGCCGCGGCGAGACGTAGGCATGCGGCTGCATGAATATAACCAGGGCTTCGGCTCCGGCGGCAAAATCGCGCCACTGCGGATTGGCCTTCGCCATGTGCGCGAGCAGTGTGATGCGGCCATCCTCCTCCTCGACCACGAAGGGCAGATGCGTCGCCGTCAACCCGCCGGAGCCGGAACTCGCCAGCGCGGCGAAGGAATAGGCGCGCATATAGGCGAGCAGCGCCGCGCGGTTTTCCAACTGATTGTGCTTAGGTACGTACATGCCGGCATTCAGCCTTTCTTTTCCTCCGCCGCGCACTCGCGCACCTCGGTGCCTGCAAAACCCTGTTTCAGTTCGTTCAGCTTCGCCGTGACGGTCGAATTGGCTTCGCGCACCTGGAAATAGGTCTTGCCGGGTTGCGTCTCGCGCGCGCCGCTGGTGGCGCTCTTTACTCCCTTGGCGCGCAAGGCGTCGAGGTGCGCCTTGGCCGCCTCCTCGGTCTTGAACACCCCGAGCGAAATGGCGTTGCGCCATTTCGGGTCGTCCGGCACGACGAAATATTCGTCCACACCAAGGTTCTTGAGTTCGTCCGTCTTCTGCGTCGCCGCCTGGCGGCTGGCGAGCGGCGGGATATAGACCCAGAACCCCAATACGTCCTCCTGCAAGCGCTGCGTCAGCTTCGCGCCGAGTCCGAGCGGCTCCAGCGCCTGCCCCGCGCGCGCCACATCGGCGCCAACGAAGGCGCCCCATTCGAGGCAGACGGTGGCCACCTTCGGCGGTTCGGGCTTGCGTGTGAGCGCGCTCACCTGCTCGGGCGCGAGCAGGCGGATTTTTTCAGGATTGAGCTGCTGGCCGATGATCTGCGCATCGCCGTTCGCCTGCGCGCCGGCGCCCTGCCGAGCATAGGCGAAGAACATTGCATTAGCCAACGCGAGAATGAAAAACACGGTACGCATCGGATCAAGCCATCCGTACGCCGGACAGTCCTTCGGATGCCTCCTGCCTAAGCGCCTGGCTGATGCAATGCAGTCCCTCGAGCACCAGGTTCTCATGGTAGCGGAACACGATGGCGAGATGCGGCGTCAGCGCCTTCGCCGCACCGCCGGAGACCAGACACAGCAGATCTGCATGCTCGCGCCGATACAGATCGTAGATGCGCTCCACCGCCCCGGCCTGCGCGTGCTGGCAGCCGCTGACTATGGCATCGACTGTCTGGGTCGGGTACTCCGTATATACGCCATCGGCATCCGGCAGCGCCGCGGTTTTTTCATGCAGGGAGCGCAACATGGTGCCGATGCCCGGCATGATGCAGCCGCCGACGAACACGCCCTGCGCGCTAAGCAGATCGATGGTGGTGGCGGTGCCGCAGCAAACCACCAGCAGCGCGCGCTCCCCGCGCAGCGCGCGCGCGCCGATCAGCGCGCCCCAGCGGTCGCTGCCCAACTGTGCCGGGTTGCGGTAGCCGTTCTTCACTCCGCATTGCTCGTCTTTCGGGATCACCCAGTACGGCGGCGGCGCGCCGGGCCAGATTTCCAGCAGGCGCAGCATGGTCGCGCGCACGCGCGTGCCGGCGACGTTAGAAATCACGATTTGCGCCGGCGCCGAGTGCCTGCGCAATTGCGCCGACAGGGCCGGAATTTCCTGCAGCAGCGCATGGCCGGAATCGAGGCAGCTCGCGTGCGCCGTCGCATTCGAATTCGCTTGGTAGCGGCCCCACTTGACGAAGGTATTGCCGATGTCGATCAGCAGGTTGTAGGGTTCGTTCATGTTGGCAGCGGAAAAAAGGTGGCTAATTCTACGGCGAATCGCAGCTAAATGGCATCCGGCGGATAAATCGCTTGAGCTTGCGCCGGCAAACTACCATCGGTGCGGCGCGACGACCGCGGTGCGCTTGTTTCAGCCGGCGCGTAGCGACAGCTCGCCGCTGACGCAGCGCTCCAGACCGCGCGCCGTCTCGATCAACAAGGCGCCGTCCTCGGCCACGCCCGCCGCCCTGCCCGCCAGTAGGTTGCCGTCGCCCGAGGACAGCGTGACCCGCTTGCCCTGGTGCGCATGACGGCTGGTCCACTCCTGCCGCAGCGGCCCAAAGCCATGCCCGGCGAAAAGATCGAGTACTTGCCCGAGTTCGACCAGCGTCGCGGCGAGCAGCCGGTTGCGTTGCGGCACCGCGCTCGAGATCGAAGCGACGTCGGTCACCGGCTGCGCTATGGCATCGCGCAGATTTTCCCGCAGTCGTACATTGAACCCGATGCCGATCACCGCGGCGGTCGGACCCGGGCCATCGCCGTGCAGCTCGATCAATATCCCGCCGAGCTTGCGCCCGGCGTGCAACAGGTCGTTCGGCCATTTTAGCTGCACCTCCCCGACCCCTAGCATGGCGAGCGCGCGCGCCACCGCCACGCCGGCCGCGAGCGACAGGCCGCTCAAGCCCGCGGCACCGCGCGCGAAGCGCCACAACAGCGAAAAGGTGAGGCTGCCGCCGATGCCCGATTGCCAGCGGTTGCCGCGCCGGCCGCGGCCGGCGCTTTGCAGCTCGCACGCGATCACGCTGCCCGAGGGCGCGCCGGCACGCGCGCGCTCAAGCAGCAGCGTATTGGTCGAAGCGCAGGCATCGAGTAGCTCGATCCGGAACTCGCGTGCATGCGATCCGAGCCCGGCGCGCACCGCGGCTGCGTCCAGACAGTCGCAGGCTTCGGCCAGGCGGTAACCGCGGCCGGGCTGCTTCAACAGCGTAAACCCGAGATCCTCCAATTCGCCGAGCGCCAGCGCGACGCCGGCGCGCGAAGTGCCGAGTTCGCGCGCGAGTGCGGCGCCGGAATGAAAGCGTGCGTCGGAGACGAGGCGCAGCAGATCGAAGCAGATGGAAGACATTGCAGTGCAAGCCCGCGGTTGTGGCGCCGATACTAGCATGCGCCGTGATCGACAGCGTGCAAGCGCGCCCGATCGGCAGCCTTTGTACGGGGTGGGTTTGCTGTAATATCGCCGCAATAATGGTCCGCGATAATCGATGTTTTCCTGCTTTCCCCGAAATGAATTCCGCCATGAAGTTGAACAAACTTTGTTTCGCGCTCACCGCTGTGTTCGCACTCGGCGCGGGCAGCGCCCAGGCCGCCACCGAAATCCAGTGGTGGCACTCGATGACCGGCGCCCTTGGCGATCGCGTCAACGACATCGCCGACAAGTTCAACGCCTCGCAATCGGCCTACAAGGTGGCGCCGGTGTTCAAGGGCGCGTATGACGAGTCGATGACCGCGGCAGTCGCGGCGTTCCGCTCCGGCAAAGCGCCGCACATCCTGCAGGTGTTCGAGGTCGGCACCGCCACCATGATGGCCGGGAGAAAAGCGATCAAGCCGGTGTACAAAGTGATGGCGCAGGCGGGCGAGAAATTCGACGCTAAGTCCTACATGCCGGCCGTGACCAGCTATTACAGCGACGCCCAGGGACACATGCTGTCGATGCCGTTCAACGGCTCTACCCCGGTGTTGTTCTACAACAAGGACGCGTTCAGGAAGGCCGGGCTCGACCCGTCGAAGCCTCCCAAGACCTGGGACGAGGTGCAGGAAGCCGCGCTCAAGGTCAAGGACACGGGCATGGCGTGCAGCTACACCTCCGGCTGGCAATCGTGGGTGCAACTGGAGACCATGAGCGCCTGGCATAACCAGGAATTCGCGACCAGGCAAAACGGCTTCGGCGGTCTCGACACCAAGCTGGTGTTCAACAACCGGCTCCTGGTGCGACATATCGCCAAGCTCTCCTCCTGGGTCAAGTCCGGCCTGTTCACCTACGCCGGCCGGGCGAACCAGGCCGAGGCGAAATTCTACGGCGGCGACTGCGCCATGCTGACCAGTTCTTCCGCCGCCTACGCCGACATCAAGCGCGATTCCAGGTTCGAATTCGGCGTGGCGCCGCTGCCGTACTACGAGGACGTCAAGGGCGCGCCGCAAAACCCGATGATCGGCGGCGCCAGCCTGTGGGTGATGTCCGGCAAGAAACCGGCCGAGTACAAGGGCGTGGCGAAATTCTTCACCTTCCTTTCCTCGCCGGATATCCAGGCCGACTGGCACCAGAAAACCGGCTATCTGCCGATCGCCAAGGCGGCCTACGAGCTCACCAGGAAACAGGGCTTCTATGACGCCAACCCCGGCGCCGACGTGGCGATCCGGCAACTGCTGCTGAAGAACCCGACCAAGGACTTTAAGGGCATACGCCTTGGCAACTTCGTGCAGATTCGCCGCATCATCGACGAGGAGCTGGAATCGGTGTGGAGCCAGGGGAAGTCGCCCAAACAGGCGCTGGACGACGCGGTGGCTCGCGGCAACGCCGAGTTGCGCAAGTTCGAGCGCGCCAGCAAGGCCGGAAAATAGCGCAATGCGAGACAAGGGGAAACTCCGCCCCTTCTCGACGGGTTCGACGCCGCGAGCGGCGCGCATTTCGGCGGCAGCCTCTACGCCACGACCGATCCGTTCTTCATGCTGATGCTGATGCACGTCCTCGGCCGCGACTATAAGGTGTCGCACCAGGGCGGCGCGGTCGTTGCCCGCGTCGTGCATACGCTTTACGTGCGCAGGAAGCGGCCATGAAACCCTGGCCCTATGCGCGCGTCATCGCCCATCGCGGCGGCGGCACGCTCGCCCCGGAAAATACGCTGGCCGCCTTGCGCAAAGCAAAGGAACTGGGTCATGGCGGCGTCGAGTTCGACGTCATGTTGGCCGCGGACGGCACCCCCATCCTGATGCACGACCAGACGCTGGAGCGCACCACCAGCGGCAGCGGCGCGATCGCCGAGACTGCCTATCGCGATATGCAGAAGCTCGACGCCGGCAGTTGGTTCTCGCGCGAGCACGCGGGGGAGCCGGTGCCGAGCTTCGAGCGCGCCGGCAGACTCTGCCTCGAACTCGGGCTTTGGGCCAATATCGAGATCAAGCCGGTCAAGGGCTTCGAAGCCGAAACCGGCACCGCGGCGGCGCTCCTCGCGCGCGATCTGTGGCGCAGCGCGCCGCTGCAACCCCTGCTGTCCTCGTTCCAGCCGCTCGCGCTGGCCGCGGCGCGGGAAGCCGCGCCGGAGGTGCCGCGCGGCACGCTTACCAGGCGCATCCAGCCGCAGTGGCAGCAGTGGTTGCAGACGCTCGGCTGCGTGTCGCTGCATTGCGACTACCGGCTGCTGCTCGAGCCCGAGGCGCGCGCAGTACACGACGCGGGTTACTGGCTGTTGTGCTACACGGTTAACGATCCCGCAATCGCGCGCGTGCTGTTCGACTGGGGCGTGGATGCCGTCGTCACCGACCGGCTGGATCTGATTCCACCCGATTTCAGGTAGCCGCGGCGGACGCTTCGGTCACTCGAAGCCTTCTATCCGGCCCAATTCCAGTTCAAGCACCTCCCGATACAGGAACAGGATTGCCGAAAGCGTCTGGTTCTGGGTCGACGCTGCCACATTGCGCTGCACCGCCAGATGCGTCAGAAACGCAATCACCACCGGCTTGTCCATCTGTGCCGGATGCCGTTTGCGGTGGAACCGGATGAAGCGCCTGATCCAATCGACGCAGCTTTGCTCGGTCCGGATGCTGTAGTGTTTGCGCCACAGCACACCGCGCACCAGATCCAGTAGCCTGGGATTTGCAGTTGTTTGCTGCAGCGGGTGTGCGGTTTGCATGCGAATCGGGTATTTGTCAAGGCATTTAGCGTACCTGACCTCCTTAACGGATTGATCTGCTTGAAGGATGACAAGACCCGGCGCAGAATCGGGGTTCCAGACCCCGATTTTCTGCGGTCGACTTTAAGTTAGGCATCACCGGGGAGAACCTGAAGCATCGCGGCCCACATCTGAAATACTTGGAGTCCCATGTCACTTACTGATCTCATCCCTACGTTGCAGCTGTCGATTGGCCCGGTCATCCTCATTTCAGGGGTGGGCCTGATCCTCTTGAGCATAACTAATCGCTTCGGGCGCGTCATCGACCGGTCTCGTCTTCTCGCGCAGGATCTCCACGGTGCATCGGATACCGATCGCGAACGTATCCTCGCACAGCTCAGAATCCTTTCAAGCCGGGCAAATATCGTCAGAGCAGGCATCGCACTGGCAGTCATCAGCGTCCTCTTGGCGGCTCTACTAATCATTAGTCTGTTCCTGGGCGCTCTATTGCAGATGGGCACCGCTGCGGTCATCGTGACACTATTCATTCTCTGCATGCTCAGCCTAATCTCCTCACTGTTTCTGTTCTTGTCCGACATCAATCTTTCCCTCAAGGCTCTCTGGCTTGAGATTCCACCTGAAGGACGTAGCGATGCCTGACCCCTCACTACAGCGGATTCGCTTCGTTCGCCGCCGAGTTCGATATCGTT
>JAZDIA010000003.1:0-31179 GCA_043805375.1 Pseudomonadota bacterium
CACGCGCCAGCCCGGCGGCAGCGCGCCCGCGCCGAGCCCGGCCCAGCCGGCGCCGACGATGCAGCGGCGGCCGGTGGACGAGACCGCCTCGACTATCATGCGTTCGACGCGGTCCGTGCCCGCGCCCGACATGCTGCCGAAGCCGACGAACACCGGCGGTTCGCCGTCCGCGAGCCAGGCATCAAGGTCGGGATGAAGCGGGGCCGGATCGTCGAAAAATATGAAATTTGCGTGCGGGTAGCGTCCCTGCCACAGGGGATCTGGCGGGAACAAGACCTCGTCCGCGGCGATGATCAGCGGAGTCTCCTCGCACAGGTGGCGCATGAGGTCGTCCACTGGCGGCAGGCCGATGCCGGCGCGGGCCGTATTGAGGGTGCCGCGCACGAGCGAGTCCACGAGCAGGTGATCGGCGCGCCAAAGGAGATCGTTCAGCCAGTTGGGCAGGCCGTGCCACGGAACCATCGCCGGCGGGTGTTGGCTGGAAGGGAGCACGCAGGTTGTATACAGGACGTAGAGCAGGGACAGGCGCAAGTGTTCGGCGACCGAGGATGCGGCGAAAGCCAGCCCGGCCGACAGAATTGCATCCGCGCCGCGGCAGGCGGGTGCGAGTTGTTCCACTTGGAGCGGAATCTGCTTGGCGAAGAAACGGCTCATACTCTGGAGCATCTTCACCGGGTTGCCGGTCATCACGTGACCGTGATCGGCGAGGAATACCTGCATGTCTGCGCCAAGCGGGGCGAAGTCGAAACCGAGACTGCGCACCCAGTGCTCGAAATTCGGAGGCGCGGCAATAAGCGGAATATGGCCGCGGCCAATGAGCGTCTGGGCGATCGCCAGCATCGGCTGGACGTCGCCACGCGAGCCAACGGTGGCGAGCACGACGCGCAAAGAGCGATCCGCATTCATTTTTCTGCTTCTTTCACGGAATGGATGCTGCTGTTGGCGGGCATCGGCAGAAACGTATGTATTTCGCCCTTGCCCTCGATCGGCACCGTGCCGCGCGCCATGAGCGCGGGTTCCATGCTCACCTGGCGCAAGCGTGGATTATGATACGGCTCCATGCCCAGCGACAACTACGCAGCACTTTCCAAAGCGCAACTCTTCGCGCGCTTGGCCCAGGGTCTCGCCGGCGGCGTCACCGTAGTCACTCCCAACCGGCGTCTGGCGCAGGCGCTGTCGCGCGAATTCGATGTGGCCCAGGCCGCAGAAGGCCGCAGCGCCTGGGAATCGGCCGACATCCTGCCGTACTCCGCTTTCGTCCAGCGCTGTTACGAAGACGCGCTGTACTCCGAGCTCGCATCCGGTCTGCCCATCCTGCTCACGCCGGCGCAGGAGCAGGCATTGTGGGAAGACATCATCCGCCGTTCGGATGCGGGCGACGCGCTGCTCGCGCTTGCCGAGACCGCGGCGCTTGCGGCGGATGCGTGGAAGACCGCGCACGCCTGGCGGCTGCAGGGCAGCCTGCGTTCGGGGGATCTGAACGAGGATGCGAGCGCGTTTCGCGACTGGTGCGCGCAATATTCGCTGCGTTGCAAACGCGATGGGCATACCGACACCGCATCGCTGCCCGATCTGGTCGCGGCGCGCGCAAACGGCAAGCAAATGCGCAAGCCGAAATTGCTGGCGGTCTACGGCTTCGACATCAGGACGCCGCAACAGCAGGCTTTGTTCGATGCCTTGCGGGCGGCGGGAACGGAAGTTTTTGCCTCGGCGCAGGAGCGGCGCGAGGCGAGCGTGCTGCGCCTTGCCTGCGTGGATGCCCGCGACGAAATCCAGCGCGCGGCGGCCTGGGCGCGCGCGCGGCTCGAAGCCGACCCGCATGCAAGCATTGGCATTGTCGTCCCCGACCTCGGCAAACAGCGTAACGCGCTCATCCGCGCTTTCCGGATGGTGATGGCGCCAGCCTCGATGTTGCCCGGCGCAACCGGCGCGCCACGTTCGAACCGGGACCCGTTGCCGTTCAACGTTTCGCTCGGCGCAGCGCTCACCGGCTATCCGCTGGTGCAGGCGGCTTTCCTCATCCTCGAACTGGCGGGGCGCGAAATCGAGTTCGGGCGAGCCAGCCTGCTGATCCGCTCGCCTTTCATCGCGGCAGGTGAGGCCGAGGCTGCGGGCCGCGCCCGGCTCGATCTCGAGTTGCGCCGCCGCGCCGAGCCTGCGATCACGCTCGAGCGGCTGCTAAATACCCTCGACGCCGCCGGCGCCAGCGCGTACTCGCCGGAGTTGGCGCAACGCCTGCGCAAGCTGGCCGAATTCCGCAAGTCCGACCTTTTCGCCGCGCGCTCGCCGTCGGCATGGGCGAGGGCCATCACCGCCGCGCTGAAACTCATGGGCTTTCCCGATCAGGGCCGCAGCCTCGATTCGGTCGAGTACCAGACCTTGAAGAAATGGCACGAAGTCGTCGCCGGCTTCGCCCTGCTCGACCGCGTGAGCGCGAAAATGGGTTATGCCGAGGCGGTAGTACGCCTGCGGCGACTTGCCGCGGAAACGCTGTTCCAGCCCGAAGCGCCGCATGTGCCGGTACAGATCCTGGGTGTGCTGGAATCGGCCGGCATCGAGTTCGACCATCTGTGGGTCATGGGCCTCAGCGACGAAGCCTGGCCGATCCATCCGCGGCCCAATCCGTTCCTGCCGCTAGCGGCGCAGCGGAAGGCGAGGGTGCCCGAAGCGTCGATCGAAGCCACGCTCGCGCTCGATGCCGCGATCACGCGCGGCTGGCTTGCGGCTGCGCGCGAGGTGGTGCTGTCGCATGCGCAGGCCGAGGGCGAGCGGAAGCTCTTGCCTAGCCCGCTCTTACGCGATCTGGCGCAAGCCGCACTTCCGCTACCCGCGTATCCGCGCCATCGCGATCTCATTCATGCCGCCGCGAACATCGAGTCGATCGAGGACGCCGTTGCGCCGCCGCTCGCGGACCCGATGGTACCGCCGCTCGCGGCGGGGGCGGCGCTGACCGGCGGCACGAGCGTCATCACCGACCAGTCCGCCTGCCCGTTCCGCGCATTCGCGCTGCATCGACTCGACGCACAATCGCCCGAAGCGCCGCACGCAGGGCTCGATGCGATGGAGCGCGGCATCCTCGTGCATCGCGTGCTCGCCGGCGCCTGGGGCCAGCTCAAGACCAAGACCAGGCTCGATGCGATCGGCGAGGGCGAACTGGAAGCACTGCTCGCGCGCTCGGCGGACGAGGCCGTGACGCGCGTGAAGCGCGACCGCCCGGCGACGCTCGCCGGGCGCTTTGCCGAAGTCGAGAAAGGGCGCCTCGTGCGCCTGGCGCGCGCGTGGCTGGAAATGGAACGCGAGGCGCGCGGCGACGATTTCACCGTCGCCGCAGTCGAGGACAAGCGCACGCTGATGATCGGCCCGCTCACGCTGCGCGGCAAGCTCGATCGCGTGGACGAACTCGAAGACGGCCGGCGCATCGTCATCGATTACAAGTCCACCGCCCAGCCTGCGAGCGCGTGGCTGGGCGAGCGGCCCGATGCGCCGCAACTGCCGCTGTATCTGGTCGCGAGCGAACCGGCCGCCGTCGCCATCGCGTTCGCGCAGGTGAAGGCAGGCGCGATGAAGTTTGCGGCGCTGGCCGCGGACGAGGCCCTGCTGCCGGTATGGAAATCGCTGCCCGACATCGGCTGGGACGCGCAGGTCGCCGAGTGGCGCAGGGTACTCACCCGGCTCGCGGCGCAGTTCGCCGACGGTGAGGCCGCGGTGCAGCCGAAGAATCCGCGCACCACCTGCCGCAACTGCGACCTGCAGCCGCTTTGCCGCATACACGAACGGGCGGGAAAATTGGATCCGGATCAGGAGGGCGATGATGAATCCTGAACTTTCGTTGCGGTCTATGTCAGCACCAGTCTTGGTTATGGCTTCTTCTTTGCGCGGCGACCCAGATCACGCCCTGCGTTGTGGCAGGGTTGCGAGGTTGCGCGGACGTGAAGCCGTCCGCGCGGATCGTCGATTGCGTACGGATGAAAAGCGCATCCGTACGCAATCGGCGATCTTGGATAAAAGCAAACCCAAGCCGTGGTTGCTTTTATCCATAACCGTGTTTTCGGTACGGATGTGCTTTTCATCCGTACCGAAAACACGGTTGGCGCGCGCAGCGCGCAATTCCTCCGGCGGCATGCGAGAGTACTTCAGACGCACGCCGAGTCTAGTCGCCAATCGTGGCAAGCAGGGAGCGACGGATGGCTGATGGCGTGCCCATCCCCGACCTCGGCGCGCGCGAGCAGGCGCTGGCGCCGTCGAGCTCGTTCATTGTCCAGGCGCCGGCCGGCTCGGGCAAGACCGAACTCCTGATTCAGCGCTACCTCGGCCTGCTGGCGACCGTCAACGAGCCCGAGGAAATCGTCGCCATCACGTTCACCAGGAAAGCCGCGGCCGAAATGCGCGAGCGCGTGCTGGCGGCGTTTGCGCAGGCGATCGCGGGCGAGGCGCCCGCATCCGAGCACGAGCGCCGAACGCACGAGCTCGCGCTCGCAGCGATAGCGCGCGACAGCGCGCGCGGCTGGCGCATCGGCGACAGCCCGGCGCGGCTGCGCATCCAGACCATCGATTCGCTGTGCGCGGCGCTGACGCGGCAAATGCCGATGCTGTCGAAGTTCGGCTCGCAGCCGGAGAGCATCGATGACGCCGGCGCGCTCTATGCCGAGGCCGCGCGCGCGACGGTCGATCTGATCGGAGCGAAAGACCCTGCCGCGGGCTATATCGAGCGGCTGCTCGCGCACCTCGACAACAACGTCGCGCGCGTCGAAGAACTGCTGATCGAAATGCTGCGCCGGCGCGACCACTGGTTGCGCCACGTCATGGTCAAGCAGCGCGCCGGGCTCGAAGGTGCGCTCGTCGCGGAGCGGCGCACGGTGCTCGATCGGGTGCAGGCGCTCGTGCCCTCGCCTGAGCGCGGCGAACTGCTCGCGATCGCCAATTATTCCCTGGGCAATCGCGGCGAGGCGCTGCTCGAGGCATTTCCCGGCAGCGATGACGCGCAAAGCTGGGCAACGCTCGCCGAGGTGCTGCTGACCAGGAATGGCGCATGGCGCGCCAAGGTGGACAAGCGCCATGGCTATCCGGTCGGCGCCGCCGGCAAGGCGTGGAAGGAGCGCCTGGCAACACTCATCGCGACGCTCGCCGACGACCGACTCAGCAATGCGCTCGCCGACACGCGCAGGCTTCCTCCGGCCAACTACACCGACGCGCAGTGGCAGGTGCTGGAAGCGATCACCGAGTTGGCGAAGCGCGCAGTGGGGCAATTGAAGCTCGTGTTCCAATCGCGCGGGCAGGTCGATTTCACCGAAGTGTCGCAGCGCGCCCTGCTCGCGCTCGAAGACGCCGAGGGTCCGACGGACCTCGCGCTCAGGCTCGATTACCAGATCCGGCACCTGCTGATCGATGAATTCCAGGACACCTCGATCAGTCAGTTCGAGCTTGTAGCGCGGCTCACGGCCGGCTGGACGCCAGATGACGGCCGTACGCTGTTCGTGGTCGGCGATCCGATGCAGTCGATCTACCGCTTTCGCGAAGCCGAGGTCGGGTTGTTCCTGAAGGCGCGTGCCGAGGGCATAGGCAACGTCGTGCTCGAACCACTCGAATTGTCGGCCAATTTCCGTTCGCAGGCCGGTATCGTCGATTGGGTGAATCAGGCCTTCGGGCAGGTGATGCCCGAGATTGAGGACATCGGCTCGGGCGCGGTGGCCTACACCGAATCCAGGGCGGTGCATCCCAAGTTGGAGGGCGACGCAGTCGAGATCCATCCGCTCATTGCCGGCGGCGAGGCGAGCGAAGCCGAGCAGGTAGCGCAAATCGTGGCCGGCATTGCAGCCGCCAGCGCTGATCCTGATGAGCGCCCCAGCATCGCCATTCTCGTTCGCGGGCGCAATCACCTGCGCGAGATCGTGCCGCAACTGAAACACGCGGGCCTCGCGTTCCGCGCGATCGAAATCGATCGCCTCGACGACCGGCCGGTGGTGCAGGACCTCGTCGCGCTCACGCGCGCGCTCGCGCATCGCGGCGACCGCCTCGCGTGGCTGGCCATCCTGCGGGCTCCCTGGTGCGGCCTGACGCTCGCGGACTTGCACGCAATCGCCGGCCTCGAAGCCGCTTCGTATGGGGAAGCGCAGGTCACGCCGCAAACCATCTGGAGCGCGATCAACAGCGACCGGGTCCTGGAGGGCCTCAGCGCCGACGCCCGCTTGCGCCTGGCGCGCGTCCGTCCCGTGCTCGCCGCCGCGCTCGCCGACCGCCAACGCTCATCTCTGCGCGATGCGGTCGAAGGCACCTGGCTCGCGCTTGGTGCCCCTGCCTGCGCCGCATCCGAGACCGAGCTCGAAGACGCCGAAACCTACCTAGCCCATCTCGAATCCAAGGAGGAAGCCGGTGCCATCGCCGACTTCGAGGCGTTTGAACAGGGCCTCGATCAACTCTACGCCCTGCCGGACATGGCCGCCGGCGACGACGCCGTGCAAATCATGACCATCCACAAGGCCAAGGGCCTGGAGTTCGATCACGTCATCGTACCCGGCCTGGGCAAGACACCGCCTGCCGCAGGAAAGCAGCTCTTCCTGTGGATGGAACGCCCGGCAAACCCGGACGCGTCAAACCCGCGCAGACTGGAGTCCAACACGAATCTGCTCCTCGCACCGATCGAAGAAACCGGGGCCGAGAGCGATCTGATCTATGCCTGGATCAAACAGCTCGTCGCCGAAAAAGCAGCCTTCGAGGACGGCCGCCTGCTCTACGTCGCGGCCACGCGCGCCAAGCAGCGCCTGCATCTGCTGGGCGAGACGCGGCTCCTCGTCGAGGACGAGGCGCAAGCGGCGCGCAGACCCGACTCGCGCAGCCTGCTAGCCAAGCTCTGGCCGGTAGTCTCGGGCGAATTTCAACGCGCCGCCGCGACGGCCACGGTCGCAGCGGCGAACGAGAGCGAGGGCGGCGACATAGTCCCCGACCAATCGCTGCGCCGCTTGGTCTCAACTTGGTCCATGCCCGAAGCGCCGCCCGCACTTGCGTGGACCGCCGCCAGCGAAACCGCGCATGCCCAGGACGACATTGAATACTCCTGGGTGGGCGAGACCGCACGCCATGTCGGCAGCGTCGTGCACCGCTGGCTGCAGCGGATCGCCGAGGATGAGTTGCAAGGCTGGAACGCGGCGCGCATCGAGTCCATGCGCGCCAGCTTCAACCACGAACTCGCCGCGCGCGGCGTCGAAGAGGCGCAGCTTGCCGCTGCGGCCGAGCGCGTGGCCAAGGCGCTCGCCAACGCGCTCGCCGACCCGCGCGGCCGCTGGCTGCTCGGGCCGCAGCAGGGCGCGCGCAACGAATACCGCCTTACCGCCGTGATCTACGGCGAGTGCCGCAACCTGGTCATCGACCGCAGCTTCACCGAGGAAAACGGCAAGCGCTGGATCGTCGACTACAAGGCGAGCGGCCACGAAGGCACGGATATCGAGGGATTCCTGGATCGGGAGCAGGAACGCTACCGCGCGCAACTCGAGCGCTACGCCCAGGCGCTAGCGCAAGGCGAGCCGGCGATGCTGGGGCTCTATTTTCCGCTGCTCGCCGGGTGGCGGGAGTGGGGTGGTTAATTGTTGTCGATAAGTCTATTATTGCCTAGCCATCTGCGCAAATGCTGCTGCCCGCGCGTGCAGTGAGATCGCAAAATTGCGGACCGACAATTCCGGGTTTGGCTGAACGTAAGCACCTCGAATGCCGCTCCTGGCGTTGGAGGTGAAGAAGCAGGCCGCATCGTAGAGTCGCTCGCGCACCAGGCGTTCGCATACCAATTCGTAGCGCTTGGCATAGCTCAACTGCTGAAACGCTTCATCGACTTTGAATGGATCGAGCTCGATGCGTTGCGTCGGCCGGAGCGAGTTTTCATGCTCTTCCAGCATGAAAAGGTATCCAAGCCAGGGTTTCTGCGACGGCTCGAAGATGCCCTTGCCGTAGGCTGACCAGAGATCTGTCGCATTGCCGAGCGCCTCTTCGACCCGGTTATTGAAGTTATTGCCGAAGCTGCCGACCTGCGATTTCACCTCGACCGCGGCCACGAGATCGGAGCCGGACACGACCACCAGATCCCATTCCTTTGTTGGCCGGAAAAACCCCGGCAGCGTGCGCGATCTTTTTTCGCTCGTATGAATAGCCACCTTCTGAAGCCCGGCATCGCGGACGATGGCGGCAATTAGTTTGACAAAACCGTCGGCGTGCTTGCCTCCCGTTACTGCCGCCCGATTGCCTGCATCTTTGGTGCCGGTTCCGGCTCCCTGGCGTACTTTTTGGCTGGAGCGCGTCTTCCAAAAATGCTTCACCGCTTTTCCCAGCTCTTGTTCCACGTCGATCATGCCGCCGACCTTTCCCGCTTCTCGTGCAGCCGCACCGTGCGCCCGGAAAAGAGTTTCGGGAGTTCGTTCTCAATCCGTTTAGCGGCCATCTCAAAGTAATGCGGGTCGACTTCCACGCCGATGCTGTTGCGCCCCCATTTTGCGGCAGCGACATTGGTCGTCGCTGTTCCCATAAACGGGTCGAGCACCGTATCGCCGACAAAACTGAACATGCGGATCAGTCGCTCGGCCAAAACCAGCGGATAGGGCGCCGGATGGCGTTTGGTGGAGGCGCCGGTCACACCGGTCCATATTTGCTGGAACCATACCTTGTGCTGTTCCGCAGGAATCACGCTCAGAATCCGCGTGGCCACCGACGGGCTGCGGTAGCCACCGGGTTTGCGCTGCAAAAGAATAAATTCGATATCGTTCTTGATGACGCTGTTTGGCTCGTAGGGTTTGCCGAGAAAACCGCCGCCATTGCCGCTGGCTTCAAAGACCGCGTTCGCAATCTTGTGCCAGATGATGGGCGCGAGATTATTGAACCCGATCTGCCGGCAGTGTTCCTGGATGGAGGCGTGAAGCGGTACCACGACGTGCTCGCCGCTGTTCTTCCGGCGCGACAGGCACACGTCGCCGACCACGCAAACCACGCGCCCGCCCGGCACCAGTGCGTCGTAGCACGCCCTCCATACCCGATCCAACTCGTTCAGGAAGATTTCGTAGTTCTCGATATAACCCATCTGCCCGTCGCTCTTGTTGTAATCCTTGAGCGTCCAGTAAGGTGGCGATGTAACGACTAGGTGAACACTGTTCTTGCCAAGGAAGTCGATGCTGCGGGCATCGCCCCGGTGAAGATCATGCGTTGTGGGAACCTGCGGCAACTGCGCTTCAATGGCTGCAGTAAGTCTTGGGTCTCGCGCGATGCGGGGGAGGTCGGTCTGATGATTGGTGATCTCGCCGATCTCCGCCGGCAGCCACTTTGCGGGATCGAATGCAAGGTCTTCGGGGCCGACGGGTTTGTTCATCGCTTCATTATCCCAAGCATCGGGAAGTTTCACCACTCGAAATGGCGCAATTTTTTCATGAATCGGGCTGAACTGCCCGGAAACCGACGTCCCTATTGGATCTCCAGCTTTTCGTGGGCGGCGCCTCGTTATCCTCTACCTCAAGCGCGTCGACGCGCCCGTGGGCGTGAAGCCGGCGCTCAGGTGCTGGGTGGATGGAACTGAACGAGGGCTGAGCCGATGCCGAACGACCGCCGCGTAGTCCAGGTCGAATCGCTTTACCGCGAAGTCCGGTCGGTGCTGGAGCGGGCGCGAACCTCAGCATACCGCGCCGTCAACTTCGCCATGGTCCGGACCTACTGGCAGATAGGACGACTGATCGTCGAACACGAACAGAGCGGGCGGAAGCGCGCGACGTACGGGGAGGCGGTGCTCCAAGCGCTGGCGCGGAGGCTTACGAGCGAGTTCGGCCAAGGCTTCGATGCCCGCAATCTGCGATATCTGCGGCAGTTCTTCCTGGTCTTTCCAATTCATCAGACACTACGTGATGAAGTGGAAACCAGGGAGAAACGGAACGCAGTGCGTTCCGAATCGGGCGTGCAGCACAACAGAACGCACTGCGTTCCAAATCGTCGAGCGCCATAAAACGAGACGCACCGAGTCTCGAATCGGGATCGTCGGATGCCGCACCGAGCCTGCGCCCCGAACTGTCCTCGACATACTCCGGAATGCATCACGGAATACAAGGATTACGTCTCCTTGATTCAGTTCGCCGCGTCGGAGACCCATGAGCATGACACGCAAAGCCACCGTCAGTGTGAAAGGAACCGACATTACGGTTCTGGTGTACCGGGAGCAGGACTATATTTAGC
Organism: Pseudomonadota bacterium; assembly: GCA_043805375.1. Classification (GTDB taxonomy): domain Bacteria; phylum Pseudomonadota; class Gammaproteobacteria; order Burkholderiales; family SG8-39; genus 2-12-FULL-64-23. The sequence continues at coordinate 10,192 of JAZDIA010000003.1, forward strand.
TGACGGATATCGCCCGCCACAAGAACGCCGGGCTTACGGACGATCTGATCCGCAATTGGCTCCGCAACCGCAACACGATCGAGTTTCTCGGCATCTGGGAGAGCCTCAACAATCCCGGTTTTAATCCCGTCGAATTCGACGGGTTTAGAAAGAGCTCCGGCCTGAACAGCTTCGCCCTGACGCCTCGACAATGGATCGAGAAAACCGGCGCCGTTGGAATCCTGTCGAAGCCGGGCCGCTACGGTGGAACCTTCGCCCACAAGGACATCGCCTTCGAGTTCGCCACCTGGATTTCCGTCGAGTTCAAACTGTTCCTGATCAAGGAGTTTCAGCGGCTCAAGGAGGACGAGAACAGCCGCCTCTCCCTCGCATGGAATCTCAACCGCACCCTCTCCAAGCTCAACTACCGCATCCACACGGACGCGATCAAGACCCACCTGATCCCGGCGGTCGTCACGCCCGCCCAGGCGGCCATTACTTACGCCACCGAGGCCGATCTGCTCAACGTTGCCCTGTTCGGCCAGAGCGCGAAGCAGTGGCGGGATTCAAACGCCGGGCTCGACGGCAACATGCGCGAGCACGCCACGGTCGAACAATTGCTGGTGCTGGCCAACATCGAAGGCATGAATGCCGAACTTATCCACATGGGTCTTTCCCAGGGGGAGCGGCTCAAACGGCTCAACCAGATCGCCATCCGCCAGATGCAGGTGTTGACGGGTGCTCCGGTCAGGTCATCAAGCAACTCAAGGGATAGTGATGCCCGACACCGACCACCGTGCCGCGCTGAAGGAGATCCGCACCTTCCCGTCGCTGGTGCGCTACCTGCGCGATGAGATGGGCTGGCCGATCGACCGCGAAGACTTCGAGGAGCTGACCATCCGCATAATGCAGGAGATCAATGAGGTTATTGAGCAACACGGCGGCTGGCCGGGGGCGTTTCAGACCGGGGAAGCGAAGGCCGCGACGCCAAAGGTTATCCCGTTCCGGCCGCGCGTCGTGCAGCCGCGGCCCGAGGAGCGCTACGCCACCTGCGTGCCGCTCGTCCCGCTCAAGGCTGCCGCCGGCGCATTCAGCGATCCGCAGCACGTCGAGGACGACGGCTTCGAGTGGGTCGCAGTCGAATGCCGCCATCGCCTGCGCCCCGGCATGTTCGTCGCCCAGGTCGTGGGCAAATCGATGGAGCCCGCCATCCCAGACGGCTCGTACTGCCTCTTCACCGCGCCGGTCGCGGGCACACGCCACGGCAAGACCGTGCTCGTCCAACTACGCGACGCCACCGACCCCAAGAGCGGTGAGCGCTACACGGTCAAGCGTTACGAAAGCGAGAAAGCGCAAGACGGTGACCTCTGGCACCACACGACGATCACCTTGAAGCCCGTCAACCCCGACTTCGAGCCCATCGTGCTCACGGGGGCGGAAGAAGGGCGGCTCCAGGTTATCGCCGAGTGCGTCGAGGTGCTCGCGCATGAGTGACCATATCGCCACGTTTCGGGTCGGTGGTCTGGAGGCCCGTATCGCCGACCACGTTTCGAGCTTGGAGGAAATTGCTAAGTTAGCAGATTGAAGTTAGCGGACACTAACATACTCGATCGGCCTTTTCCTCCGACAAGAGGGCTTTACAAGGTCGAACCTTCCGCTATACTAAAGGTCGAAATTATATATAAGACTTGACCGGCATCTAATGCCGAGGGGTTCACCATGGCAAATGTCGTAGTTAAGATTGTTCAAGGTAAAGCGCAGCTTCAGTGGCGGGCGGAGCGTGGAATTTCATCTGACTGTTGGGTTGGTATTTGCGACCCCATGGGCTTGACCATTGAGGCCAATTCTCTAGATGAGCTATATGGTCTTATTGATGAGACCATGCAACTGGTCTTGACGGATATTCTCCGCGACAATGAATTGGATCAATTCCTATTGGAGCGTGGTTGGCGTGTTCAGAACATGCCTACCGTGACACGCCCAGAGGACGTTAGGTTTAATGTTCCTTGGGAATTGATCGCGGAGAGCGCTCGTGATTCCGAACGACGCCCTGATTAACATACTCAGAACCGATTTAGATTATCACTTTAAGGCGCAAGGTGACCGAGTACTAATTTATAAGAAAAAGGGAAGCACAAAGCGCATAACCGTCAGACGCATATCGCTACATGATGAAGCAGCGGCCAGATCAACGCTTAAGCAAGCTGGCATGGAGCCGGAAAAGATCGAACAATTCCTCAATCAATATCGAACAAACATTCATTGAAACCCGCTTCGGCGGGTTTTTTGTTACTAATGTTCCAAATTGGTACATTAGGACGCGCACCGTCCACTGTTACAAATCAAACTGAGACACTACCAGTTCGTGCGGACTTTCGTGTTTGTGCTATAGTTACCGCAGAATCTTCCCCCCAGTTCTCACGGACTGAGGGTTCGTTATCTCCCCCGGCGTTCGCAAGGATGCCGGGTCGGTATGTAGGGCCGGTATGGCGCACGCTTAGCCGGCTTTTTTATTGCCAATTTTTGAGGATTACAAATGGATCGCTGCGCCATTTTCATCGATGGGGCTTAATTGGGCAACTGCGAGCCTTGTCCAATGGGGGTTGGAGTCTGAGCGGAGGGCCTTGATTTTTCAGATGTACTGGACTAGCATTGTCACACTGTCATACACATAAGCGAACATCATGCCTTTGTCCGTCCGCTTGACGAATGAAGAGCAAGCCCTTCTCGATGCTGCTGCGCGCCGGACGGCCCGCAGCAGGAGCGCACTCGTACGCCAGGCCGTGCGCGAGTTATGCCAGCGCTTGGCTCGTGCCGACAAGACGCCCTATACTCTAGGCAAGCGCTTGTTCGGCGCCGGTACTCTTGCCTCCGCGCCGACCGATCCGGTCAAGCGTGCGGTCTGGGAGAAGTTGGTTGCCAAGCACCGCCGCGTGGGTTGACACGGGGTTTCTCGTCGCCCTGTTTGCTGCCGATGACAGTCATCACGAATCGGCGATCGCGTTTCTCAAAAGCACCCGGGGAGTTGAGTTCCATTGCATCTGGCCGGTCGTTTCCGAGGCGAGCTTCTTCCTCGATAACCCCGGCAAGATGGCGCTGCTGGAGTGGCTGGAACGGGGACCGATCACGTTTCACGAAATTGGCATGGCCGACCTGGCGGTCATTCGACCCATCATGAAAAAATACCGCGATCTCTCGCCCGACTTTACCGATGCCGTATTGGCGGCTCTGGCCGGAATTCATGGCATCGACAGGATCGTGACGGTCGATGTGAGGGATTTCTCAGCCTACCGCTTACCTGGCGGAAAAGTGATCGAGCGGCTTTGGCTCTAAATGGAACTGGTAGAGCGATAGCGATAGGAAAATAAATCCGCCGGGCACCACCTAGATTGGCGGGCCGTTGTCCGAGCGCGAACCGGATCTCAAGTTCGACACGGCTTGTTACCCGTTACCGGCGGACGAACGCGAAGTCAGTCCCGGACGTAGCTCGCGCACAAAGCGTCGGTACCCCTGCTAGTGCAACGTGGGCTTGGTTGCCGGCATCTGTTCGAGCAGTTGGCGACGAGCACGTTTGCACGAAAGAATTGCCTTGTTCATTTCTGTTTCGAGAATGACGCTGATTTCCTGAAAATCGCGAAGCAAGCCCTTTAGGTCATCGGGCTCCGCGGCCTTGCTCGAGTCGTCAAGCAAATTAACGGCTCCCGCCAACATGGCCCGAATGTCGGCAAGGACGCCAATTGCCTTATGCGCGCGCTCGGGCAAATCGATATGTTCTTCGGCGCCAAACAGGCCTTCGACGAAGCCGTCCAGTTCCTGGCTGCGAACCAGCGCGAGATGCTTGACACCTTCTCGCGTCGGCGCCACTTCGAAACGAATTAGCCGGAACGGATTGCGGCTGCTTTGGTGCGCCGCCAGGCGGTTCCACAGGCCCGCGACCAAGGCGTTGAGCAGTTCATTTGCGGCCTCGATGGAGTCGAATTCCGGCAACTCCCCGCGCCATAGTTGCTTGACCGTCTGCAACGGCGAGGCACCCATGACCGGTGACGCAATGTTGCCCATAAACCGGGTCCGCACCTCATGAAATGGCGTCGGGCATTGGTAACGCTTCAGCAGTGCGATGACCTCGGCGTCGCTCGCGCCGGTCATGTTGGGCTTACTCAACGCACTCACCCCTTCGTCTTCAACTGTCCCTCGTTCGCCGCAATGAACGTCCGGATATCATCGGACAGATCCAGGAGCTTGAACCACTGTTCCTTGTACAAGGTCACCGGGAAACGCCCCATCCCGTAGATCGAGAGCGCACCCTTCCCGCTGACTTTTCCGGTCAATTGAAACGGTACCCCTTCTCATTGAAAAGCCTAAGGCAGGCAGCCACGACCTCGGGGTCGTACTTGGAGCCGCTATGGGATGAAATGTTTTCCAATGCCTCACTTAAAGGAAAGGCATTCCTGAAACTCTTGTGGCTCGTCAAATCTTCCAAGGCAATGGCAACCGCCAACACCCGGGCCTCGATGAGGATCTCTTCTCCCCTGATCCCCCGGGGGAAACCCGAACCATCACAACATTCACGATGCTGAAGGACGATATCGGCGATCGGCCAGATACATTCGATCTTCTTCAGCGTGTCATAAGCGGCCTCGGGATAGCTCTGATACATGGTCAGCTTGATCCCCTCCAGACGCTCGGCTTGCTGGAGAATATCAGCGGGGATATTGACCATCCCGATGTCATAGATGCGTGAAGCCAGCTCGATCCCCTCCACCTGAAAGTCCGTCAAGCCAAGTTCCCGGGCAATGGCGGATGCAAGTTGCGATACCCGCTGGTGATGGCCGGAGGTAGAGGGACCCCTTAGCTCGATCACTTCCGCGATTGCCTCGATCATCCCCTTCATGGATCTGCATATCCTGGCATGGTTCTGCTGCAGATTCAGCGCTATTACTTGCTTGTGCAGGGCCAATTCGATGGCGATATGCAACTGCTTTTTTTCTACAGGCTTCAGGATATACGCGGAAGGACCGGCGAGCTTTGCCCGCCCGAATGTTTTGTCGTCGGCATAGGCGGTCAGGTAAACCACCGGGATGCCGGAGAGCGCCGTGATCTCTTCGGCCGCCTGGATGCCGTCTATCTTCCCGGCCAGGACGATATCCATCAGCACCAGGTCGGGATGGACCTCACCGACTTTCTCCACGGCCTCCTCTCCGGAGTAAGCAGTGGCAACCACATCGTAGCCCAGATCGCTCAGTTGCCGGGCAAGATCCAGGGCTACGATCCTATCGTCCTCAACGACCATGATCTTCCTCTTTTCCATTTGTCTAACCTCCCTTGCTTATTGCGGGAAATGTGATCGTGAATGTGGTACGCCCTTTGATTTGTAGATCGATTGTGCCGTTAATTTGTTCCACCAAAAGTCTCACCAGTTCCAATCCCAGGGATCGGGGGTTGAGGAAATCGACCGCCGCGGGAAAGCCGACCCCGTTATCCTGAACCTTCAGCACGAACTGGTTTCCCGCTGTTGCCATGCCGATATTGACTTCTCCCCCTCTTCCTTCCGGAAAGGCATGCTTCAGGGCATTGGACACCAGTTCGTTCAGAATCAGTCCGCAGGGGATGGACGTTTCTATGTTCAGAGATACATCGGCAACATCCACGCGAACCTCTACGGAAGATCCCGCGATCGCGTAAGACTGTTGCAGGTGACCGACCAGATCCCCGATGAAGTTGCCGAAATCGACCCTTGCCAGATCCTCCGACTGATAGAGCATGGTATGGATATTGGCAATGATTCTCACCCGGTCCTGGCTTTCCTGAAAAATCTTCCGGGATTGTTCATCCTGGAGATAACTGGACTGGAGGCCGAGGAGGCTTGAAATCACCTGGAGGTTGTTCTTCACCCGGTGGTGGATCTCTTTGAGCATCGTCTCCTTCTCCCGAAGCGATGCCTGGATCCTCTCCTCCGCCTGCCTGCGCTCGGTGACATCACGGGCAAAGCCGGTTGTTCCGGTAACCTTGCCATTTACGTCGTACAGCGGCGCCTTGTACGTCTCAAACCACTTTTCCACTCCCCGGTCGGCAACGGGTTCCTCCAAAGTCTTCTTCTGCCGGGTGCTCATTACTTCGAAGTCGTCGGCACGGTAGCCTTCGGCGAGATGCTTCGGCCATACATCGAGGTCGGTCTTGCCGACGAGATCATTGGTTGAAGACGAGCCGCAGGAGCGGGCGAACGGTTCGTTTACCGCCACATAGCGACCTTCGCCGTCCTTCAGCCACGCGAGAAAGGGCAGGTTGTCGATGATGGCAATCAGGTCCATCCTGTTCTTTTGCAGTGCCGTTCCGATCCGCTTGTGCTCGGCGATTTCAGCTTGTAGCAATTGATTGGATTGCGCCAACTCCATCGTCCGTTCCTGAACCTGTCTTTCCGTGTCTTCGTAAGCGCGGCGCAGCTTTTCATTTCTTTCGGCCAATTCGCGAGTGCGTCTCCTGACCAGTCGTTGGAGCGTTACCAACCAGAATCCGGCGATCACGGCGATAGCAATCACCGTGATAATGGTGGGCAAGAGATATTTCTGTACCTTTCGCCAGGGATCGTCAGCGGAGAGCCATTTATCGTAAATCCGCTTGTATTCCCCGTTGGTCTTGACAATCAACAGCCCTTGATTCAACTTTTCCAGTAGTTCTGCGTTACCCTTTTTCACTGCGAACGAAAAGACGCGTTCATAGTCCGGAATGAGTGGTCCGGCGGTAAGACCCGTTATTCCATGCTCCTTGATTGCCAAGGCGCCAATCAGCTTCGAGCAAAGAAAGGCGCCGTGCTTACCGGACGAAATAAGCTCAAGACCTGCCGGTATCGTATCGACAAGAATCAGCTTGCCCTGGAAATTCCGCTCCAGCAGCGCATGATGGGCGGCGTCCGAGCGCATGACCACGATCTCCTTTCCTCGGGCAGCCGCGATGTCTCGAATGGGAGGGTCTCCCATGCGCACGAAGAAGGCATCAAAAGTCTCCGTGTGGGGAAGGCTGAAATCGACCAGGTGTTGTCGTTCAGGCAGCTTTGCCACGATCGGCAACACATCAAGCTGACCTGACACTAAGGCGTTCCACATCGTATCCCACGGGCCGGTCGAAATCTTGATGGACAAGCCCATGCTATCGGTAACGGCCTTGATCAGTTCAACGGAAAATCCCGTGGGTCGCCCGTTTTCATCAGCGAAAGCATAGGGCGGGAATTCCAATTCGCTTCCGATATGGACGTCAGATGAGCTGCCGGCTGCGTTGCAGGCGCCATTCGCCAGAGCTGCGGCGAAAAGCATCACAACGATCATGACCAGGAGAGCTAAGGAGTAAGCGGTTTCGACCCGCTTGCGCTTTGATTCCGGCTGCTCCAGTTCATGGATTTTCTGCTTCAATACGGATACCTCTTCAATAAATTCCGTATTTTCCCTCGCTACGTCGTTCATCTGGTGCTCCACCACCGTGATAAGCAACTCTTGCCGGAAACAAGAATGGGCGATATCTGTTAAAGAAAGGATTGGAAGAGAAGGTTCTGCTGGTCCATAAAGCCCCCCATGCATGGGCTTGGGCTCCTGGAAATTTACTCCGATGTCGAGTGTGGTGCAATTCAGCGGTGGCCGTGCACGTTCGGATCGGCCACTTCATCACTGAAATCATCTGCCGTGCCATGGCGCAAGCGCTGACGGACCGCGTCATCGCCGGCAGCGGCGGCGCGCTGGCGCTGCTGCAGAATTACCCCACCGGAAAAGGCGCCAACCGGGTCGAGATCGTGAGCCTCGACTGAGGCCCGCTCGGTCGCGTCTCACGCGGTGCGCGCGTCGCGCGGCGGCACCCGGCTCATGGCGCGCTCGCTGATGGCGGTGATGGTCAGGGACGGGTTGACCCCCGGGTTGGCGGAGATCATCGAGCCGTCGCAGACGTACAGCTTGCGGTAGCCGAAGACGCGGTTGTCCCGGTCTATGACTCCCTCGGCGGCATCGCGCCCCATGCAGGCGCCGCCGAGGATATGCGCCGTCGATGAAATGCCGAACAGGGTTTCGCTGACCATCGCCACCGGTTTGCCGTGCACGATGGCGGCGTAGCGTTCGGACAGGTCCAGGGCCTCGGGCATGAAAGCGGTAGGCGCGGGGCCGACGTCGAGCCGAGTCGCCATGCCGAAGCGGCCGCGCGCGAGGCGCAGGGTGCTGTCCACGGTCTGCATGAACAGCAGCACCTGGGTGCGCTTGGCCCAGTCGTCCACGCACAGGACCTTCAGATTCATCAGCGGGTGCAGCAGCCAGTCGCCCGCGAGCTTGAGCAGGCGCACGAAGCCGTTCGGGTGGTACACGCGCGGCCCCATCAGCAGGCGCCAGAAACCCGAGCCGGCGGCGTAGCGCACCGGCTCCAGATGCGAGTGCTCGTCGGTATGCAAAATGGAGCCGATGGCGACGCCGTCGGAGAACACCGACTTGCCGTCGGGCACGGTCACCGGGATCAGCGCCTCCGAGTTGGTGCGCACGCCGTAGCCGAGCCGCTCCGACAGGTGCGGCAGCGAGCTCTGCTTCAGTCGCAGCAACAGATCTACCGTGCCCAGTACACCGCCCGCGAATACCGCGCCGCGGCAGCGGACCGTCCCGCCCGCGCCCTTGCGCTTGGCGCTGGGCTGCCAGTCCACGGCATAGCCGTCGGCGCCGTCGGCTGCCCGGAGCGGGCGCACGCCGCTGACCAGGGACTCCGGCTGGATCACCGCGCCGAGTTGCTCCGCCAGGTAGAGGTAGTTCTTGTCCAGCGAATTCTTGGCGTTGTGGCGGCAGCCGGTCATGCAGCCGCCGCAGAAAATGCAGCCGGCGCGCTCCGGCCCCTTGCCGCCGAAAAACGGATCGCTCACCGTCTCTGCCGGCTCGCCGAAGAACACCGAGACCTGAGTCGCTTCGAAATGCTGCTCCATGCCGATCTGCCGCCCCAGTTCGCGCAGGGCGATATCGCCGGTTTCCAGGCGCGGATTGGTCACCGCCCCGAGCATGCGCAAGGCCGTCCGGTAGTGCGGTTGCAGTTCCGTCTCCCAGTCGGCCAGATGAGCCCACGAAGGCGAACTGAAGAAGGTCGTTTTCGGTATCGGCAGGGTGTTGGCGTAGACCAGCGAGCCACCACCCACGCCCACGCCGGAAAGCACGGTCAGGTGCCGGAAAAAGGTCAGCTTGAACAGGCCGAAGCACTTCATCGACGGCAGCCACAGCCAGCGCTTCAGGTCCCAGTTGGATTGCGGGAAGTCCGCGGCGGAAAGGCGCATCCCCTTTTCCAGCACCAGCACCCGGTAGCCTTTCTGCGTCAGGCGCAAGGCGGAGACGGAACCGCCGAAGCCGGAGCCGATGACGACGTAGTCGTAGTCGAACGAAACGCTGCTGTCGCTGCCCGGGTTTGCCATGAACGCTTCTCGTGAACTTGGATCGCCGCATTACATCAGAATGCGCACAGACGTGTCCATAAGGGATCCGGCAGGCTGTTGAAAAACGCTTTCCGAACGCGAAGCAAGCGCGCGAGGCCGCGATCAGCCGGCGCGGACGAGGCGGGAGTGAAAAGAGTAGAATCGCGGCTGCCGCAAGAACTTGAATTTCCATCTTCACGGGGTGACATCGACATGCGCAAATACCTGCATATCAATCTTGCGGACCGCTCGGTCAGGACAGAAGAATTGCACGGCGAGGCGATCGTGCGCGCCGGCCGGCACTTCATTGCGAAAACTTTGCTCGAGCTCGGGGTGGCCAAGGTCGATCCGCTGTCGCCGGAAAATCCGCTGATTTTCTCCGCCGGCCCATTTGCGGGCACCAACTTCTCCAACGCCAACCGCTTGAGCGTCGGCTGCAAAAGCCCGCTGACGGGCGGCATCAAGGAGGCCAATTCGGGCGGCACCTTCGCCTTCGCGCTCGGCCAACTGGAGACCGCCGGGCTCACGCTCTACGGCGCATCCAAGGACTGGGTCGTGATCCGCATCACCAAAGAGGGCGCCATCACCTATGACAGCGCCGTACCCTACATGGGCAAGGGCAACTTTGATGCCGCGGCGCTGCTGTTCGAGAAATACGGCAAGAAAATCAGTTTCGCGCTCTGCGGCCCGGTGGGCGAGTACCTGGGCCTGATGGCGGGCATCGCCTTCACCGACACCGACGGGCGGCCGTCGCGCCTGTCGGCGCGCGGCGGCGTCGGCGCCGTCATGGGCAGCAAGAAAGTCAAGGCCATCGTGATCGACGTGCACAAAATGCCGACCTTCCACGACCGCAAGAAAGTCATGGGCGCGATCCGCGAATACGGCGCGCGGCTCGCCAAGGAGCCGATGATGGACACCTTCAAGCGCCTGGGCACGGCGTTTATGGCCGACATCACCAACCGCCTGGGCGGGCTGCCGGTGCGCAACTTCAGCGCCGGCCGCCTGGTGGAAGCCTCCGAAGGACCGCTCAAGCTTGGCGGCGACTATGTGCGCGAACTGAACATGAGCCGCGGCGGCAATCCCTCGCACGCCTGCATGCCGGGCTGCACGATCGAATGCAGCAACGTCTATGTCGATGAACACGGCAAAGAGCTGGTATCGCCGCTGGAATACGAAACCCTGGGCCTGATGGGCAGCAATTGCGGCCTCGACCACCCGGACCAAGTGGCGCGCGTGAACGCCGTCGCCAACGATCTCGGCATCGATACCATTGAGACCGGCGCCACGCTGGCCGTGCTGATGGAAGCGGGTCTGGGTAAATTCGGCGATGAAGAATTCATGCTGAAGGCCCTGGACGACATTCGCCAGGGCAACGAGCGCGGCCGCATTTTCGCGCAAGGCGCCGCCCGCGTGGGCGAGCATTACAAGGTTGCTCGCGTGCCCGTGATCAAGAAGCAAAGCATCAGCGCCTACGACCCGCGCGTGATCGAGGTGACCGGCATTTCCATGATGATCACGGCGCAAGGCGCCGATCACACCGCGGGCAATCTGCCGCTATTCGACTGCAAGGACAAGACCACTGCGGAACTGGTGGCAGCCAGCCTCGGGGCTCAGACCATATTCGCCGCGTCGGATTCCCTGGGCCTGTGCATATTCGGACGCTTGGTGACCACCGCCAGCGCCGACCTCATCGTCACCGCTCTCAACGACGCGCATGGCACCCAGCTCGAACCGTCGTTCATGCAGACGCTGGGGCTCGAGGTGCTGAAGATGGAGTGGGAGTTCAACAAGCAGGCGGGCTTCACCGAGAAAGACGACGAGCTGCCGGATTTTTTCTACGCCGAGCCCCTCGCTCCGAGCAACAAAGCCGCGCGCCATCACAGCGCCGAAGTCAATCGGAGCATGCGCGAGTTGCTTGCCTGAGGCGGCGAGAGACCGCCACTATCGGCGCTTGACAAGCGTGCCAACGGTCAAGATACTCGTCCTCAGCCAGTTGAATTTCCTATCGATTGTCCGTCCCCCTTCGGAGGATTCCTATGATTTACGAAATGCGGGTTTACCACTGTGTGCCGGGACGCCTGCCCGATTTGAACAAACGCTTCGAGACCATTACGCTGAAGCTCTGGGAGCGGCACGGCATCCGCCCGGTCGGATTCTGGACCGTGCTTGTGGGTGAGAGCAACCAGGACCTGGTGTACATGCTCGAATGGAAGGACATGGCCGAGCGCGAGCGCGTGTTTGGCGGTTTCATGACCGACCCGGAATGGCTGCAAAAACGCGCCGAGACGGAGAAGAACGGGCCGATCGTGGCTTCGGTCAGCAATTCCTTCCTCGCGCCGACCGCCTACTCGAAGCTGAAGTGAACGGTGAGCGCGGCCGCGCGCTCACCGGCGGGTCCGCCGAGTGCGTGGCCGCGCTCGATCGCAGCGCGTAGTCCTGCCTCGGGTTTCGCGCCGACACGGGTGCGCAGGTGAACGCCGCGGCGGAGGTCGATCCGGGCTGGCTCACCAGATCGCGGCGACTTCCTTGAGCTTGCGCAGCTTCGCGTCGGATGTAATCAACTGGGCCCGGTGCAGCCGGGCGGTAGCTGCGATCAGCCGGCCCGATTCAGAGCGTGATCCTGGTGCCCAACAGTTGCAGGAATTGCGCGATCCACGCCGGGTGCGCCGGCCAGGCGGGGGCGGAAACCAGATTGCCCTCGGTGACGGCACCGTCGATGGCGATGTCAGCGTAGGTGCCGCCGGCGATTTCCACTTCCGCGCGGCAGGCGGGATAGGCCGAGCACTTGCGGCCCTTGAGCACGCCGGCGCCGGCCAGTACCTGCGCGCCGTGGCAGATGGCGGCTACCGGCTTGCCGCTGCTGAAAAAATGCCGCACGATTTCGAGCACGCGGGGATTGAGGCGCAGATACTCCGGCGCCCTTCCGCCGGGGATGACCAGCGCGTCGTAGGCCTCGGCCTTGATGTCGGCGAAGCTGGCGTTGAGCGCGAAGTTGTGGCCGCGCTTTTCCGAATAGGTTTGCTGGCCTTCGAAATCGTGAATGGCGGTGGCGATGGACTCGCCTGATTTCTTGTCCGGGCATACGGCGTGCACGGTGTGGCCGACGGCGAGCAAGGCATGAAACGGCACCATGATCTCGTAGTCCTCGCCGAAATCGCCGACGAGCATAAGAATGCGCTTTGCTGCCATGGGAATCTCCTTGTGTGTTTGAGTGGTAACGCGGTTCTGCGTTTTATGCGCCGCAGCGCGCCGGAACGATTGTACGGCCAGCGATGGCGTCGCGGGTGGTAATCGGTTAGCGCAATCATCGAGCGCCTGGCGGCGAGCATGCGGAGCATGCTACCAGATCGCGGAAACCGCCCGGAAACCAGCGTCCCTACTGGTTCTCCGGCCTGTTTGTGACCCGCAGGAGGACGGATCGGGAGCGCTTGGGCTCGGCGTTCCGCGCATCGCCGCGGAGATGAGGCTGGCCGCGTGAGTGCCTTCGTCGCGTGGGCGCGACGAAGGTAAACAGACCCTATGCGCCGGAACTAGTTTGCCTTCGGCCAGAGCACGCCCTGGGCCCCGGCGGTGACCGTGCCCATGCCCTTGTTGACGAAGCGCTGCACGCGCTTGCCCTCGTAGGTCTCGGTGGTATAGATGTTTCCCTTGGAGTCGGTGGCGATGCTGTGCACGCCGTAGAACTGCCCCGGCTGGCGGCCACCGTCGCCGAAGTTGGTGATTTCTTCCAGGGTATCGCGCACGATCACGCGCACCTTCTCGTTGGTGCCGTCGGCGAGGAAGAGGTAGCGCTGCTCCGGGTCTTTGGAGAAGGCGATGTCCCAGGCAGAGCCCGAGCCCAGAGTCTCCTTGGCGTAGAACGCCTCCTTGACGAAGCTGCCGTCGGCGCGGAACACCTGCACCCGGTCGTTGACGCGGTCGCACACGTAGACCAGTCCGTCGTTGCTGCGCTCGACGCAATGCACCGGGTTGCGGAACTGTTTGACCGGCGGCGCTTTGGGATCGTACTTGCCGAGATCGGCGTCATCCGGCTTGTTGCCGTAGGCGCCCCAGTAGCGCTTCATCTTGCCGCTGTCGGCGTCGAGCACGGCCACGCGCTTGTTCGTGTAGCCGTCGGCGATGTAGGCCTCATTGGTCTTGGGATCGACCCAAATCTTGGCCACGCGGCCGAAGTTCTCCGGGTCGTTGCTGCCGGCGTTCTTGCCATAGCGGCCCATCTGCATTAGAAATTTGCCGTCGCCGGTGAACTTGAGCACTTGCGCGTCTTTGGGGCCGTTGCCGCCGATCCATACATTGCCTTTGTAGTCCACGTGCACGCCATGGTTGGATTCCGGCCACTCGTAACCCGGCCCGGGTCCGCCCCAGGCGCGCACCAGGTTGCCCGCCTGGTCGAATACCAGCACCGGCGGCGCTGCCGTGCAGCATTCGCCCACCTTCAGGTCGAGCGCCTTTTCGTTGTTGTGCAGGGTCGCCGCGCCGCGGTGGATGATCCACACATGGTCCTGGTCGTCCACCCATACGCCGATCGTCATGCCGAGCAGCCAGTGGTTGGGCAGGGGCTTGGGCCAAAGCGGGTCCACCTCGAACATCGGTGCCTGCACCGTGCGCGCCTGCGCTTCGGCCTTGTTCTCCAGCACGGCCTGGCCGACGCCGAGCGCGGCGATGAGCGCGGCAAGGCCGGCGCCCAGGTACAGCTTGCGCCTGGACTTGGTGGAATTCATGGGTCCTCCGATGTTGTTGCGCGACCTGCACGCCGGTCGCGGAGCGGATCTTGCCCGGACGCACCGCGGCGCGCGTCGAGTGCGTCGGGCGATTATACGCAGACTCGTTTGCGCTTGTCAGACGGCATTCCGGCCAGTACGCTACGGTCGGGCCCGCTCTGGGTCTTCACCAGGGAAAACACGGCTGTGCAAGCTCACCCGACCACACGCATCCTTCGCCGCCTGGCGGCGATGCTGTCGCTCGCGCTGGCCGCGCTCTCGCCGTGGAACGCGCCGGCCCATGAAATCCCCAACGACGTCAAACTGCAGGTATTCCTGAAACCTACCGGCCGGCAATTGCAGTTCCTGGTGCGGGTGCCGCTCGCGGCGATGCAGGAAGTGGATTTTCCGCGGCGCGGTCCGGGTTACCTCGACCTCGCGCGCGCCGATGCCGCGTTGCGCTCCGCGGCCAAGCAGTGGCTGGCGGACAATATCAGCGTCTACGAGGAGGACCGGCGCCTCGCCTACCCGCGGCTGGTCGAGGCGCGCGTGTCCTTGCCCTCGGACAAGTCCTTTGCCGACTACGGCAAGGCGCTGGCGCGCGTGACCGGCCCGCGCTTGCCCGATACGCTCGAACTCTACTGGAATCAGGGCCTGCTCGACGTGCTGTTCGAGTTTCCGATCCAGTCCGACCACGCCGCGTTTTCCATCCATCCGCGCTTTGCCCGCCTCGGGCTGCAGGTCGTCACCACCCTGCTATTCCTGCCGCCGGAGGGCGCCGCGCGCGCTTTCGAATTCCACGGCAATCCCGGCCTCGTGCGGCTCGATCCGCGCTGGCACCAGGCCGCCCTGCGCTTCGTCGAATCCGGCTTCCTGCACATCCTCGACGGCAAGGACCACCTGCTGTTCATACTGTGCCTGGTAATCCCGTTTCGGCGATTGCGCACCCTGGCCCTGATCGTCACCGCCTTTACCGTGGCGCACTCGATCACGTTGATCGCCGCAACCTTCGGCTTCGCCCCGGACGGCCTGTGGTTCCCGCCCATGGTCGAAACCCTGATCGCCGTCTCCATCGTCTACATGGCGCTGGAGAACATCGTCGGCAGAGACCTGCGCCGGCGCTGGCTCATCGCCTGCGCCTTCGGCCTGGTGCACGGCTTCGGCTTCGCCTTTGCCTTGCGCGAGACGCTGCAGTTCGCAGGCTCGCACCTGCTGACGGCGCTGTTGTCGTTCAACCTCGGCGTCGAACTCGGCCAGTTGCTGGTGCTGGTGCTGCTGCTGCCGCTGCTCGATCTCGCGTTCCGGCATAGCCTCGCTGAGCGCATCGGCAGCATCATCGTCTCGGCGCTGGTGGCCCACACCGGCTGGCACTGGATGCTGGAGCGCGGCGAGCGCCTGAGCCGGTTCTCCTGGCCCGTGCCCGACGCGGCCACTGTGGCAAGCGCGATGCGCTGGCTGATGGCGGCGCTGATCCTGGCCGCTCTGGTGTGGCTGCTGCGCGCCCGCGGCGGCAGGAAGCCGGAAGACCAGAGTGGTCGCAGCGGCACAGGATAGATGCTGTGTAGTGCCGCGCGAGTTAAGCTTTGGCCGTTTTCTCGACCAGGAAACCGGAAGACGGACTCGAAGACGAATAATGGCGTTTGACAGGGGTGCAGAGCTCGAAGATACTTCGCCACTGGTTCACGAAGATCGACGATCACATCAACTACCCGATGATTCGCTACGATCCCGACAAGGTCACGCCCCTCAAGAGCGAGGCGCAGTCGAAGGATTACTTGTCAAAGCCCGCGCCGCGCTAAGTCTTAAAGGGTGCACCTGCGGCGTAAATGCCCGGACGACCCCTGCGGTTTCCCTGCTGACGTCCCATCGGTTATGATTCCCTCACCGATGGCGCTGCAACGGTGACAAATGGCAACACGCCGCGACGGTTTTACCCTGATGGAAATGATGGTGGTCGTCGCGATCATCGGCATTCTGGCTCTGCTGGCGGCCCCCAGCTATCTGGACCAAATGATCATAAAACAAATCGTCGATGCCGTGCCCTTGGCCGACATCGCAAAGACTCCGATTGCGGCTGCGTGGGCCGGCGCGCAATCCTTTCCCCGCGACAACGCCGGCGCCGGATTGCCCCCCGCCGACAAGATCGTCAACAACTTCATCGGCGCGCTCGCCGTTCAGGACGGCGCAATTCATATAGCCTTCGGCAACAGCGCGAATGCGCTCATCAAAGGCAAGATTCTCACTCTTCGCCCGGCGGTGGTGGACGATGCGCCGATCATCCCGGTCACCTGGGTTTGCGGCAACGCCGCAGGGCCCGGCAAAATGACGATCAAGGGCGAAAACAAGACCAATGTCCCCGCGGGTTATTTGCCGCTCAATTGCCGCGCGCCCGGCAAGTAGTCGGAAAAGCATTTGATGCCGGGGCCGGGGGCGAGTAGCCTATGCGGGTAATCTCCGTCGCCGAAATTGCGCGGAGCTCGCGCTCAAACGTGGATCGAAGGAGGAGGAAAACATGAAACCCGATCGGAATAAACGGAGTTGCCGTGTGTTCTGCGCTGCGCTCGCCGCGGGGCTTGCGCTGTCACTTGCCGCATGCGGCGACAAGCCGCCGGCGGAGAGTGCAACGGCGAAGATCGAAAGCGCGGCCGACATGGCTGCGCGGCAGGCGAAACAGGCGGCGGCCGCGGCGGAGCAGAAAAAGGCGGAAGAGGAGAAGCGGAAGACCGACGCGGCCAAGAAAGCCGCCGACGAAAAGACGGCCGCGGCTAGCGCATTGGCCGACAAGGTGAAGGCGGCACTTGTCGCGACGCCCGGCCTGAAGAATCTGGCGCTGGACGTGCGCTCGTCCGGCGGAGAGGTGACGCTGTTCGGGACCGTGGACACCAAAGCGCAGCGCAGCCAGGCGGAGAAGGTCGCCGCCGGCGTGCGGGGCGTGAAATCGGTGAAGAACGAGTTGAAGATAGTAAAGGGCTCGTAGCCGCGGCGGTCCACCAGATGCACGCGGCGCGCGTCGTCGTCGTGGCGCATAAAGGTATCGTGGATGCGGTCGATCAGGAGCTTCACCACAGCCTGGCGGAAAGCGGGGTCGTTACGCATCTGCGCCCGGTCTATGGCGGGCTTGAGCACCCGATCGGACAATTGCTGCAGCAGGTTGTAGCCCGAGGGCAGCTGATACCATAAGCAGGAATAGCCGGCGGCGAGAATCGAGGGAAACGCGCCCGGCTCGATCGGCGTTCCCCTTCCGTAGCAGACCGGGCATGATCGTTCTCCTTCAAAATGCCCGTGTGCGGAATATTAACGGGCTCCGGAGCGGTCGTAACAAGGGTAGTATGCTCCCCATTTCCTAAACACTCGCGGGCATGACCTATTCGGTCAAGGAAATCTTCTACACGCTGCAGGGCGAAGGCACCAATACCGGCCGGCCGGCCGTGTTCCTGCGCTTTGCCGGCTGCAACCTGTGGTCGGGCCGCGAGCCGGCCCGCGGTAGCGCGGTGTGCCGCTTCTGCGACACCGAGTTTGTCGGCACCGGCGGTGTCGGCGGCGGGAAGTTCGAAACAGCGGAAGCGCTTGCGGCTGCGGTTGCTGCAGCCTGGTCAGAGCGAGGTGTTGCCTGGCCTGCGCCAAGCGCAGTTGAGCCCTTTGTCGTCTGTACCGGGGGCGAGCCGCTGCTGCAGCTCGATTCCGCCCTGGTCGCGGCGTTGCGCGGGCGCGGATTCATGGTCGCGGTGGAAACCAACGGTACGCTCGCCCCGCCCGCGGGCGAGCTGTGGCTGACGGTGAGTCCGAAGGCCCGCGCGCCGCTCAAGTTGATGCGCGGCGACGAACTGAAGCTGGTCTATCCGCAAACCGGCGCCGAGCCGGAACGCTACGCGCAACTGGAGTTCCGGCATTTCTTCCTGCAGCCGATGGACGGTCCGGAAAAGATGCGTAATACGCGCCTGGCGACCGAGTACTGCCTCGCGCACCCCAGGTGGCGCCTGTCGCTGCAGACCCACAAACTGATAGGAATACCCTGATGGAAATCTGGAAGGCGTTCATCCTCGAGTCCGCGCATCGGCTGCCCAACGTGCCGCCGGGGCACAAGTGCGCACGCATCCACGGCCATTCGTTCCGCGTCGAAATCCACGTGAGCGGCGAGGTCGATGCGCACATAGGCTGGGTGCAGGACTTCGCCGATATTTCGGCCGTGTTCCAGCCGCTCCACGAGCAACTCGACCACCGTTATCTAAACGACGTGCCGGGACTGGAGAATCCGACCAGCGAGCGTCTGGCGCAATGGATCTGGGCGCGACTCAAACCGGCGCTGCCGCTACTGGCGCAAGTCGTGGTGCACGAGACCTGCACTTGCGGCGCGGTCTACCGCGGCGAGGACGGGAAATAAGCGCGGCTTGGAACCCGTTGCAAAATGAATTTTGCAACGAGCCGATTTAGCGGAGCATGAGGGGGAGGCATCCCCTCATGTTTAAACAGCTTGAGCATGCGCAGGCAATCGAAAAGCAGGAGAGGAAACCGATGGATTTGGAACTGAAGGACAAGGTCGCGATCGTTACCGGCGGCTTGCAGGGCATGGGCAGGGCGACCGCGCTGCGGCCGGCCGAAGAGGGCGCAAGCGTGGTGATTGCGGCGCGCGGCCGGGAACCGCTGGATCAGGTCGCGCTCGAGATCCGCGCGGCCGGGGGCAGGGTGGGGGGCGCATCGTCAACATCACCAATATCGGCGCCAAACAGCCCCGCGCTAAATCGATGCCGACCACGGTCACGCGTGCCGCGCCTTGATCAAAACCGCGCTCGATCAGTTCGGGCGCCCGGATATTCTCGTCAACAATGCCGGCACCAACATTCGCAAGCAGCTGCAGGACTATACGCCGGGAGAATGGAAATCCGTGCTCGACACTAACCTCACGAGCGCTTTCCTCTGCAGCCAGGCGGCCTACCTAGCGATGACCCCGGCTCAAATCACCGGCGCTCAGAACGCGAGCCGGGCGCTGAGAATGAAGGACAGGCTGCGCCGCGGCGCCGGCTCGAAAAAGCGGCCGCTGCGCTCGGCTACGATCACCGAGCCGATGTACGTGCGGTCGGTGAGGTTGTCGATGAGCAGCGTTTCGGTGATGC
Organism: Pseudomonadota bacterium; assembly: GCA_043805375.1. Classification (GTDB taxonomy): domain Bacteria; phylum Pseudomonadota; class Gammaproteobacteria; order Burkholderiales; family SG8-39; genus 2-12-FULL-64-23. The sequence continues at coordinate 29,394 of JAZDIA010000003.1, forward strand.
GCCAGTCGCGCGCCTTCTGCTCGAAGCCCAGGCGCAGGTTGGCAACGGTGTAGGCCGCGGCCGTGTCGCTGTTTTGGTCGTCCACGTACACTCTGCTGCTATGCCGCGCTTCGAGCGCAGCCGAGAATCCGGATTGGAAATGACGCCATTGCAGTTCGGCGTAAAGCGACGCGCGCGGCACGGCTGGGAGTTTGTTTCCGACGGGTACGAAGGTTGCATCGGCGCCGCTGGTGAACGCCTCCGCATAGCGCGCATCGAGCACGGTGTAGGCGACCTGCGCGTCGAAGCCCGCCGGCAACGGCGCTTGCCAGGAGGCTTCCCAACCGGTGCGGCGCGTGCGGCCGGCGTTCTTGTAAATGGTGCGCTTGCCGATAGAGGTGTCGGTCACGATCTCGTCGCTGGTGGCCGTGTCGAAGCGCGCCAGCGTGACTTTCTGATAGTCGCCGATGCGTCCTTTCAGCCCGATTTCGGCATTGGTGCTGAGGCTGGGTTTGAGCGCGAGGTTGAGGCCGGCGCCGTTCCTGCGGTAAGCGAGTTCGCCAAAGGTGGGCGTCTCGAAGCCGCGGCCGGCGCTTGCATAGACGCTCATTTCCGGCGCGACACGGTAGACGAGCCCTGCGACCGGGCTGGTGTTGGAATAGGCAAGGCTGCCGCTGTCGTCGAGGTTCGCGCCCACAATGTAATGGTCGCGCGAGTCGAATTTGACCAGCGTTCTGCGCAGCCCCAGGGTGGCGCTCGCGCGCTCGGTGAAGAGCCAGTCTGCTTGTCCGAACAGATTGGTGCTTTCGACTTGGTCGTCCTCGTCGCGCTTGAGCGCGCCTAAGTCGCCGAAATTATTGATGAAGCCGCGGCGCCGCTCGTGCATCATTTCCTGCTCCAAGCCGCTGGTGATTGCCAGCGGGCGGCCGGCCAACATGCCGTCGTGGATCCAGTTGAGCGACAATCCACCGAAGTAGCGTTCAAGGTCGACTGCGCCGCCGGAGTGGGTGGCGGTGTTCTGCGAAGCCAGCGGTATTGATAGGAACACGCGCACCTGCCGGTCGCCGGCGTAGATGCTCGCGCGCAGGTGGTCTTCGGCGCCAAGGTGCTGGTCGACGGTGACGCCGGCCTGCTCCTGGCGTATGGTCTCGCGCGTGTTAAACAAGGCCACGTCCGGGTCGACTTGGCGCGGGTTAGCCGACACCTGCGCGGCGCTGAGACCGGCCGGATCCTGAACCTCGGGCATGTAAAGCGTGTTCATCACGAGCGTAACGCGGGTGTCCTCGCCGGCGAGCCATTTGAGTTTGCCGTTGAACTGCTGGCGGTCGGCGGCCGAGTGGTCGCGGTAGCCGTCGGTGTGGAATTGCGACCAGTCGGCGATGTAATTAAGCGCGCCCGACTCGCCGCCGGCCTGCATGCCGATGCGCCGCGTGCCGTAATCGCCGGCGAGCAAATCCCCGGAGAGGGTCGGGCGCTTGGGCCCGTCCGCGGTGAACACATTAATTACGCCGCCGGAGGAATTGCCATACAGGCCGGCGAGCGGCCCGCGCATGACTTCGATGCGTTGGGCCGTGGACAGATTTAAGTTCTGCGCCTGGCTCTGGCCGTCAGGCATGGTCGCGGGGATGCCGTCGGCATAGAGTTTGACGCCGCGGATGCCGAAAGCCGAACGCGCGCCGAAGCCGCGGATCGAAAGCTGCAGGTCCTGCGCGTAGTTCAGGCGGTTCTGCAGCGAGAGGCCGGGTACGCCGCCGAGCGACTCCGACAGGTTGACCTTTGGCCGGCCCTCGTGCAGCGTCTCGGCGCC
>JAZDIA010000004.1:0-21376 GCA_043805375.1 Pseudomonadota bacterium
TAGTTGTATTTTAAATAATAACCACGTAAAGTTCGTGACATATTGCATGGCATAATAATGCGCAGTCCAAATCAAATCGCTCGCGACCAACTGGTTTCGGTGTTAGGCCGGATGCCTCGCGTCAGCGCGCCTGGTCTCGCCACGGCCTTGCGCATCAGCGTTCGCTCGCTTCACCGGCTGCTGGCGGAGCTGCCTCCCGGCCAATCGGTGTGCGCTGGCCGCTCGCGTCGCACGCGTTATGCGTTAAGGCGAGCCCTGCGTGGCAACCGTACCGATATTCCGCTCTATGCCGTCGACCAGACTGGTCAAGCGGCCCTGGCGTCCAACCTTGCATTGGTTCATCCGCAAGGCGCGCTGATGCCTATGGCCAATTCCGGATGGCCGGTCCCGCCCGAGTCTCGCGATGGTTGGTGGGATGGGCTACCCTATCCGCTCTACGATATCCGCCCCCAAGGCTACATCGGGCGGCAGTTCGCACGCGCCGAACATCAATCGCTGGGGGTATCACCAAACCCGGAAGAATGGAGCGACGACGACATTGTCTTTGTGTTGAGCCAGGCGGGCTCGGATGTCAGCGGCAACTTTCTGCTCGGTGATGAGGCCTACCGGCGTTGGTTACGTACCAAGCTCGCGCCACCCGAGCCGGTGTCCGAAACCAATCTCGGTGAGCACTACGCCAATGGCGCGCAAGACACTTTGAGGGGGGGCGTCGCGGGATCCAGCGCGGCGGGCGAATTCCCGAAGTTCACTGCCTTGCGCCAATACGGACATGCGACCCCACACGTGCTGGTAAAGTTTTCCGGCGCCGGCGAATCGGCGGCGGAACGGCGCTGGGCAGACCTGCTCGTCTCCGAGCACCTTGCCCTCGCGTGCGCGGACACGCTACCCGGTGTGGCAAGCGCGCACACTCGCGTTGTACACCACGGCACTCGAGTGTTCCTCGAAACTGAGCGTTTCGACCGGGTCGGGCTTCACGGACGCTTGCCGGTGTGCACCCTTGAGACCTTCAGCCATGCGTTCCTCGGCAGCGGCTCCACCGACTGGACCCTGCTGGTATCGCGACTACACGAATTGGGACTAGTCGATGCCGACACGGTTCGTGCCGTGGAGCGGCTCTGGTGGTTCGGGCGTCTCATCGCCAATACCGACATGCACCTAGGCAACCTGAGTTTTCACGTGGAGCCAGGCCTGCGTCTTGCGCCTGCGTATGACATGTTGCCCATGGCTTACGCGCCGCTGCCCGGCGGCGAGGTGCCACCGCACGAGTTCACCCCGCCGTTACCGTTGCCGGCGCAACGGGAAGTCTGGAAAATTGCCTGCACAGTTGCCCTCGGGTACTGGCATCGCGCAAGTACGGATATGCGCATCAGCGTTCCGTTTCAGTCCGTGTGCGGCGCCAACTACCGGCAGCTCAACGAGATTGCGGCGCGGCTCTGACCACTGGGCTGTTGCGGTGATGCCGCAGGCACGGCGCCACAGGTTCTTGCAGAAGCTGGCGTTGATGCCGGCGACTTCAAGTATGAGCCTGCACAATATGCGCAAGTTGCGTATAGCGAGCTGAGCGCAAGGAGAAAGGTATGAAACGCAATGTATTTTCTGAATTGACCGAAGGCTTCGATGCGCTGAAGGCTGAGCGCGAGGGCAAGATCACCCTGCGCACCCATACGGTCAAGAGAAAGCCGGCAGCCGCGGTGACTGCCAAGGAACTCGTTAGCATCCGACAGAGCTTGAAGCTGTCGCGGGCCGTGTTCGCCCGCTACCTGCGCGCCAACGAACGCACACTGGAAAACTGGGAACAAGGACGCGCCAAGCCGAACGCCCAGGCAGCTTTGCTGATCCGCCTGGTCGCGCGCTACCCGGATACGGTCAGGCGTCTGGCTGCGGTATGACTATTCGAATACAAGCACAGATGAAGATTCATTGGGATAGATTAATGATGGCTTTCCTCTCAAGAACGTAGTGGGATATACTTTGCCCAATGCTGCGCAAGGCAGTCAGTATTATCCATAACACCACCAAGCAAGTGCGTTGCCCAAAGAGCAGGAGAGCGCAGATGCATATTCGAAAGGCTGACAAGGTGGTTCGCTTTACCATGAGCGTCCCAGTAAGGGCGCGCAAGGAAGGTAACTGGTTTTATTCTTCCTGCGAAGTGCTGGACGTTCACAGCCAAGGTAAGACCAAGAAAGAGGCGATAAACAACCTGATCGAAGCGCTGCAACTGTTCCTGGAAACTTGCTACGAAGAGGGCACGTTTGAGCAAGTGTTACGCGAACAGGGTTTTGTGCCTGCCCATGGTGCCGAAAATGCCGCCGACGAGCGTATGGTTGAGGTGCCTTTATCCTTAATTGCTCGCCAGCATGCCGAAGCTCGCGCCTGCTGATTGGAAGACTCTAGAGAAGATTTTTCCAGCCGACGGTTGGCTTTTCAGACGCGAGAAAGGAAGTCACCGGAGTTATACCAAACCGGGCTTCATCCGGCCGGTTGTGATTCCGAAATATAACGAGGTTGGGGTAGATATCATCGCGGCAAATATGCGCACGGCAAAAATGAGCCGTGAACGATACTTCGAGTTATTGGCTCAGGCATAAGAGAGGAACCCGCCGCGGCGGATTTTGCGTTTCACACGCCTGTTGCGCCGTCGTAACGGACGCCTGTAAGTCAAACGGGATACTAGCCGTTGGCGTCGCGGTTTTCAACGTTGTTTAGTGACGCGGCCTCTTATTTCGTCCCCTGCAGCAGCAGGATTTCCGCCGCCGCCAGGCTTTCCGGTTCGCCCAGCACCACGACGACGTCACCGGATTCGAAGCGGGTTTCCGGCCCGGGCTCGCCGACGCGGATGCCGCGCCGGCGCACCCGTGTGACGCTCGCACCCAGGGCCGCCAGATCGAGCTCGGCCAGCGTTCTCGCCACCGCATAAGCGCCCGGTGGCAGCGTGACCGAATGCAGGCGCAGTTGCCGGTGCTCGGCCGCATCCGCCGCCGCGTCGCCCTCGCCATGGAAAAAACCGCGCAGCAGGCTGTAACGGGTATTGCGCACCTTGCGTATGCGTTGCACCACGCGCGCGAGCGGCACGCCCATCAGCACCAGCGCATGGCTGGCGAGCATCAGGCTCGACTCGAAGGCATCGGGCACTACCTCGGCCGCCCCGGCCGCCTGCAGTCGGTCCATGTCCGCATCGTCCAGCGTGCGTACGATCACCGGCAGCGCCGGGTTGATCGCATGCGCATGCTGCAGGATCTTGAGCGCGGCGCTGGTGTCCGGGAAAGAGATGACCAAGGCGCTCGCGCGCGCGAGGCCGGCGGCGATCAGGGCTTCGCGCCGCGCGCCATCGCCATAGACCACGGAATCGCCCGCGGCGGCGGCTTCGCGCACCCGTTCCGGGTCGAGGTCGAGCGCGACGTAGCCTATGCCCTCCTGTTCGAGGAAACGCGCCAGGTTCTGGCCGGTGCGGCCGTAGCCGCACAGCACCACGTGCTTGGCGGCGGCCATGCCGGAGACGGCGATCCGGTGCAGCTCGAGCGAGCGCAGCATCCATTCGGAAGCGACAAAGCGCAGCACCAGCTTGTCGCTGTAATGGATCATGAAAGGCGCGCACAGCATGGACAAAAGCATCGCCGCCAGGATCGGTTGCAGCAGCGCCTGATCCACCAGATTCACCGCGCCCGCCTGGGCCAGCAGCACGAAGCCGAATTCGCCCGCCTGCGCCAGGGCCAGCGCCGTGCGCAGAGCGTTGCCCGGCGCCGCCCCGAACAGGCGTGAAAGCAACGCGATCAGGGTGAATTTGAACAGCACCGGCAACGTGAACAAGAGCAGCACCAGCGCGAACCTGTCCGCGACTACCGACACATTCAACTGCATGCCGACGGTGACGAAAAACAGGCCCAGCAGCAAATCGTGAAACGGCTTGATGTCCTCTTCCACCTGCTGCCGGTATTCGGTTTCAGAGATTAACATTCCCGCCATGAACGCACCCAGTGCAAGCGACAGGCCGGCGAGTTCGGTGACCCAGGCAAGGCCCAAAGTGATTAGCAGCACATTCAACACGAACAACTCATGCGAGCGGCGCCGCGCGACGATGTGGAACCAGCCGCGCATCAGCTTCTGCCCGGCAAACAGGATCAGCACCAGCACCACCGCGGCCTTCGCGAGCGCCAGCGCCAGCACCGGCGCGAGGCGCTCCGCCGGCTGCGCCAGCGCCGGAATCAGGATCAGGAGCGGTACCACGGCCAGGTCCTGAAACAGCAGCACACCGATGATCTCGCGCCCGTGCGCGGATTCCACTTGCATGCGTTCGGCCAGCAGCTTGCTCACGATCGCGGTCGAGGACATGGCAAGCGCCCCGCCCAGCGCAAAACCCAGTTGCCACGGAAAACCCAGCAACCAGGCGCTGGCGGTCAGCGCGAATAGCGTGAGCAGCACCTGCCCCATTCCCAGTCCGAACACCACGCGGCGCATGTTGAACAGCTTGGGCAGGCTGAACTCCAGGCCGATCGAAAACATCAGGAACACCACGCCGAACTCGGCCAGATGCATGTAACCGGGCTCTTTGCTCGCCGGGATCCAGTGCAGCGCATGCGGTCCGATCGCCACGCCGACGAGCAGGTAGCCCAGCATCGGCGGCAGGCGCAGGCTGCGCGCCAGCACCACCACCAGCACCGCGCTCGCGAGCAGCGCCAGCACCAGTTCGAGGGAATCGCTCATCGCATGCCGCGCCTCGGAAGAATGGGATCGGGGTTCTGTTATACTTGCACTATGATACCTGCAGCATCCCGCACGGACAAAATATCACCGTCCAAGACCGCGCTGTATTTGGCAAAACAGGTGCTCGCGATCGAAGCCGAAGCCATCCACGGCCTCGCGGCGCGCCTGGGCACAAGCTTTCTCGACGCCGTCGCGCTGCTGCTCAATTGCCGCGGCCGCGTAGTGGTCAGCGGCATCGGCAAGTCCAGCCATATTGCACGCAAGATCGCCTCCACCATGGCGAGCACCGGCACTCCGGCCTATTTCGTGCACGCGGCCGAAGCGAGTCACGGCGACATCGGCATGATCGCACGCGACGACGTGCTGATCGCGCTGTCGAACTCCGGCGAAAGCGAGGAGTTGCTCGCGATCGTGCCGTTGCTGAAGCGCCGGGGGGCGCGTCTCATCGCCATCACCGGCAACGCCGCTTCGACCCTGGCGCGCGAGGCCGATGTGCACCTGGACGCGCGCGTCGAAAAAGAGGCCTGTCCGCTGAACCTGGCTCCGACTGCGAGCACCACGGCGGCGCTGGCGCTGGGCGATGCGCTGGCGGTGGCGCTGCTTGATGCCAAGGGGTTCGGTGCCGAGGATTTCGCGCGCTCGCATCCGGGCGGCGCGCTCGGACGGCGCCTTCTCACCCACGTGCGCGACGTGATGCGCAGCGGCGACGATATCCCGGCGGTGCCGGATTCCGCCGGCTTTTCCGAAGCGATGCTGGAGATGTCGAAAAAGCGCATGGGCATGACCGCCGTGCTCGATGCCGCCGGGCGCGTGTGCGGCATATTCACCGACGGCGACCTGCGCCGGACGCTGGCACAACTCGATGACATCAAGGCCGCGCGTATTGCCGACATCATGACCCGCAACCCGCGCACCATCGGCGCGGATAAGCTGGCGGTCGAAGCGGTACAGATCATGGAGGAGCGCAAAGTCAACCAGTTGCTGGTAGTGAGCGGCGAAGGCAAGCTCGTCGGCGCGTTGAACATGCACGACCTGTTCCGCGCCAAGGTGATCTGAGCCGGAATGGAAAACGCGCGGCAACGCGGCGGGCACGATGGCGCCAAGGAGCGCGAGCTGCCGGACGCTGCGCGGGAGCGCGCGAGTTTGGATGGCGCGCTGAAGCGCGCCAAGGGCCTGAAGCTGATGGTCTTCGACGTCGACGGCGTCATGACCGACGGCACGCTGTATTATTCGGAGCGCGGCGAGGAGTTGAAGGCTTTTAACGTCCAGGACGGCCATGGCATCAGGATGCTCAAACAACACGGCATGGATGTGGCGCTGATCAGCGCCAGGCGCTCGCGCGCGGTCGAATTGCGCGCGGCCAACCTCGGCATTGCGCACCTCTACCAGGGCGTGGAGGACAAGCGCGGGGCCTACGCCGCGTTGCTCGAGCAAACTGGGCTTGCCACCGAACAGTCCGGCTACATGGGCGATGACCTTCCGGATCTGCCACTCATCGTCCGCTGCGGTTTTGCCGCAACCGTGGCCGCGGCGCCGGAAGCGGTGCGCAGCCGCGCCCACTATGTGGCGCGCGCGGCGGGCGGGCACGGCGCCGTGCGCGAAGTGTGCGAATTCATTCTGCGCGCCCAGGGGGCTCTCGATGAAGTCATCGGAGCTCATCTGCAATGAGCCTTCTGCAATGAAGCGCGGCCGGGCATCCAGGCTGTTTCCGCTGCTGCTGATGCTGGCGCTGGCAGCAGCCAGCTTGTGGCTGGAACGCGCGGTACAGGCGCCCGAGCATGACAAGTCGGGCAAGCTGCGGCACGATCCGGATTTCGTCGCCGAGGAGTTCGGCATCATTAAAATGAACGCTGCCGGCAAGCCCGAACACACCCTCTTTGCCGAGCGCATGCTGCATTATCCGGACGACGAGAGCACCAGCATCGTCGCGCCGCGCCTGGTGCAGCGCCATGATCAAGCGACCCCCATCGTCATACGCGCCGACCGCGGCCTCGTCTCCAAGACCGGAGAGGATGCCAGTTTCTTCGGCAACGTGGTGGTGGTGCGCGAGGCCGGCCGGGGCCGAAGCGAACTGCGCGTGCAGACCGAATATCTACAGATCGTTCCCGACCGCGATCTCGCCCGCACCGACCAGCCGGTGATCATTACCGAAGGCCGATCCCGGCTTTCCGGGATCGGTATGGAATTGAACACCAAGACGCGGCAGTTCTCGCTGCAGTCGCAGGTCAGGGGAACGTTCGATGCCGGCAAGTAATTTAGGAAAGCTGATTTTCTGCGCCTGCTGCCTCGCGCTGCTGGCCGCACCGGCGCAGGCGGAGCGCGCCGACCGGACCAAACCCATCAATCTGGAGTCCGATCGCATGCGCGTCGACGACGCGCAGAAGTTGAGCGTGTTCGAGGGCAAAGTGGTGATGACGCAGGGAACGCTCAGGATCCACGCCGACAAAGTCACGGTGCGTCAGGACAAGGACGGCTACCAGTACGGCAGCGCCAGCGGCAATCCGGCCGGCTTTCGCCAGAAACGCGACGGCGTCGACGAGTACATCGAGGGCGAGGCCGACCGCATCGAGTACAACGGCAAGCTGGACAAAGTGGAATTCTTCAATCACGCCCGGCTGCGGCGCGAGCCAGCGGACGAAGTGCGCGGCAACTATATTTCCTACGATTCCCGCACCGAGTACTTCACCGTGACCGGCGGCGCCGGCCCGGGGGCAAGCGGCGGCTCCGGCGGCAGGGTGCACGCGGTGATCCAACCGCGCAATACCACCGAGGGCGCCGAAACAACGCCCGCGCCCGGCGCCCCCAAGCGATAGCAAGCACGGACAAACACGGACCGGGGGTCGCGCGTTCAAAGCGCATCGGTGTTGCAAGCGCCCGGAAAAGTTTGCGGTCAATGCACCCTGACAGGCACGAATGAGCCAGCTCAAGGCCAGCAATCTGAAAAAGCGCTACCAGTCGCGTACCGTGGTCCGCGACGTGTCGCTCGAAGTGCAAAGCGGCGAGGTGGTCGGCTTGCTCGGACCGAACGGCGCCGGCAAGACCACCTGCTTCTACCTGATGGTCGGGTTGGTGCACCTGGATGGCGGAAACATCAGCCTGGACGGCAAGGAGATCAGCAAGCTTCCGATTCACCGTCGGGCGCGGCTGGGCCTGTCGTATCTGCCCCAGGAAACTTCGGTGTTCAGGAAGCTGACGGTGCAGGAAAACGTGCAGGCGGTGCTCGAACTGCAGGACCTGTCCGAGACCGAAGCCGAAGAGCGCCTGGAAAACCTGTTGCGCGAGTTGCATATCACGCAGTTGCGCAACAACCCGGCGCTGTCGCTCTCAGGCGGCGAGCGCCGCCGCGTCGAGATCGCACGCGCGCTTGCGACTCGCCCCAGGTTCATCCTGCTGGACGAGCCTTTCGCCGGCGTCGATCCGATCGCCGTGCTCGATATCCAGAAAATCATCGGCTTCCTCAAGCAGCGGGGCATCGGCGTGCTCATCACCGATCACAACGTGCGCGAGACCCTGGGCATCTGCGACCACGCCTACATCATCAACGAGGGATCGGTCCTGGCGCAGGGCAAACCCGACGAAATCGTCTATAATCAAAGCGTGAGAAGAGTGTATCTGGGCGAGCATTTCCGTATGTAGCCGGCAGGCTACGCTCCCGCTCGAAATGAAACAAACCCTGCAACTCAAGCTGTCGCAACAACTGACCCTGACGCCGCAGTTGCAGCAATCGATTCGGCTGTTGCAGCTGTCCACTCTGGAGCTGGATCAGGAACTGGAAAAGTTCCTCATGGAAAACCCGCTGCTGGAGCGCGACGACGTGGAGCCGCAGTCCCTGCCGTCCCCGCCCAATGGCGCCGCGCGCGAGGAATACGTCGCCGCCGAGAGCGAAGCGCCGGTCAACGACTCGGCTTCCGCGAGCGCCGCCGACATCGACTGGTTTACCGATGTTTCCTCGTTTGCCTCCCGGCGCGAAGACGGCGAGGAATCGGAGTACCCGCAACTGGCAGCCGGCACCCCCACTCTGCGCGAACACCTGATGCAACAGCTCGCGCTGACGCAGCTGCCGGAGCGCGACAAGAGTGTGGTCAATACCTTGATTGCGGCGCTGGACGAAGGCGGGTATCTGTCGCAGAGCCTCGCGGAAATCGCCGAACTGCTGCCTCCGGAATTGGAAGTCGGACTGGATGAACTGCAGATTGCGCTTCGCCACCTGCAGAGTTTCGATCCCACCGGCGTCGGCGCGCGCACGCCCGCCGAGTGCCTGGAACTGCAGTTGAAAGCCCTGCCGGAGGACACCCCGGCGCGCGATTTTGCCATAAGCATCGTACGCGACCATTTGCACGCCCTCGCCGCGCGCAACTTCGCGCACCTGAAGCGGCAACTGCACTGCAGCGAGGACAGCCTGTGCGCGGCGCAGCGCCTGATCCAGAGCCTGAACCCCCACCCCGGCGCCGCTTACGGCGCAACCGAGACGCGCTATATCGTGCCCGATGTCATCGTGAAGAAGGTGAAGAACGCCTGGGTGGCCGCTCTCAACCCCGACGCCATGCCCAAACTGCGCATCAACCGCATGTACGCCGAGATTCTGCAAGACAAATCGCATTCGGCCGGCAGCCGGATGTCGATTCAGTTGCAGGAGGCGCGCTGGCTGATCAAGAACGTGCGGCACCGATTCGAGACCATCCTGCGGGTGGGGCAGGCGATCGTGGATCGGCAACGCCATTTCTTCGATCACGGCGAAGTGGCGATGCAGCCGCTGGTGCTGCGCGAAATCGCCGAAACCCTGGGCCTGCACGAGTCCACCGTGTCCCGCGTCACCACGCAGAAATTCATGGCCACGCCGCGCGGAATGCTGGAGCTGAAGTACTTTTTCGGCAGCCACGTCGCCACTGAAGCGGGCGGCATCTGTTCCGCGACCGCGATCCGCGCGCTGCTGAAACAACTGGTCCACTCCGAGAATTCCCAAAGGCCGCTTTCTGACGGCAAGATATCCCAGATTCTCAACGAGCAGGGCATCGTGGTGGCGCGCCGCACCGTCGCCAAGTATAGGGAGTCGCTGCATATACCGCCGGTCGGCTTGCGCAAGTCGCTGTAAATTTGAAAGGAGTCGAAGATGAACGTCCAGGTCAGTGGTCATCATGTCGAAGTCACCCAGGCCATTCGCGATTACGTCATGTCCAAGCTCGGGCGGATTAAGCGCCATTCCGACCAGGTTATCGACGTAAATGTCATCCTGTCGGTGCAAAAAATGCGACAGAAGGCCGAGATCAGCGTGCACATACCCGGCAAGGACATCCATGTCGAGAGCGATGATGAGGACTTGTACGCGGCCATCGACCTGCTGATGGACAAGCTGGATCGCCAGATCGTCAAGCATAAGGACAAGGCTTTCGCCCACGCCCGTGACGCCATCAAACGCCAGCCGGCGGAGAAATGACCCGGCAATCCGATTTTGGGGTAAGATATCGCGCCCTCCGGCAGCACGCGCCCGATTCCGGGGTGCCGGCAACCCACCGCCCACTTCTCTCGAACGATGAATCTCATTTCAAAGCTATTGCCACCCTCGAACATCGTCGTTGGCCTGGAAGTCAGCAGCAAGAAGCGCATGTTCGAACAGGCCGGCCTTATTTTCGAAAATAACCAGGGGGTAGCGCGCAGCCTGGTGTTCGACAGCCTGTTCGCGCGCGAGCGCCTGGGCTCGACCGGCCTGGGTCAGGGCGTGGCGATTCCGCACGGCCGCATCAAGGGTTTGCACGAGCCGGTGGCGGCTTTCGTGCGCCTTGGCAGCCCGGTGCCGTTTGACGCCCCCGACGGCAAGCCGGTCAACCTGCTGTTCATCCTGCTGGTGCCGGAGCAAGCGACCGAGCAACACCTGGAAATTCTGTCCGAACTGGCACAGATGTTTTCCGACCGCGAGCTGCGCGAGCAGTTGACGCAAACGCAAGACGAAGGCGACCTGCACCAACTCATCAGCTCTTGGCAACCCGATGTTACAAACCAGCATCGCGCGGCTGTTTGAAGACAATGCCGCAAAACTGGGCCTAGACTGGATCGGCGGCCGCGGCGGCGACGCTGCGCCGGTGCGCCGGGACAGCGCCGACGCCGCGGCGCTGGTGGGCTACCTCAACCTGATCCACCCCAACCGTATTCAGGTGCTGGGCCGGCGCGAAATTGCCTACATCGACGGCTATAGCGGCGACGACGCCGTCCGGGTCATCGCCAATCTGTTTGCGGGCGAGCCGGCCGCCATCATCCTCACGGACAGCGTCGTCGGACCGGCGGCGCTGCTGCGCTCGGCAGAAACGAGGAGCGTGCCGGTGCTGGCGACCGCCTTTGCGGCCGACACCGTCATCGACACCCTGCGCCGATACCTGGCCAAGGTCCTGGCGGATTCGACCTGCATGCACGGCGTGTTCATGGACGTGCTCGGACTGGGCGTGCTGATCACCGGAGAATCGGGCGTAGGCAAGAGCGAACTGGCGCTGGAGCTGATCAGCCGCGGCCACGGCCTGGTGGCCGACGACGCGGTCGAGGTATCGCGCATTGCGGCCAAGACGATCGAGGGGCGCTGCCCGCCCCTGCTCAAGGATTTCCTCGAGGTGCGCGGCCTGGACGTGCTCAATATCCGCACCATTTTCGGCCAGACCGCAGTGCGCCCGAAAATGAACCTCAAGCTGATCGTGCACCTGGAAAAACCGGTCCAGACCGGAGCCGCCCCGAGCGAGCGGCTGCCGCTGCACGAACTGACCGGGGACATCCTCGGTGTGTCCATCCGCAAGATCATCCTCCCGGTGGCCGCCGGGCGCAACCTGGCGGTGCTGCTGGAGGCGGCGGTGCGCAATTACATCCTGCAGCTGCGCGGCATCGACAGCACCCAGGAATTCATCGCCCGGCAGCAAGGGGAGATGACGCGCGACGTCAGCTGATTCACCGGATTCCGTCCGCGGCCGGGCCGCGCAGGCACCGCCTGCGCCCTTTTTGTTTTGCGCGACTGAGTGCTATCCTGACACCATGCAACTGGTGCTGATCAGCGGTCTTTCCGGCTCGGGCAAGAGCGTCGCGCTCAATGTGCTGGAAGACAGTGGTTATTACTGCGTGGACAATCTCCCGGTCGCCCTGGTGATGCCGCTGCTCGAGTCGCTTGCCGGCTCCGGCCATGAGCAAGTCGCCCTGAGCATGGACGCGCGCAGCGGCGCCTCGGTGCGCCAGTTGCCACAGACCGTCGTGGCGCTAAAGCAAAAAGGCGTGGACGTGAGGCTGCTGTTCCTGGAGGCCAAGGACGAAACCCTGATCAAGCGCTTTTCCGAAACGCGGCGGCGCCATCCGCTGAGCGAGGGCGAGCTTACCGTGGCCGAGGGCATCGCGCGCGAGCGCGAACTGCTCGGCGACATCGGCGAATCAGCTCATCACATCGACACCAGCGAACTCTCGCCCAACACCTTGCGCAACTGGATCAAGGACCTGGTCGAAGTGGACCGCTCGCGTCTGACGCTGCTGTTCGAGTCTTTCGGCTTCAAGCAGGGAATACCGCTGGATGCCGATTTCGTGTTCGACGTACGCTGCCTGCCCAACCCCTATTACGAGCCCGTTCTGCGCGAACTGACCGGGTTCGATGCCGCGGTTACCGCCTTTCTCGAGGCGAATGAATCGACGCAGAACATGTACCGCGACATCCACGCCTTCATCGCCACCTGGCTGCCCGCGTTCGAGCGCGAAAACCGCAGCTACCTCACCGTTGCCATCGGCTGCACCGGCGGCCAGCACCGTTCGGTGTATTTCGCCGAACGCCTGGGCGCAGCCTTCAGTGCCGATAATCAGGTGATGATCCGGCACCGGCAAGTTCGATGAGCAAGAGCGCGTGCTGATGAGGCCCCAGTCAGCCTACGTTCCGCGTCCGTCCACCGCGGTAAATCATGCGCCTTTCAATGTTTCGCTGGCGATAATCAACTTCTGCAGTTCGATCGCGCCTTCGTAAATGCGCAGCGTACGGATCTCGCGGTAGAGCTTTTCCATCGCGTTCCCGCTCACCACTCCGAGGCCGACGAACATCTGCAGCGCGCGCTGCGGCGCGTCGAGAAAAGGCCAGTCGAGGTAGGTCTTGTCGCTCATGGGAATGGGGCTTAAAGTTCGGGAGTGAGGTCTGATGCCAGGATAAATCGCTCAAGCGCGATGGGTGCGTCATTCGAACGATATCTTATCTAATGGTGGTTGCGAGGAACGAAAACGTACGCGCGCGAGGAAATCGCCCAGCGCCTGGTTGAACGCCTCGGGTTGCTCCAGGTTGGAAAGGTGCGCGGCGTCGGCAATGATCACCAGATTTGAGCCCGGCATGGCCCGGTGAATTTCTTCTGCCATTGCGACCGGCGTGCCCGGATCGTCCTTGCCCACGATGACCACGCTGGGACAGCGGATCTCCTTTAGCCGCGCGGTCAGATTGATTTTGGGGATGGCGTGGCTGCAACCGATGTAGCCTGGCGCGGGCGTGGAACGTATCATGGCCGCAACTCTTTCCACTACGTCCGGGTGCGTTTTTCTGAAACCCTCGGTGAACCAGCGTGCCAGGGTCGGCAGCACCATCGGTTCCATGCCCTGCGTTTCGACGATCTTGATCCGCTCAAGCCACATCCCGCCCGCGTCGGAGGGATAGCGGCTGGTGGTGTCGCACAATGCCAGGCTCGAGAAAGTGCCCGGGTGCTTGAGCGCGTAGGTCTGGCCTATCATCCCGCCCATGGACAAGCCGACGAAGTGGGTGGACTGTATGCCCAGCGCCTGCAGGAGCCGGTGCAGGTCCTCGGCCAGCAGATCGAACGAATAGGCGCCCGAGGGCGCACCGCTCGCGCCATGGCCGCGGGTGTCGTAGCGCAGCACCTTGTAGCGTTTCGCGAGGAGCCTCGCCTCCTCATCCCACATGTGCAGATTGCAGGCGAGGGAGTGGCTCAGCGTGAGCCAGGGGCCTTCACCTTCGATGGTGTAGTTGATGTTGATGCCGTTGGCGCTGATTTTCATATCGGTTCGTCGTGATTCGATGTCATTCCGAGATGCGAGGCGACGCGCTTGACAGTCGCCGAAACTGCAACTGTCCTTGTGACAGACACCGGCGTTTCGCGCCGTCAGCACGCTAAAACGGTTTCTCAGCCCCTCGTCCGCGCGATGCGGATCACCTCGGGTATGCGGCGCAGACCGCGCTTGATGCGCGCGAGGTGCGTCCGATCGGTGACCTGCAGCGTGAACAGCATACCGGTGCAGGCACTGTGGTCCTGGTCCATGCTGATATTGTCGATGTTGGAGCCGGCCTCGGCAATCGCCGCCGCCACCTTCGCCAGCACGCCACGCTGATTCATCACGGTCATGCGGATGCTGACTTCGAACATGTGCGCGGGCTCCGGCGCCCATTCCACGTCCAGCCATTTTTCCGGATCGGAGCGAGACTTGACCACCGCCGGGCAGTCGTAGGTGTGAATCACCATGCCCTGGCCCTTCTTTATGGAGCCGATGACGGCGTCGCCGGGAATGGGGCGGCAGCACTTGGCGAACTGCACCGCCATGCCTTCGGAGCCGCGGATTACAATCGGCCCGGCCTTGGCTTCCGGCTGCGTCTGCTCGGAAGCCGTTAGCAGCCTTCTTGCCACCACGGCTGCGAGGCGCTTGCCCAGGCCGACATCTGCGAGTACCTCTTGGCGCGATTTGGCACCGCCGTCGCGCAGCAGTTTTTCCCACCGCTCGGCCCCGATTTCGGTGATGTCCGTCTTCAGCGCGCGCAGCGCGCGATTGAGCAGCGTCTCGCCCAGTTCCATGGACTCCTCGTAGTGCATGGTCTTGAGGAAATGACGGATGTGCGAACGCGCCTTGCCGGTCTTGACGTAGTTGATCCATGCCGGATTGGGGTTGGCGTGCGGCGCCGTAATGATCTCGACGCGGTCGCCGTTCTTGAGTTCGGTCCTGAGCGGCACCGGCTCATAATTGATCTTGGTGGCGACGCAGCGTTCGCCGATGTGGGTGTGCACGGCGTAGGCGAAGTCCACCGCGGTGGCGCCGCGTGGCAGCGCCATGATTTTGCCCTTAGGCGTGAACACGTAGACTTCGTCCCGGAACAGGTCCACCTTGATGTGTTCGAGGAACTCGGCGGCGTCGCCGCTTTCGCTCTGGATGTCGAGCAGGGATTGCAGCCAATTGTGCGTCTGGTGCTGCGCTTCGTTGAGGTTGGCGTCGGAGGTCTTGTACAGCCAGTGGGAGGCGACACCGGCTTCGGCCACGCGATGCATGTCGCGCGTGCGGATCTGGATTTCCAGCGGCGTGCCAAAAGGGCCAAACAGCGTCGTGTGCAGGGCCTGGTAACCGTTCACCTTGGAAATGGCGATATAGTCCTTGAATTTGCCCGGCACAGGTTTGTACAGCCCGTGCAGTGCGCCCAGCGTGAGATAGCACGATGGCGTGTCCTTGACCACGACGCGAAAGCCGTAGATGTCGAGCACCTGCGAGAACGATAGATTCTTCTCGAGCATCTTCTTGTAGATGCTGTAGATCTGTTTCTCGCGCCCTGTGATCTGCGCCTCGATGCCGGCATCGAGCAGACGCTGTTTGATCGCTTCCAGGATCTTACCCACCACCTGCCGGCGGTTGCCGCGCGCCGCCTTGGTCGCTTTGGCCAACACCCGGTAACGCAGCGGGTACGGTGCGAAAAGGCGAGTTCCTGCAGCTCTTGGTACAGGTTGTTCAACCCCAGCCGGTTGGCGATGGGCGCGTAGATCTCCAGCGTTTCGCGCGCGACGCGGCGGCGCTTGTCCGGCGGCACCGCACCCAGCGTGCGCATGTTGTGCAGCCGGTCGGCGAGTTTTATCAGGATGACGCGCACGTCGCGCGCCATCGCCAGCAGCATCTTGCGGAAGTTCTCCGCCTGCGCGACCTCGTGCGACTGAAACTCGATCTTGTCCAGCTTGGACACGCCATCGACGAGATCGGCCACCGGCCTGCCGAAGCGCTGGCTGATCTCGTCCTTGGAGATTTCGGTGTCCTCCATGACATCGTGCAACAGCGCCGCCATCAGCGCCTGCGGATCCAAGTGCCAATCGGCGAGGATCCCTGCGACCGCGAGCGGGTGCGAGATGTAGGGTTCGCCCGATTTACGATACTGGCCCTTGTGCGCCTTGCCGCTGAAATGGTAGGCCTCCTCGATGCGCCCGATGTCGGGCGGCTTGAGGTAGCCGGAAAGGTTGTTGGTGAATTCAGCGAGAGCGGTCATACTTGCGCGAGCCCCGCCAGGGGAAGAAGGCGGAGAAACCCGCCCGAGCTTACGTGGCGTTTGCCCGGTTCAACATTTCGTTGCCCACTTTGCCGGCCGCGATTTCGCGCAGCGCGATGACGGTGAACTTGTCCTTGTCCGGCTCGACCAGAGGCGTCGCACCGTTCGTCAGTTGGCGCGCGCGATAAGTCGCGGCGAGCGTCAGTTCGAAGCGATTAGGGATTTGCTTCATGCAGTCGTCAACGGTGATGCGGGCCATGGTGTTCCTTGGTTAAAATTTGAATACGTCGGGATAACGCTCGATCTGGCGCGCAAATACCAGCCTCGACGCACGCACCACCGCAATCAGGTCGCGACGCGCATCTTCGAAGTCATTGTTAATAATAACATATTCAAATTCGGCTGCGTGGCTCATTTCATCAGCCGCGGCGCCGAGGCGCCGGCGCACGACTTCTTCGCCGTCGTGGCCGCGCCCGCGCACGCGCCGTTCCAGTTCCCTCATCGAGGGCGGCAGGATAAATATGCCGATCGTGTCGCGAAAAATCCGGCGCACTTGTTGCGCTCCCTGCCAGTCGATTTCGAGCAGAAGGTCGTGCCCTGCGGCGCGCTGCGCGCGAATCCAGGCCTGGGATGTGCCGTAGTGGTTACCGTGCACCGCGGCACTTTCAAGGAACTCGCCGCGCTTGAGCATGCCCATGAAGCGGGCCTTGTCGACGAAGTGATAATCGCGGCCGTCGACCTCGCCCGGTCGCGGGGCACGCGTGGTGTAGGACAGCGACAGGCGAATATTCTTGTCCTCCTCCAGCAGTTTGGCGGTGAGTGTCGATTTCCCCGCGCCGGAGGGGGCGCTGATGATAAACAGGTTGCCGGTCATGATGAACGAACTCTTTATTCGATGTTCTGTATCTGCTCGCGCATCTGCTCGATCAGAAGCTTCAGTTCGATCGCGGCTTCGGAGACCTCTTTCGACACGGACTTCGATCCAAGGGTATTGGCTTCGCGATTCAGCTCCTGCATGAGAAAGTCCAATCGCTTGCCGGCAGCGCCGCCGGCCTCGAGCACCCGCCGCACTTCCTGCAGATGCGCCGCCAGCCGGTTGAGCTCCTCGGCGACATCGACCTTGATGCCGAACACGGCGATTTCCTGGCGTATGCGCTCCTCGTCGTTGGAAGCGAGCGCCTCGCGCAGCCGCGCCGCGAGTTTTTCCTGGTAAGCGGCAATGGCGAGGGACAACAAAGGCGTTACACGGTCCACAAGCGCCTGCATCTTGGCGGTGCGATCGAGGATCATGTCCTTGAGTTTCCCCCCCTCGCGCGCGCGCGTGGCGCACAGCTCGGCGAGCGCCTCGCGCATCAGAGCGAGGCAGGGTTCGCGCAGATCGTCGGCGGCGATCGCGGCATCGCCCAGCATGCCGGGCCAGTGCAGCACGTCTCCCACGCCCAGCGGCTGCGCCTGCGGCATCAGCGCGCGCACTTCGTGTTCGAGTTCCGCCAGCCGTTGCAGCAGCCCGGCGTTGAGCGAAAGCTGCCTGCCGGCGGCGACCGCCGGCGTGAAACTGACACGGCAATCGAGCTTGCCGCGCCCGATTCTCGCGCCGATCAGCTCGCGCAAGCCCGGTTCGAGCGCGCGCAACTCCTCGACCACGCGGAACTGGACGTCGAGAAAGCGGTTGTTGACGCTTTTCAACTCGAGAAAAAGCGAGCCCTGCGCGGTTTCGCGCGCGAGCGCCGCATAGCCGGTCATACTTTGAATCATGAGAGCCCGTGTAAGTGCGAGAGTGTGACTGAGTGTGACTAAGCGCGCTTTACTTTGCCTGTATGCAGACTGAAAATGCTTTGGATTTCCGGCGTTTTCGCGATCATCATAACAGAGGCCGCGCTCACGTAATGTTCAGGCAAGCCAACCAGCCGCTAGAGGACGGTTATCAGTTGCAAGAAAGCGACATCATGCAGGGGTTCCCGAACTGCTCGATCCGGCCGAGCGGCGCGCGAGGCGCGGGTGCGACGTTCCGTCGGTGATCGCGCTGACCTGGGAGTAGAATCCTTGAGCGCAATAGCAAGGCTCCCAAACAGAAGGCTCTCAAATGGCAAGACCTAGCAACAGGCAATACGACGAGCTGCGCAAAGTTCGGATTACCCGCGCTTACACCAAGCACGCCGAGGGCTCGGTGCTGGCGGAGTTCGGCGACACCAAGGTGCTGTGCACCGCCAGCGTGGAAGAAAAGGTGCCGGGATTTCTCCGCGGGCAGGTCCGCGGCTGGCTCACGGCCGAGTACGGCATGCTGCCGCGCGCGACCAATACCCGCACCGAGCGCGAGGCCGCACGCGGCAAGCAGTCGGGGCGCACGCAGGAGATCCAGCGCCTGATCGGCCGCAGCCTGCGCGCGGTGGCCGATCTGTCGCTGCTGGCAGCGCCTATTGCAGGCCCGGCTGATGCGCGTGAAGAAACCAGCGATCCAGCACCACGCGCCGTGTAAACCAGCGGCTGCGAAGCAGCGCGCCGGCGATGGCGTTGCGTAGGAACCCAGGCACCATTCCTGCGGCCGGAGCCGCCTCGGGTCCGAAACGCGCGCTCAATCGGCTAGAGTAAACCTGCAGCCGTTGACGCCGGTAGTCTTCCCCCGCTGCCACGACCGCGGCCGCCGCGAGCAGGCCGGACTCGACCGCCGGTCTTATCCCTTCGCCGCTTTCAGGGTAGGCCAGTCCGGCGGCATCGCCGACGAGCAGAACTCCGTCATCGAGCAGCTTTCGCCGCGAACGCCCATACAGAAGATAGGCATGGCCATGAAATTTGTCGGGAATGTTCCTCGGGATCCCGCCGCGCTGCCTCAGGAAATCGCAAAACTCCTTCAGGTGTTCGGAAAGACCCCGGTTGCCCTCCCGCCCCAGCCCGATGTTGAGGTAGTCGCTTTTGCGAAAGCACCAGCCATATCCTTTCAGATCCCGGCAAAAATAAAGTTCCGGCGTATCCGCGCGCGCACCGCAAGTTGCGGCTTGCTCCGGACTCATCTCGAATTCGATTTCTTTCGCCGTCACCGCGGGCTCGGCGGCGCCGAGCTTCGCGCCGAGAAAACGCGCGACCGGGCAGAAATGCCCTCCCGCGCCAATAAGCAGCGGGGTCGCAATAGCGTCGTTGATTATCCATTGATCGCCGCGTCGCTCCAACGATTTCAGCGTCTGGCCCAGCAACATGCGAGCGCCCGAGCGCTGCAGCAGGTAGTGGTCGAATTCGCACCGGCGTATGCCGAAGCTCACCGTGTCCGGATAGCGGGTCTCGATCTCGCTGCCGTGGATCAGTCCGGTGCGAAACGCCGTTATCGGCTGCAGCACCTGCTCCCTGGCATAGGCCTCGGTATCGAGCTGCAGCGCCTGCACCACCGCCGGCGTAATCCAGCCGGCGCAGACCTTGTCGCGCGGGAACAGCGCCTTGTCGAGAACCATCACATCCATGCCGTGCGCCCGCAGTTTCCAGGCGCAGGATGAGCCGGCGGGACCGCCCCCGACAATCAGCGCGTCGCAGGTTTCCATCGCGCCGTTTCAGGACGCGTACAGGTATTGCCTGGTCCAGGGAATCCGGTTGTGGCCGGAGCGGGCGAAGCTTACCTGGAATAGCTGCATTGTCCCCGACCTGAATGCAGCGAGGGAGCCCGCGAGGTACAGGCGCCACGCCCGCGCGAACGCGGGATCGAACATTTGCGTCACGCGCTCGACGTTGGCCTCGTAACGCAACAGCCAGTGCTCCAGCGTCTTGGCGTAGTGCAGCCGCAAATTCTCCACGTCGAGAACGGAAAAACCGAAAGGCTCGAAGATCTGCATCATCTGCGACAAGCTCGGCGGGCAGGCGCCGGGAAAAATGTTGCGCTCGATCCACGGATTCATCGGGCTGGGATAATCGCGGCCGATGGAATGGATGAGCCCGCGCCCGGTTTCCTTGAGGCAGCGCTCGATGACCGCGCCCAACGCCTGGTACTGGTCCGTGCCGACGTGCTCGATCATGCCGACCGATACGAAGGCATCGAATTCGCCGCTGACGTTGCGGTAATCGTCCTCGATGAACTGCACCCGGCCGTCCAGTCCTCCGGCGCGGGCGCGTTCGCGGGCGTACGCGATCTGTTCCTTGGATATGTTGTAGCTTTTCACGATTGCGCCGTAGTGTTTGGCCATGTACAGAGCCAGCGCACCCCAGCCGCAGCCGGCCTCGATCACATTCTCGCCGGGCGCTAGGCGCAGCTTGCGGCACACGTAGTCAAGCTTCGCTCCTTGCGCCTCCTCCAAGCCCATGGTCGTACTCGGGAAATAGCCGCAGGTATACACCATGTCCCGGTCGAGCCAGAGCTTGTAGAAATCGTTGCCGATATCGTAATGATGGTGGATGTTACGCTGCGCCCTGGGCACGGTATTGCGCGGCAGAGCGTTAAACGTCGCCAACAGCTTTTGCCCGATCTGGCCGTGCTCGGTCCGCGGCAGCGCGCGATAGATCGCTTCGAGGCAATCGGCCAGATTTCCCTGCACCTCGATGCGTTCCGCGGTGTACATTTCGCCGAACGCCAGCTCGGGATTGGCAATCAGCTTCAGCAAGGCGCCGCGGTCGCGAATCAGAATCCGCGCGATCGACTGATTCTCCGGGCTCGCGATTTCCTGCCCATCCCACAACACCAGGTCCAAGGGCGGATTGCCGAGGGATTCCATCATCCGCGCGAGCAGCAGCTTTTCGGCCGAGAAAACCTTCTTGCCCAGTACCGGCCGCGGTATATTTTCCGGCGCTCCGCCATCGGCGCGGCCGCCTATCGCTTTAACGTACGCTTCGGTTGGCTCTTTGCTCATTGCGCTGCCTCCCATTCGCATCCCGCCCTTGCCGCAACTATCTTCGCACGCATCCGCTTTCCTGCGCAAATCCCGCGCGCCGTGGAGTAAAATAATCGCATGAAAAAGCTCATCCTCGCCAGTGGCAACGCCGGCAAGTTGCGCGAAATCGAGGCTCTGCTCGCGCCCCTAGGCTGCGAGGTGGTCACGCAAGACTCGCTCGGGATTCCCGAGGCCGAGGAGCCGCACCTCACGTTCATCGAGAATGCACTGGCAAAAGCGCGCCATGCGGCCGAGCGCTCGGGCCTGCCGGCGCTGGCGGATGATTCCGGCATCTGCGTGGTGGCCCTTCGCGGCGAGCCCGGTGTGCATTCGGCGCGCTATGCCGGCGACTTGTCCGAATGCGAGCCGCGCAAGCGGCGCGACGCGAACAACAACGACAAGCTCGTGGCCGCGCTCGCCGCCGCTACCGACCGCCGCGCTTATTATTATTGCGCCATGGCGCTGCTGCGCCACGCGGCCGATCCGCAGCCCCTGATCGGAGAAGGCTACTGGTGGGGCGAAATCAGCAACGAAGCGCGCGGGCATAACGGCTTCGGCTACGATCCGCATTTTCTCCTGCCGGAATTGGGCAAGA
>JAZDIA010000005.1:0-2186 GCA_043805375.1 Pseudomonadota bacterium
GCGTTTGCCCCGATCCGCGACATGCAGCGGCGCATGTTGCTCGCGACGATCTTCCTGACCCTGCTGGCGGGTGGGCTGACCTGGTGGATGTTGAGGCGTCAGCTCTCGCCGATGCTTGCCGCGGTGAAAACGCTGGCCGCCCTGTCGGATACCAACCAGCCCGCGCAGCCCTTGCCCATCGCCAGGCAGGATGAAATCGGCGAACTGATCGGTGGCTTCAATCGGCTGCTGGAAACCTTGGCGCACCGGGAAGAAGCATTGCGCGAGAGCGAGGAACGCTTTCGCAGCCTGAGCGAGTTGTCCTCGGACTTCTACTGGGAGAGCGATGCCGAGCACCGGCTGCTGGCGCGCGGGGCGGGCAGCAAGCCGGCCATAGTGTCGGCGTTCAAGGACGACGCGCAGCTCGGGCTGCGCCACTGGGAAATACCGTATGTTTCGCCGGACGAGGCGGGCTGGCAGGCGCACCGGGCGGTGCTGGATGCGCACCTGCCGTTCCGCGGTTTCGAACTCTCGCGCCTCGGCCCAGACGGCACCACCGTGCGGCATATCCTGATAAGCGGCGATCCGCTGTTCGATGCCTCCGGCGCGTTCAAGGGCTACCGCGGCGTCGGCACCGACATCACCGAGCGCAAGCAGGCCGAGGCGACACGCGACCAGTTGGCCGCGATCGTCGAGAATTCCAGCGATGCCATTTTCAGCCGCACGCTTGACGGCACGATCGTGTCGTGGAACGCTGGTGCGGAAAAGATGTTCGGCTATGGCGCGGCTGAAGCGATCGGCAAGCCGTCCACCTTCAACCTGCTGCCGGGCCGGCAACCCATCCTGGCGCGAAACACCGAGCGAATACTTCGCGGCGAGACGATTCCACCGCGTGAATCGCAGCGCGTGACCAAGGACGGGAGGGTGATTGATCTCCTGGGCAGACTTTCCCCGGTGAAAGACAGCGCGGGCAAGATCATCGGCGCCTCGGTTATTCTTCACGACATCACCGAACGCAAGCGCATGGAGGAGGCGCTGCGCGCGACCAGCGAGCAATTGCAGACGCTGATCCACTCGGTGCCGCTGGCGATCTTCACCCGCGACAAGAACAGGCTCGTCACCAGTTGGAGCCCCGCTGCCGAACAGATCTACGGCTGGAAAGCCTCCGAGGTGCTGGGCAAACCCTTGCCCACTGTGCCGGGGGAGGCGCGCGAGGAGTCCGCGCTGGTGTTCCCCAAGGTGCTGGCCGGCGCGCAACTGGTGGAGCGGCAGATACAGCGCCTGCGACGTGACGGCGCGCCGATCTTCATTAATGCGGCCACGGCTCCGCTGCGCGACGCCTCGGGGGCCATCAGCGGGGTCATCACGATAGCCAGCGACATCACCGCGCGCAAGAAAGCCGAGGCGACACGCGACCAGTTGGCCGCGATCGTCGAGAATTCCAACGACGCCATCTTCAGCCGCACGCTTGAGGGCACGATCGTGTCGTGGAACGCCGGTGCGGAAAAGATGTTGGGCTATAGCGCAACTGAAGCGATCGGCAAGCCGTCCACCTTCCAGCTGCTGCCGGGCCAGCAAATCAGCAGTGCGCGAAACAACGAGCGAATACTTCGCGGCGAGACGATTGCGCCACATGAGTTGCAGTGCGTGACCAAGGACGGGCGGGTGATCGATGTCCTGAGCAGCGTTTCCCCGATCAGGGACAGCGCCGGCAAGATCATCGGCGCCGCGGTCATTTTTCACGACATCACGGAGCGCAAGCGAGCCGAGGCGGAAGTCCGCCGGCTTCACGAAGAACTGCAGCGGCACGCCGCGGAACTCGAGCAGCGCGTCGCCGAGCGCACCGCGCAGCTTGCAGCCGCGAAGGAAAGAGCCGAGGCGGCGGACAAGGTCAAGTCCTCGTTCCTCGCCACCATGTCGCACGAGTTGAGGACGCCGCTCAACTCCGTCATCGGTTTTACCGGCATCCTGCTCCAGAAGCTCCCTGGGCCGCTGAACGCCGAGCAGGAGAAGCAACTGGGCATGGTGCAGAGCGCCGCGCGCCACCTGCTTGCCCTCATCAACGACGTGCTCGACATCTCCAAGGTGGAGGCGGGCGAGCTGCGTCTGGAGCATGCGCCGTTCGACCTTGGCTCACTGCTCGAGCGGCTGGGCGCGACCTTCGCGCCGGAGGCGGCGCGCCGCGGCCTGGCCTTCAGCCTTGAGCC
>JAZDIA010000006.1:0-2093 GCA_043805375.1 Pseudomonadota bacterium
GCGACGATCATCACGTCCGCCTGGCGCGGGCTGGGGCGAAATACGATGCCGAAGCGGTCAAGATCGTAGCGCGCGGCGCCCGAATGCATCATTTCGATCGCGCAGCAGGCAAGGCCGAAAGTCATCGGCCACATCGACCCGGTGCGGGTCCAGTTGATCAGCTTGTCGGCGGTGGTGGTGACAAAGCCTTCTTGCAGGATTCCTTCAATGCCCATATCGCCGCTTCGGAAGGGTCATCTCAGAACCAAGTTCAGCGCTGTCGCTGGCCGGCGCTGCCCGTTTTATTCGCATCGCTACTCCCACTCCAGCGCCCCTTTCATCCATTCGTAGATGAAGCCAACCACCAGAATGGTAAGGAAAATCATCATGGAAAAGAATCCGAACAGGCCGATTTCATTGACCACGATTGCCCAGGGAAACAGGAACGCGATCTCCAGGTCGAACAGGATGAACAAAATCGCAATCAGGTAATAGCGCACGTCGAACTTCATGCGCGCGTCCTCGAAGGCCTCGAAGCCGCATTCGTACGGGGAAAGCTTTTCACCGTCCGGACGGCGCGGCCCGAGCAGCGCACCGGTCACGATCGCCCCGACGCCGACAGCAGTGCCAACGAAGATGAACATCAAAACGGGAAAGTAGTTTTCGAGCACGGATCGTTAGAATCTAAAATTCAGGATTGAGCAGTTGGCGAAAACCTTGAATCCAGCCATCATATAAGCAGGCCACATCGTCTACCTTTGAGCGGATTGCCGGGTTGACCTAGATCAAACGCTTTCTTATTGTTTCGGCTTCTTTCAATATCGGCTCGAACAAAACCGCAGGTCTGCGATTTCCACAAGGCACTGCTCAAAACTCATCGATCCTAAACTGGTGCCGACGGCGAGACTCGAACTCGCACAGCTTTCGCCACTACCCCCTCAAGATAGCGTGTCTACCAATTTCACCACGTCGGCAATCTAGAGGGTAGAAACTAGAAAAACCGCCGGCTTTCGTCTAGTTTCCAGCCTTTAGTTTCTACTTGGGTACGTCGTTCGCCTTCGGCCCGGCCGCCGCATCGGCCGGCTTGGGCACCTCCCCCGCTGGCGCCACAGCGGTCGCTGGCTGCGAAGTCACACCCTGCATCACGCTGCGCTCCATCTTGGGCTTGTGCGTCGCCACGTACGCCAGCCCAAGGCTGGTGAGGAAAAACACCACCGCCAGCGCGGCCGTGGTGCGGGAAAGAAAGTTGGCGGAGCCGGTGGCGCCGAACAGGCTGCCCGATGAGCCGCCGCCAAAGGCGGCCCCCATGTCCGCACCCTTGCCGTGCTGCAGCAACACCAGGAAAATGATGCCCAGCGCCACCAGCACGTGCACGGTCAAAATCAAAGTCAGCCAAATATCCATTTTCCACTCGCTATGGCTCATCTGCCACATGGCAGATAACAAAAATACTGAACTAACGCGCCACCCAGGTTAGGCAGCACCACCGGACCGCATCCCCTGCCCGGAACCGCTCACGCGCCGCCGGCCGCCGCGCAAATCGCGACGAACTCCTCCACGACCAGCGCTGCACCGCCGATCAACCCGCCGTCTATATCGGGCATGGCGAACAATTCCTTCGCGTTGGCGGCCTTGACGCTGCCGCCGTACACGATGCTCAACCCGGCTGCCAGCTTGGCATCCTGCCTGCCGATGACGCCGCGTATGAACGCGTGCACCGCCTGAGCCTGCTGCGGCGTTGCGGTCCTGCCGGTGCCGATCGCCCACACCGGTTCGTAGGCGATCACCGCATTGACCAGCGCGCCGACGCCGCTTGACTCAATCACGGCAGCGAGTTGGCGCCCGACCACGATTTCCGTGACGCCGACTTCGTGCTCCGGCAGAGATTCTCCGACGCACAGGATCGGAATCAATCCCACCCCTTGTGCTGCCTGAAACTTTGCCGCCACCTGCTTGTCGGTCTCACCGTATAGCGCACGCCGTTCGGAATGGCCGACAAGGACATGGCGGCAGCCGAAATCACGCAGCATCGCGCCCGACACTTCCCCGGTATATGCACCCTGCGGCCATTCGCTCAGGTTCTGCGCGCCCCAAGCTATCGCCGTACCGGTCAG
>JAZDIA010000007.1:0-2054 GCA_043805375.1 Pseudomonadota bacterium
TCTCGGCGTGCCTTTCAACATCGCCTCGTACGCGCTGCTCACCCTGATGATGGCGCAGGTGTGCGGGCTTGCGCCGGGCGAATTCGTGCACACCCTGGGCGATGCTCACCTGTACCTCAACCACCTCGATCAGGCGAAAGAACAGCTCTCCCGCACGCCCAGGCCGTTGCCGCGCCTGCGGCTCGATCCGGCAGTCAAGGATATCTTCGCCTTTCGCTACGAGGATTTCGCGCTCGAGGGCTACGACCCGCACCCCGCGATCAAAGCGCCCATCGCCGTCTAGCGTGGAGGGCAATTCAGTGAGCCACACCGAAGAGCGCTCCGCGAGGCCCGTGCTCTCGCTGGTCGCGGCGATCGCGAGCAATCGGGTGATAGGAAAGGATAAGCGCCTGCCCTGGCGGCTTTCCGAGGACTTGCGGCATTTCAAGCAGCTCACCCTGGGACACTCGGTGATCATGGGCCGCAAAACCTGTGAATCGATCATCGAGACGCTGGGAAGACTGCTTCCCGATCGCGACAACATCGTGCTGACGCGCTCGCGCGCCTTCGCCGCGCCCGGCTGCACGCTCGTCGCATCGCTCGGGGAGGCGATCGAATCCGCGCGCGGGGCCGAGGCCTTCGTCATCGGCGGCGCCGAACTCTACCGCCTCGCCCTGCCGCTCGCCAGCCGCATGCATCTCACCGAAATCGACGCCGAGTTCGAAGGCGACGCCTGGTTTCCCGAGTTCGACGCGGGGCAATGGGTGGAGACGGCCCGCGAGACGCACCTCTCGGCGCAGGGCCTGCGCTTTCACTTCGTCACCCGCGAGCGCAGATTACCTGGAGCGCAGGATACCTAGCGCCGCCAGCGCCTGCCGAAACCCAGGTAAAAGCCGCTCCCGATGTGGCCGTAAGGGTAAGGCCTTCCCAAGGTGCCGTAGGGATATCCCCACGGCCGCAGCCCATAAGGGTAGGGCGAATACGGATACGCGTAGGTCGGATGCGCGTAGGTCACGGGCGGGGGCTCGCCATGCTGCAGAAAGTCGATCACCTCGGGCGGGACACCGCGCGCGGCAATCGCCGAGGCCTCCTGCGCGCCGATCGCGTAGTTCATGCGCGCATCACGCAGCTTCTGGAGAATGACGTTCGAAGGAGTTCCCGCACGGGCCATCTGCACCACTTCATCGATGGTGAGCGGGCCGGCTTTGAGCGGCGCAATCGGTCCCGCCGCCCCTTCGGGCAGGCGCTCGATGCGCGGAGCCTGCGGCGGAGCCGTCGCGCAGCTTGCGAGCGCCGCAAACAGCAGGCAAGCGAGCATAGCGCGTGAGTGCATGGCCATGTGAAGGATTCTACCGCAGGCGCTCAAGCTCTAGCCGGGCTCGCACGAAGGCCGTGCTTCTGCTACCGTGGCAGCCTCTTGCGCTGAAAGAACGAGCTTTGAAGCCTTTCCAGGAACGACTGCGTTTGCTCGACCCGATGATCCTTGCGGGCATCCGGCGCGGTATCGAGAAGGAATCGTTGCGCGTGCAGCCCGACGGGCGGCTCGCCGCGACGCCGCATCCCGCGGCGCTCGGCTCGGCGCTCACCCACCCGCGCATCACCACCGACTTCAGCGAGTCGCAGCTCGAGCTGATCACCGGCGTGCACGCAAGCGTGGAGGACTGTCTCGAGGAACTCACGCAAATCCACCAGGCCGTGTACCGCGCGATCGGCGATGAGGTGCTGTGGTGCGCGAGCATGCCCTGCGGCCTGCCCGCGGAAGAGGCCATCCCCATCGGCCGCTACGGAACATCGAACCTCGCGCGGGCAAAGACGGTGTACCGCACCGGTCTTGCGCACCGCTACGGCCAGCGCATGCAGACGATCTCGGGCATCCACTACAACTTCTCGCTGTCCGAGGACGCCTGGCGCGCGCTTGCCTGGACGGGTGGGGCGAACGCGGGGTATTTCGCGCTCATGCGCAACTTACGGCGTCACGCATGGCTGCTGTTCCATCTGTTCGGCGCCTCGCCCGCGGTTTGCCCGAGCTTCGTGCAGTGCCGCTAGCACGCGCTCGGCGAGCTTGCGCCCGGCAC
>JAZDIA010000008.1:0-8476 GCA_043805375.1 Pseudomonadota bacterium
GGGATTGGGCAACACGGGATTGGGCATCGGTAATGCGCTGATAATGCGCTGGCCGAGATCGAGCGCGGGCGCGGGCTGGAACAACGACTGGTAAATCCGCGTGTCCCGGCCTCAAGATTGTCCGGACAACAAGACAGATACAAGATCAAACTTCGCACGGTTGGCTATCGTTTGGTCTATGAAGTCCGCGACACTGAACTGGTTGTTGTGGTCATCGCAATCGCAAAGCGGGAACGCAATGCGGTCTATGAAATCGCCGCGATTGAACCGGCTCGACCGATCGGTTAGACTGCTACCCTTTTCAACCAACCAAAAAGCACAATGGCACTCTTTAACTATTCCATGCACACCTGGCGCGCACTACGGGGCAAACCATGACGGCCACGATCATCGACGGCAAACAGATCGCGCAGAACCTGCACGCCGGCAGCAAACTGCGTGCCGACCGGCTCAATGGCGCGGGCATCGCGCCCGGGCTTGCGGTCGTCATGATCGGCGAGAATCCCGCTTCGAAGATCTACGTGCGCAACAAGATCAAGGCGTGCCGCGAAATCGGCATTCGCTCCGAAGAACATGCGCTCGCGGGCGACAGCACCGAGCAAACGGTGCTCGCGCTCATCGACCGGCTCAATGCCGATCCCGCTATCCACGGCATTCTGGTGCAGTTGCCGCTGCCGCGCGAGCTTGCGCCGGCGGCCGTGATCGAGCGCATCTCGCCGATCAAGGACGTGGACGGCCTGCACCCGAGCAACCTCGGCAGCCTGCTCGCCGGACATCCGCGCTTCGTGCCGTGCACGCCCGCAGGCATCATGGAACTGCTGCAAGCGACCGGGCTCGACCTGCGCGGAAAGGAAGCGGTGGTCATCGGCCGCAGCAATATCGTCGGCAAGCCGGTGGCGCTGCTGTTGATGCAGGCGGGCGCCACCGTCACCATCTGCCACTCGCAGACGCGCGACCTGGCCGTTCACGCGCGCCGCGCCGACGTGCTCGTTGCCGCCATCGGCAAAGCGAATGCGGTCGGCGGCGAAATGATAAAACCCGGCGCGGCGGTGATCGACGTCGGCATCAACCGCTTGCCCGACGGCAAACTGACCGGTGACGTGGACTACGGCGCCGCGCTAGAGCGCGCCGGCTGGATCACGCCGGTGCCCGGCGGGGTCGGCCCGATGACCATCGCCATGCTGCTCGGCAATACCATCCTCTCGGCCGAGCGCGACGCCGCGGAGCAAGGCATCCAAATAGGGAAGCTCTGATTTAGTTCCGGGCGCAATTCATCCCTCGACGCCTGAGCCGAGTGACGATGCGCGCGGAGGGCCGGCCTCACAAGCGCAGCGGCCGCCAGTAGCCGGTCAGCTCGAGATAGCCCGCGCCGAGCCGCTTGCCGAGCGCGCGCGCCGACACCGCGCCTTCCCAGTAAATGGTGCCGGTGCTCGCGCGCGCATCGAGCTCCTGGTCGTCCAGCATCGGTTCGAGATCGAATTCGAGACTGCCCGCGCGCACCCGCAGCGCCACCGGGTACTCGGTTTGGGTGCGCGGCGAGCGCCAGCGGCGCAGGGACTCGAAACGGACGTCGCCCGGCGCGAGTATGCGCACGCGCCCGTCGGCGGCGCGCAGCGCCCCGCCCGCCCAGAGCGTGCCGCCCGAGCCGTCACGCACGCGGAATGCCATCAATGCGCCGCCGTCGGCGAGGTTCAGGCCGATCCAGTCCCAGCCCTGCGCCTCCGGCGCCAGGTAGTCGCTCGACCACTCGTGATCGAGCCAGGCTGCGCCGCTGACCGCGCGCTTCTCGCCTCCGACGGTGATCGAACCCGACAGCGCGAGCTGCGGCTGGCTGTAGTAGTAGCTCGCCTGCGCAGGGCGCGGCCCTTTGCGGCTCAGGCCGCGCTCGCCCTGCAGCAGCACCGGCTGAGTCGTTTTGAAGTCGAGCGCAAAGTCGAATTCGCGCGCCCTCACTCTGGCGCTGTAACCGCTCGCCGTTTGCGTGAGCGACCAATCGTCGAGCACCACGTCGGTGCGCCCCTCTTGCGCTTCGGCCAGGCCGAAGCCGGCGCGCGCGGCGCGCTGGTCGTGCAGCAGTTTCCCGGCCTTGACGTCGGCCAACGCCGCGTGCGCGAACAAGAGCTGCCGCGGCGCGAAGCGGCTCGGATTGTTTTCGGCCACGCGCGGGCGGTTGCGAAAAAACGTGATCTGTATTCCGCGCTCGCCGCCGCGCTCGTCTCTCACCCAGCCGGTCAGGTACCACCACTCGGTGCGAAATTGCGGATGGCTGCCGTGATCGCGCGGGAATTGCAGCTCGACGCCGGGCTGCACCTGCGCATAATCCTGCGCCATGGCGGTGCCCCACAGGCACGCGAAACAGATCATCAGCAACAGCGATACCGCCCTGCCCTTCATTGCACACTCCAAAAACTTCGCGCGAGGCCCGAACGAAAAAACCCGCCGAAGCGGGTTCAAAACTCTTTTTCCAGGCCAGCCTGTCTTAAGGCTGCGTTTGCCGTATGACGTGACTTTATTTTGCTATCGACAGTAAAGTTTATTCCGGAAATCGGGCTATACCATATTTCGTGATCGCCCTTACCTTGACGAACCTTCTTGCACTCGGCTGCGGCCAGGATCTTCTTGAGTTTAGCGGCGTAGTCAGCCACGCGAATCTATGCAGCTTGCCGATATGCAATAGCGGTTAGTTCGCTGTTGATCTGAAACATCACTTTGTCGTCGCCCTCCGGATAGCCGTTCGCATCCAAGAGCTCGGGAATAATTACCTGTAGTCTCTTGACCAGGGCATCCATGCTGTCTGCTTCCGTTACCAGACCTGAAATATCGTTGCTGGTAGCAACCCACACCTTTGCCTCGTCATCCCACCTTGCATTGACGATCAAAGGCTTTGACTTTTTCATGCTCACCCCCGACTGGAAATCGCTTTGGCCGCATAGACGCAAGCTCATCGGCATTGCACCGAAGCGGATTGAGTGTAGTGTAAATCAGATTAGGCGGCCAGACCGGAAACTTGAGACGCAGCTTTGGTCAGAGTTTCCTCGGAAACACCGCTTTCACGCAGCTTCTCGATCAGCTTGGCAACGGCTGAGCCGTCGAAGCGCTCCATATCGTCGCGCAAACCGGCGCCGACATAAGCACGCATCAATCCCTGATAGCCGGAGAATCCTTTCAATGGGGCAACCCGCTTCAGATCGACAATGACATCTTCAGGCATCCGCAAAGTGACGGATACCATCGGGCGATTCTTCGCCAGTCGTTTCTTAATAGTCTCCATCTTCATAGCGTTTCCTTTCCGGTGGTTCGGCCGTGCGAGCCGAAATGATGCGAATGAAGTCGTCCTCGAAAAAGACGTGGGCGACGAACAGAAATCGAAAACCGAAATCGGCACCCACGGCCGCATCGCGTTGCTCACCCTTGTCCGAGGCATCTTCGTAGCGCACGAACGGATCGAAGAATACTTGGGCGGCCTGCTCAAACGCGATGCCGTGCTTTTCGGCATTCCGCTTTGCCTTATCTGCATTCCAGCGGAAACGGATACCACGCAGTTCGTATTCGATATCCACATCGTATATCATACATTACGTATTGACAACGTCAATACCTTTCCGGTCTCACCAGTCCTCCCTCACCGCCCGCACCACGTCCACGCCGAGCGCGCGCCGGCCGCTCGCGAGCGCGGTTAGCGTGGCGAGCACGAGCAGCGCGGCCGCGAGCAACGCGAGCAATCCCCACGGCGGATGCAGCTCCATGCTCCAGTGAAACGACTGGCGGTTGACCACGTGAATCAGCACCAGGCTGATGACCCAGCCGAGCGCGAGGCCGAGCGCGAGGCCGAGCGCGCTCACCAGCGCGCCTTCGGCTGCGAGCATGGCGCCGACCTGGCGCCGCGTCATGCCGAGGTGGCGCAACATGCCGAATTCGCGGCTGCGAGCGAGCACCAGCGCGCCGAAGCTCGAGGACAGGCCGAACAGCCCGATCAGCACCGCCACCGCTTCGAGCGCGTAAGTCACGGCAAAGGTGCGGTCGAAAACATGGAGCGACCTTGCGCGGATCGTTCCGGGCTCGCCGAACTCGAGATTGGCGCCGCCGGGAACGCCGGCGCGTATCGCCTGTTCGATCGCTTTCGCGCCCGCACCCGGCGCGAGATAGAGCGCCGCGTCATTGGAGTTGCGATCGCCGCTCAAGCCGACATACAGCTCGCGCTCGATGATCACTGTGCCGTGCTGGCGCGCGTAATCGCGCCAGATGCCGACCACGGTGAAGCGCTGCAACTTGCCCGCGATCGGCACCTCCACCACCTTGCCCAGGGCATAGCCGTACAGATCCACCATGGCCTCGCTCGCCCACAACGGCGGCGGCTCACCGGCTCGCGGCAAGACCAGATCGCTCACCAGCGGCAAGCGCCGGCCCGGATCGTCGTGATCGAGCGTGCGCGCGAACAGCGCCACGCGCGGCCGGCCGGGTTCGAGCAGCAGTTGCTGGATGCGCAGGAACTCGGCCCGGCGCACCCCCGGCAGAGCCGCGATGCGCGCCTCATCCTGCGGCGCGAGATAAGCCGTATCACCGGCCGGGCCGGTGCGCAAATAAAGATCCGCCGGCAGCACCTGGTCGAGCCAGGCGTCGAGCGAAACGCGAAACGATGCGACCATGATCGCCATCGCCACCATCAGTGAAAAGCTGGCCACGACCGCGGCCAGGCTCACTGCCGCCTGACCCGGCGCGCCCTGCAACTGCGCCAGCGCCAGGCGCGCGCCGGCGCCGCTCGGGCGCGGCAGCAGGCCGAATACCGTGGTGGCCAAACGCGGCATCAGCGCGAGCGTGCCCACCAGCATCAGGCCGATGGCGGCATAACCGAACAGGGGCACGCCGCCGACGGGCCCTGCCGCGGTGCAGGCGACGCCCGCCACAACCAGGGCGACGCCCGGCCAGGCGGGTTGCAGGCGCGCGAACGCGGTCTGTTCGTCGCCCGCCTTCAGCGCTTGTGCCGGCGCGGCGCGCGCCGCATCCAACGCAACCGCGAAGCTGCCGGCTACGGCTACCAGCACGCCCAGCACGAAAAACAGCGCGCTCGACCAGGGCTCGGCATGCAGATCCGGATGCAGTCCGCGGAATTGACCGGCGCCGAGGTCGGCGCCAAAGTGCTCGAGCACGGCTGCGGCCGCGAGATAGCCAGCAAGGAGCCCGATCGCGGCGCCGGCCGCGCCGATCAGCGCGCCCTCGGCGAGCAGCATGCGCGTGAGGCCGCCGCGGGTTACGCCGAGCACCCGCAACAGCGCGAGTTGCGAGCGCCGCCGCACCACCGACAGCGCCTGCGCCGAGAACACCAGAAAACCGCCGGTAAACAGCGCCACCAGCGCGAGCACGTTCAGATTGACGCGGTAAGCGCGCGACACGCCGGCATTGCGCTGCAAGTCGCTTTGCGGATGCTCGACCATCAGCCCCGGCGGCAGCTCGGCCTGCAGTCGCGCCTGCAACGCAGCCGCATTCGCGCCCGCCCGGATGCGAAGGTCGAGGCGGCTGATGCGCCCCAGCCGGTCGAACGCCAGTTGCGCCGCGGCGATGTCCATCATTCCCAGGCGCTCGCGCCCGCTGCCATGCAGGAGTCCCGCCACGCGCAAACTCACCTCGCTCAAGCCCACCTGAACGGCGAGCCTGTCGCCGGTCGTGACGCCGAGCCAGGTGGCCGCGGCCGGACTGAGGAACAGCGCGTCCGGCCGTAACAGCTCGAGCCTGTCGGCCGGCGCATTGCCTATCAGTCCCGGTTGCACCTGCGCCGCGCGGAAGGCGTCCATGGCCAGCACGCGCAGCGGCTCCTGCCTGCCGGGCAGCTTCGCATCGACTTCCAGCACCGGGCTCGCCACCGCCACCTGCGGCAGGCGTGCGATCTGCGCATAGAGCAGTTCGTCGAAGCCCGCGCGCGGGCCGCGGATTTCGAGGTCGGCCTCGCCCGCGAGCGAGCGCACCGAGTGCGAGAATTCGTTCAGGGCCACGGCGTTGATGAGCTGCACCGCGTAGCCGAGCGCCACGCCGAGCGCAATCGCGAGCACGGATACCGCCAGCCTGCCCTTGTGCTGCGCCAGGGGCGCGAGAAACAACGCGGCAGGCGACAGGGCGAGCGCGGCCGGCGCGCGCATCAGCCGGCCTCCCGCAGTCCCTGCGCAGTGAGAATCGCAATCCGGTCCGCTGTCGCCGCCGCCGCCTGCGAATGCGTGACCAGGATGCAGGCCGCATGCCGGGTCTTTACCTGTTCGCGCAGCAGCGCGAGCACCTGGGCCGCGCTGTCCGGATCGAGATTGCCGGTCGGCTCGTCCGCGAGCAGCAGTTTGGGCTGGTGCACCAGCGCGCGCGCGATTGCCGTGCGCTGCAATTCGCCGCCCGACAATTCGCGCGGCATGCTGGCCTCGCGCGCCCGCAATCCGACCGCCGCGAGCATCGCGAACGCTCGCGCCGCGGCTTCATCCTCGGCGACCCGGTTCAGGATCAGCGGCAACGCCACGTTCTGCGCCAGCGTCAGGTACGGCAGAATATGGAAGGCCTGGAACACGAATCCCATGCTCGTGCGGCGCAAAATGGTCAGAGCGTCGTCGTCAAGCCCGGTCAGATCGACGCCATCGAGCCGGATGCTGCCCGCATCAGGCGCATCCAGGCCTGCGATCAGATTGAGCAGGGTGGATTTGCCGATGCCGGATTCGCCCATCACGGCGATGTACTCGCCCGAGCCGAGCACGAGGTCGACGTCGTTCAGCACGCTGCGGCGGCGCGCGCCGGCGTAGGTCTTGCTCAGCTTGTCCAGCACCAACATGTTGATCCGGTCCTTCCAGTTCTTATCGATCTCGGACTCGCCGGCATGCAAAAAGTGAATTATGCCCTACCGCTGCGGAAGGGATTCCCGCCCTGCGGCACGCGCCGGAGCGAAACGGATGTCGCCCTGCAGTTGCGGATGAAATCCGCGCTTGTCCGCGTAATACGCGCGAAAGTTCGCCAGATCCTCTTCCTCCCTGCCGCTCAGCGCAACGTAGGTATCGACGCCGATGCGCTTGCTCGGATAATCGACGAAGCCTAGTCCGACCAGCATGTCGGTCGCCAGAGCGAGATGATAAAAGCCGGATTTCCAGTGGTCGGTGCGCGAGCGCGTGCCCTCCGGTGTAATCGCCACATACAACTCTTGCGCGCGCTCGTATTCGCGCCTGAGCTGGCCGACGAAACCGGTGCGCTCGCGCCGGTTGACCGGGATGCCGCCCAGCGCTCGCCCCAGAATACCCAGGGGCCAGCGAAACCAGTTGTCCTTGCCGCACCAGCGAATCTGCCAGCCAAGACTGAGATAGACGAGCACGCCCCATATGAAATCCCAATTGGACGTATGCGGATAGAAAATCACCACGCACTTGGGCGCGGGCGGCCAGCGGAACACCACGGTCCAGCCGCACGTTCGAAGTATCCACCCGCAGATCCGCTGCGTGAGCGATGGCGTGGTTGGCATTGGCATCAGCACTCCCCCGGCCCGGGCGCGGATTTACCGGCCGCGCTGAAAGTATTCCGCCCGTTGATGAATGATCCGGGCGACCTCGACGCGGCGCGGCCCTATGCGATAGACAAGAGTGTAGGGATAGCGGGTCATCACGCATTCGCGCGTCCCCTGGCGAATACCCGGCCGGAACATCAAACCAAGCGCGGCGATCTTCTCGGCCTGGGCCAGGATGGCGTCGACGATGCGATCGGCGATGATATCCCCGGCAACCTCGAGGTGGTACTTCTCTATGGCTTCGAGATCGCGCCGGGCGCGAACGGCGTAGTCAAGCCGCTTTCCGGACACGGCGTGCTATCCGGCGTTTTTCGAAGTGCGCGCGCATCTCATCGGCCGTGACGCTGCGGCCGGCATCGAGATCAGCCAGCCCTTCGTTGACGGTCTTGACGGCATATTCGCAGTATTCGAGTCCGTCGCGGATCACGAACTTCAGCATTTCGTCCGGCGTGTGCCCGGCTTCGCGGGCGAGCTTCTCGATGCGCCGGGAAAGCCGGGTCGGCAGCGCAATGGATGCAACGGACATGTCAGGCTCCAAAAATGATCGGCCCATTCATCTTAGCAGATCGCCCGGCGGCAGCGAAGAGACTTGCAGCGACAGTCGGCGCGGTCCCGACATGCGATGAAGGATCGGTTAGTCTTGCCGTCCGTTCTATGCCATCATAAGACCCGCCATTAATCGGCAGAAGAACGCAAATGCGCTGGGTTGCACCTACCGAAAAAGACAGCGCGAACAAGACGCTGGAAAAACGCCTGTGGGCCGCCGCCGACCAGTTCCGGGCGAACTCCGGGCTCAAGGCGGCGCCATACTCGGCTCCGGTCCTCGGCCTTATGGCCCGCACCCTCTACCGCGAGTGGTTCGTCCACTTCCGCTTCCCCGGCCACGAAAAGCTCCCGCGTGTCGCCTCCCCGATCGGCGCCATCCCCCAAGGCTGCCTTTCGGTATTTTCAAGAACC
>JAZDIA010000009.1:0-3354 GCA_043805375.1 Pseudomonadota bacterium
CATCGCCGCCAAGCATGCGCTCGAGCAGCACGGGCTCGAGCGCGTCGCCATCGTCGATTTCGACGTGCACCACGGCAACGGCACCGAGGACATCTTCCGCGACGATGCCCGCGTGCTGATGGTGAGCACGTTCCAGCATCCCTTTTATCCCTACAGCGGCACCGAGAATCCGTCCCCGAACATGGTCAACGTGCCATTGCCTGCCGGCGCCGGGAGCCAGGCGTTCCGCGAGGCCGTGACCTGTGCGTGGTTGCCGGCGCTCGACGCGTTTCGGCCGCAGATGGTTTTTTTCTCCGCCGGTTTCGACGCCCATGTCGAGGACGACATGGCCATGCTGCGGCTGGTGGACGCGGATTACGCCTGGGTCACGCGGGAGATCAAGGCGGTTGCGGAAAAATGCGCCGAAGGGCGCATCGTGTCGGTGCTCGAGGGGGGCTACAACCTGTCCGCGCTCGCGCGCGGCGTGGTCGCGCATATCAAGGTGCTGGGCGGGTTGTAGGATTTTCCGCTACGGCTGCGCCGGCCGGCGCAGCGCCGCCGCATCGGTGATGCGGATCCGCTCGCCCGCTGGTTTCATGTCTGCGCGCCTGCGATCAGTTGCGCTGCCATCTGCTTGAGCGATGCGAAATCCAGCTTCGCCGGCCTGAGCACCTGCGCTTTGTCCAGGTGCGCGAAGTTTTTCAGCGTCGCACGGCGGTAGGCAGGGTCGTAGTGATTGGCGAGCAAGTCGGCGACGAGTTCGTCCCATTGACGGTGCTCGACCTGGCTCATCCAACGCGCGATGGTGTCCTTGCCGTGCAGGCCGGCGAGGCAATCGAGCTTTGCTTTCAGATCCTGCGGGTCGCCGAGGAAATGGCCGTACTCCCGCACCAGGAAGGCGACGCGCTCCGCGAGTGGCGCCTCGATCAGCACGCACGGGCTCACGCGCATGCGCTCGATCAGCGCATCAGGCACCTGCAGCTGGCCGACTTTCCTGCTCTCGGCCTCCACATACACGATGTGTTCCGGACTGAACTTGCGCAAGGCATTCCACACCAGGCCGTCGAACTTTTTCTGCGCCGGTTGCGCTTCGCCGGGCAGATCGCCGAGCACCGAGCCGCGGTGACTGGCCAGGTGTTCGAGGTCGAGCACCTGCGCGCCGGCCGCGGTCAAGGCCTGCAGCAGGCTGCTCTTGGCGCTGCCGGTGGCGCCGCAGACCACGCGGTAGCGGAACTGCCGCGGCAGTCTGGCCAATTGCGCCAGGACCTCACGGCGGTAGGCGCGATAGCCGCCTTCGAGCTGCGCCGCCTGCCAGCCGATTTCGGAGAGGATGTAGGCCAGGGCGCCGCTTCTCTTGCCGCCGCGCCAGCAGTACACCAGCGGACGCCAGTCCCTGCCGTGGGCGGCGAATTGCCCCTCGATGTGGCGGGCAATGTTTTTCGCCACCAGCGCCGCGCCGCGCTTCTTCGCGTCGAACGACGACACCTGCCGGTACAGGGTGCCGATCGCGGCGCGCTCGGCGTCGTCGAGCACCGGGCAGTTTATCGCGCCGGGCACGTGGTCCTCGGCGAATTCCGAGGGCGAGCGCACGTCGATGACCTCGTCAAACTCCGCCAGTTGTGCTACGGTTACGACGTTAGGAAATTTCACGGATGTTCCGAATCAGCCGCGTCAACTCCGCGCGCGCCGGCGTTGCTTGATAACCAGCCGCGAGTTTACACGCAAACAACCCATTTCAACGGAGTCCCGTCGCCGTGAACGCACCTGCCGCTGCCCCATTTCGCCTCACCCAGTTCTCGCACGGAGGCGGCTGCGGCTGCAAGATCGCGCCCGGGATACTCACCGAGTTGCTCGCGGCCACGCCGTTGCGCATTGTGCCGAAGGACCTTCTCGTGGGCACCGAGTCGAGCGACGACGCCGCGGTATATCGCTTGAACGCTACCCAGGCGCTGGTCGCAACCACCGATTTTTTCACCCCCATCGTCGATGACCCTTACGATTTCGGGCGCATCGCCGCAACCAACGCGCTCTCCGACATCTACGCCATGGGGGGCACTCCGATCATGGCTCTGGCGATCGTCGGCATGCCGCTCGACAAGCTGCCGCTCGAAGTGATTCGGAAAATCCTCGCCGGGGGCGAGTCGGTGTGCGCGGCGGTCGGCATTCCCATTGCCGGCGGTCATTCCATCGATGTGCTCGAGCCCATATACGGTCTGGTCGCTCTGGGACTGGTGCATCCGGATCAGGTCAAGCGCAACGACCGGGCGAAGGCGGGCGACGCGCTGATTCTGGGCAAGCCTCTGGGCGTAGGCATCCTGTCGGCGGCGCTGAAAAAGGGTGTCCTTTCTGCTGACGGTTATGCCCAGATGATCGCTCACACCACCAGGCTCAACACGCCCGGCATGGCGCTCGCGCGCTTGCCGGGGGTGCACGCGATGACCGACGTCACCGGTTTCGGCCTCGCCGGACACCTGCTGGAAATCTGCCGCGGCTCCAGGCTCGGCGCGACAGTGCGTTTCGGCGATCTGCCGATCATCGAGGAAGCGCGGCAATGGGCTGAGCAGGGCACGGTGACCGGCGCAACCGAGCGCAACTGGAAGGGTTACGGCAGCGAGATACGTCTGCCTGAGGGCGCCCCCGCCTTGCAGCGCGCGCTGATCACCGATCCACAGACCAGCGGTGGCCTGCTCGTCGCGTGCGCGGCCGATACCGAGGCCGCGGTGCTGGCGGAATTCAGGAAGCAGGGCTTCGATGCCGCGTGCCGCATCGGACGGATGGTGGCCGGGCAGGGTGTCGGCGTGGAGTGAGAGCTTAACGTCGGAGAGTACCGAGAGTGCTGCGTAGAAATACCGCGCGGTTATCTTCGCGGGATTGCGAGGCGATGCGGGCGAGTTACACGATTGTTCGAGCCGTGATTGGCTCCCCGGCCAGGGAAAAAGTGGGCACCATTGGCGGATAAAGTCGAAATCGTTTAACGCTCGCAATAGCCTGCAGCGGCCACAAGCCCCACCGCGTAGCGGCACCACACCGGTCCCGGCGTCAGGTTCATTGCGTTGTTAGGATCGTTTGCCACTGTTTGAGTACTGGGCCATTTCGAAGTTCGTAAAGTCTGCTTGAATTATGCAGTGCATAGTATCGTCAACCGCGATGCCATTTTTCTCTGCCCATGATTTTGCTTCGTCCCACGTGTAGAAGCGAGCCCACTGTGACCGAATATCTGAAGACGTAAGATCACCTACGAAACATGCACGGGGCACCCCAAGGGGGGTCGGCATAGACGATGTTACTACCCATAATGGGGCAAGTATCAGCGTTAGCTGAACACTTTTTTGACATCGATGTGACAAAGTATCAGCGTTAGTTGAACACTCATGG
>JAZDIA010000010.1:0-4288 GCA_043805375.1 Pseudomonadota bacterium
GTGAATCGCACGCTTAAGGGATGGTTTGAGTATTTCAAACACAGCCATAAGTGGACGTTTCCGGCGCTTGACGGCTGGATCAGACGTCGCCTGCGCAGCATCCTGCGGAAACGCGTCAAAGGTTCTAAGGGTATCAGTGGCAATATGGATCATTTTCGCTGGCCAAATAAGTTCTTTCGGGAAAATGGGCTTTTCAGTCTTGTAGATGCCCATATGACATTACTCCAGTCCTCAATGAGGTAAAACCACCGACTGGAGAGCCGGATGCGGGAAATCCGCCAGTCCGGTTCGGAGGGAGGGGCGATGCAAACCAATGTATCGTCCCTACCCCTATAGTCCTTTCAAGACCTTCTGGATTCCCGCCTACGCGGGAATGACAACGTGGGGGTATTTTCAAAGGTCTCCCATTGAATATGATCGCCGATTGTGTTCGTTTGTGACAATACTGACAAGAGGCCAGACCGCGACTGTATCGATCGCCGCCTAGAAGTGATAGGTCGCCGCACCAACCGTGACACCGGAACCGCAGGCCAGCAATAAGGCCTTTTTGCCCGGCATGCAGCGCGCGCTGCCCAGCTCACGCTGCAGTACCAGCAGCGTCGACGTGGTCAGCGTGTCGGGTAGCTGGCCGGTCAGATCGACTATGCGGTCGGCGCCAATCCCAATCGCTGCCGGCAGTCCGCCGATGAACTGCTTAGATATCTGCGGCGGCACTACCACATCGATCTGTTCGGGTCGCAGGCCGTCGCGGGCCAGCGC
This sequence comes from Pseudomonadota bacterium, assembly GCA_043805375.1. Classification (GTDB taxonomy): domain Bacteria; phylum Pseudomonadota; class Gammaproteobacteria; order Burkholderiales; family SG8-39; genus 2-12-FULL-64-23. The sequence continues at coordinate 760 of JAZDIA010000010.1, forward strand.
GGCGGCGACGGCACGACTCAATCCGGCCAGATAGAGCTCGTCTAGCCCGGACTGGCGCTGCAGCGAAAGCCGGCCGCGCTTTTCCTTGAGGCTGACGATTGAGCGGTAACGATCGGCCTGTTGATCGTCGGTGTCAAAAGCAAAGGAGCCAAAGCCAACGCCATCGCGCGGCGCGCAGTCGAGCAGCACGGCCGCCCCACTCGGCGGGTAGGAATAGGATGGATCGGGCCGCCGGTCGCTGTTGATCTCGCTCGCAATGACCATGCCGACCTGTACCTCGCCACTGCGCAGCAGCGCATCGACGACCTGGATCGCATTGAGCATGCCGCAGCCGCCGTTGAGCAGATCGAAGGCCGTGGTACGGCGGCCTTGAAACTCGATGTTGAGATTGAGCCCGTGCGCGATGTAGGCAGCGATCGCCGGTTCGCAGACATGGTCGTCGCGGTATACGCCGCAGTTGATCAGTACACGCACGTCAGCGCGGTGGTAATGCGAGCGCTCGAGGCAGGCATGGCCGGCAACCAGCGCGTGCCGAAGCGAGCTCCAGGCCGGCCAGCCGCGGCGCAGCGGGCTCATGCCCAAACTTTCGATGCGGCAGCGGCGATGGTTAATCGGCGCCTGCGGTTGGGGCCGGGTTACCTCAACGACTCGGGGTGCAGCAGTGACTGTCTCAGTCTCGGCGCCAAAACAGGCGCGGTAGCGCGTCGGCAGATCGTCGAGGGTGAGCGTGGCGTGGGTGATGACAATGCCCGAGGCGCCGCTGATCAGCAGGATGTTGTCACCGGGCTGCATCTTGTTTTGCAGGATATAGTCGTGCAGCACCAGAAAATGGCTGGTCGTGGTCGTGTTGGCGTATTTCTCGGCGTTGCACGGGAAAACGTCGGGCATCTCGCAGCCCATGAAGCGATTGACCGCCTTTATCCCCTGCTTGATAGCGCGCACCGAAACCTGGTGTGGGATCGCGTGCTGCACATCGTCAAAGGTCCAGCCTGTCGCATCGAGCGCCTGTTTCAGGTAGAATGGAAAGTGCTCGGAACCCTTCTTCTGAAAGCCGCGCGCCCTGGTGATGAGCATGCCGCCCGGGCCGTGCGGAGACGGTTTGGAGTAACAGTACTGGTCATGCTTGGCGCCGGTGACTAGATCGAGCCAGTGAAAGCCGTAGCGCTCGTCATCCGAGCGGTCAATAATAACTGCAGCGCCACAGTCGCCCAAGGTGAGCGCGGCGATCTGGCCGTCGAAGCTGTGGCGGATCTGGCGCGCCGCCGTCTCGGCCAGCGGCATGTTCTGCTCGCCGCTGACTACCATGCCACAGCGAACGACACCTGCGCGGATCAATCCCTGCAACACCCAAATGCCATTGAGCAAGCCGGCGCAGGCGTTGACGACGTCAAACACCAGCGCGCGCCGGGCACCGATCGCGCGCCGTACCAGCACCGCGGTCGCCGGCTCAAAGGTAAACTCCGCCGGGGCGTGGTGCTTGGAGATGCTCGTGCAGACCACGACGTCGAGGTCGGCGGCAGTGTAGCGCGACATGGACAGCGCGCGCTTAGCCGCCTTGACCGCCAGGTCGACTGCATACTCGCCGACGGCTACCCGGCGCTCGCGGATGCCGGTAATGCGCTCGAGGTCCCAGCACGGCCGCCGGTGGCACGAGCGCATCAACTCCTCCATACTGAGCGTATTCTCGGGCAGGTAGACGCCCAGGCTCTCGATCTTGATCTTGTCAGACATCAGACTCCCTCCATCGCAGCAATGCCCTCGGCAAAGCTGACACGCGGCGCATAGCTTAGCTCTCGCCGCGCCTTGCCTATGTCGTAGCGACAATGGCTCGCGAGCATCCGCACACCGAAGCGCGTGATGGCAGGTGGTTGAGAGCGACCGCGCAAACACGCGGCCAGCTCGATCAATGCCGCTGCCGCCTGCACAGCCCAGACCGGCATACTCGATCGCGGCCGCGCCACATGGTATACATCAGCAATCGCGTCCAGCGCCTGGCGCAGCGTGATCGGCTCGCCGTCGGTGACATGGTATATCTGGCCAGCAGCGGCCGCGTTCTCAACGGCCAGCTTGCAACCGAGCGCTAGGTTGTCTACGTGCGACAGGGCGAGCAGGTTGTCACCGCGGCCGAGGCAGGGCATGCGTCCGCGTCGCATTAGCGTAACAATGCGCGGCACGATGGTGATGTCGCCGGCGCCCCAGATTACACCAGGCCGGATCACCGTCGTTGTCAGCCCGCGCTGGCCATGTGCGGCGCGCACCAACTGCTCGGCCGCGATCTTGCTTTGCGTGTAAGAATCAGGCGGTGCAACAGCGTACGGCGACTGTTCATCGATCAATCGGCCGTCGCGTGGCAGCCCCAACACGGTCAGAGAGCTGACGTGGACCAGGTGTGCAACACCCGCGGCCTGGCAGGCAGCGACGACGTTGGCCGTGCCGTCGCGATTGACGGTCATGAACTCTGCGTGCTGTCCCCAATCCGTGACCTTGCCGGCGGTGTGAAAGACAACGCGTTGTCCGGCGGTCGCGCGAGCGAGGGAAGCGGGATCGCCGATGTCGCCAACCACTATCTCGATGCCCAGATTCGATAGCCGGGACAGGTCGCTGGTGGATCGCGCTAGCGCGCGCACGCGATATCCTTGCTGCGCCAACGTCGCCGCCAGCCGGCTGCCCAAAAATCCGGTTGCGCCCGAAACCAGGGCACAGGCGCCGGTGACCAGCGCCGTTTTCGGGGCGAGCACTTTGGGCAAGGCGCCGCCGTTCACCACCACATTTCCCTTCATAATCATAACCTTTATTTCGGGCGCTCTTATACAGGCGCAATCAGGAACGCGCGGGCTGCCCGGTATTTCACGTTTCACATCGCCGCTGATCCGGAATCCGTTACATCCGCCGTTGCGCGTCCATGAGCGACTAATGCGCGGCCTTTTTTATTGCTTGGCTCATAGCGTCGCCTTGCCGGAAGGGCGAGAGAGGCGGCGGATAGCGCGAAGACAGTACCGATCAGATGACTTCGGCAAACAGGTCATAATCGTCGGCGGCGATAATCCGGCAGGCGATGATCGTTCCCGTCTTCGGAGCTCCTCCCCGGAGATGGGTCGTCCCGTCGATCTCGGGGGCCTGGCGCCGGCACCTCCCGATGTGGCTGTAACCGGAGAGTTCGCCTTTCCCCTCGACGAGGACATCCTGCCGCGTGCCGATCAGGTTGCTGTTGATCTCCCGGGAGATCAGCGCCTGCTCCTCCATCACGTGGTTCCGGCGCCGCTCCTTCTCCCGTTCCGAGATTCTCGAAGGAAGGGCCGCGGCCTCCGTCCCCTCCTCCCGGGAGTAGGGAAAGACCCCGAGGTGGTCGAAACGGATCTCGCGGACGAAGGAAAGAAGGTTTTCGAACCGGCGGCGGGTCTCCCCGGGGAAGCCGACAATGAGCGAGGTCCGGAGTGAGACGCCGGGGATGATCTCCCGGGCCTTCGCAATGGCGTCCCGGATCAGGGCGCCGTCCCCCCGCCGGTGCATGGCCGCGAGGATCGCGTCA
>JAZDIA010000011.1:0-3011 GCA_043805375.1 Pseudomonadota bacterium
GCGCACACTCCTCGCATCGAATTTATCGGCGTATTTCTTCCACATCGCCTTCATTTCGCCGTCTCCGTCTTGCCGCCGCTCGCGCTCACCGCAGCGCCGAGCACGTCGGCCGTATCAGGAGCGCTCTTCGCCTGTGACAGCGCGGATGCCGCAAGCGGGGCCGGCGTTGGAACCGGTGTTTTCTGGCCCGTTTCAACCGGCCCGCTGGTGGAAATGCTGAACTCGAGATACCGCGGTGGCGCGGATAGTGCGTCCTTGCCCGTTTTGTCGTCCTTGGGTGCGGCATCCGCTTTGGGGGCTTCTGCTTTTTTCTCGTCCTTTGCCGCCTGCTCGCGCTGCGCCACGGCAGCCGGATCGGCCTTGGGCTGGCTGATGCGTAACGCCGCAAACTGGCGGCCCTGCAAGACCGGCTCCTGATTGAGGCGCTTGAGGTAACTGGGAACCAGGTCGGCGCTCAACGTGCGGCCCTGAATCGCGAGCTCACTGCCTGAAGACGCGATGTCGAAGCCCGTCAGCCACAGGCCGTTGACGGTCTGGCGTGAAAAAGCGCGCATATAATCCGAGAAGCCGCCGGTGGTGCCGACAGCGCCGCTATTGAGCGCCTCGACAACATCCTGCCGCCCCCTGAGCCGCCACTCGAGCTGGTTGAGTTCATTCTCGAGCGCGGCATTGGGTTTTTGCCCGGCCTGCTGCGCCACCAGCTTGTCGCGACGCGCGGTGGCCTCGCCGTGCTGTCGCGCGACCTCTTGCGCCCGGCGTGCCAGTTCGCGCGTGCGGTAATCCTGATAGACGCCATACAACATGGCGATCGCGATGACGATCCCGAGCCCGTACAGCATCGAGTTCGCCGCAGCGAACGAAAATCCGCGCCTGCGGAATACCGGGTTAAACAGATTGATCTGCTGACTCATGCCGGCGCCTCTTCGCCGCGTAATGCCGCGCCGATCGTCTGCAGGCATTGCGCCTGACGCTCGGGATGCTTGAGCTCCGGCACGCCCGGAAAATCCATCACCGCTCCCAGGTCGATGGTCTCTACCGGAACAGAGATATTCGGCGCGAGGTATTGCTGCAGCCCGATCTCCTGCGGCAGCGGCGCCAGCAGCAGCTTGGCGATCGGCACGTAGTTGTAGTTGCGGTCGAAATTGTCGAGCGAACGCTGCAGTTCCAGCGCGATGCGTTCGAAATGCTGGTTGCGGCGCTCGGCATCGGCCTCCGCCAACTGCGCGCGTGAAACCTCGATGCGGCGCGCCAGATACAGCTCGCCACCGCCGGTAAACGTCAGGATGCCTTCGTTCTCGTAGAACGCGAGCATCGCCATGCCGCGGCCCCCGGACTCGAACAACGCCGCCACGTTACGTTGCGCGAGATCCGGGATGTCGATCGCCTCGAGCGGCACCTGCGCCTGATTGAACGGCTTGATGCACTTTTCGATCGCGCTGTTGCGCGCCGTGACCGCGTATACCTGGTGATTGCGAGTCGGCGCGTTGCGGTCGACGGGGATGTCGAGCACATCCACCGTCGCGGCATCGAGCGGGTATTCGATGATGTCCTTGACACGCCAGCGCACTGCGGTCCTGAGTTCCGCCGCGGGCACGTTCGGCGCGTCGATCTGGTGCATCTGATAGTCCTTGCTCTCCAGCAGCGTAGTGCAGCGGAACCGGCCGAGATTGAACTCCTTGCGCAGGCGCGCGAGGGCGTCGGCATCGGAACCTTCCTTGCGATAGGAATCACACAGTGCGATTTCCGGCCGGCCATTGGCTGCGCGCTTAATGTGGGCCAGATCGATATGATCCGCATACAGCCCGAGTGCGAGCCAACCGGACTGCCTTTTCCCCTTGAACCACATGCCCATTTACCGCGTCTCCAGACTAACTGATTGAACCTAAATTAAGGCGCTCCCGTTGTCAATCTTTATACCGATTTTTGCTGCCAAACCGGATCAGAAATTCTCCCGCTGATAGATGAACTGGTTGGCGTTCTTGTAAACCCCGAACGTCGCGCGTGCCGTAGGGTCGCTGGTATAAGTTCCCGGCGGGGTGCACCAAAGGCCTTGCAAATGGCTCAGGCCGGATCCCGTGCTCGCCGGCATGCCCCCGGTGCACGAAGCGCCTGCGGTGCCGGTAGTCAAGTTCACCGACACGTCGACGCTGCCGTTATTGAGCTGTCCCGGCGCCGACAGCCGCAACGAACCGAGACCGGCGCTAAATGCCCCGCCGACCGTCGGCGTGGTCTCGCCCACATTCAGGTTGCGTTGATAATTTCCCAGCGCGAGGTTGTTGAGCGCAATCGTCGTGCAGTTGTCGAGATCGTTGGTAATGAACGCCGTGCCGTTCCAGCGCTGGGCCTTGAGCGGAATCGGCATCGACAGCAACTGGGAACCGTTCGCGTTTTCCAGCCGCAGCCTGCCGTAAAAGAACTTGTTGGGTTGCGCCAGCGGGATATACGGTGCGTCGAACAGGATGCCATTGAACGCGGCTGGATTGGTAGTGGTGATGATCTGCCCGGCCCCCTCTGCGTTGTCGATCGCGCTGATCGAATTATTGATGGTGGCCACGAACTCCGCCTGCGGCGCCGCGGTACTGCGCAGGAACGCAATCAGATCGCTGCTGGCGTACGAAATAGTGCCGGTACCGTCGCTGTTCGAAGTGACCGTCGCTGCCGCGGGCACGGTTTGGGTCGCGCCGTTGTCCCAGCCCGGTGTGGCGCCTGTATCGAGTGTATACGTGTAAGTCTCCGCCACGGCGCCGCCGGCGGCGCCGAAGGTCGTGGTATAGACGCAGGTATTAGGCGTCGTTGTGCAATCCTTGCCGGCGGCGCCGGCACCGCCGATTTTCCACAGCGCACCCCGGTAGTTCGCCGTGGTGGCGTTGGCGAAGTTGCGCGCAATGATCGTCGCCTGCGGCCGGGTGACATAGCCGAACGACTGCCCGATGTAGGTGAAAGTGCGGCGCGGCGCGGCGCCCGCGCTGCAAGTCGCGTCGGTGGTATTGAACGTCCTGAACAACGGTGAA
>JAZDIA010000012.1:0-18779 GCA_043805375.1 Pseudomonadota bacterium
TCGGATAAGCCGATGCCGCCTGCAGCTGGGTGACCACGTTCTCCAGATCGTTGGGCGAGTGCTCGGTGTCGAGCAGCAGCCAGTCGAAGCCGGAGCCGGCGATGACCTCCACGCTGTAGTGGGACGACAGGCTGGACCACAGCCCGATCTGCGGCTTGCCCGCCTTCATGCCGCGCTTGAAATGATTAACCGGCAATTCCATGACGTCTCCTTGTGATCGATGACATGAAAAGTGGTGTAGTGCGCGTGCTCGTCGCGCGGGAACGAGCAGGATAGTCTGGAACTCCCAGCCATGATATCAAGTGTTCACATAATTGGCGACGAATATTGATTCTATTGAGTTTCCGGATGTCTCTCGATTCTGCGTGGTTGCAACCGGGCAAGATCGGAAACTGCGCCGGGGGTGGTGCCTTTGCTCGGCTCTTGTCAGAACAAACCCGGAATGAATCGACGCACCCGCTTCACATACTCGGCGTAGCCGGGGAAGTGAGCGCGCAGGCCGCGCTCTTCCAGCATCGCCTTGGCGAGCACCACCAGGGCCAGTGCGAACCAGCACGCAACTTTCCACAGATCGCCATAGGCCACGACCTCAGCGGCCGCGAACAGCAGCAGCGCGGAATACATGGGGTTGCGCATATATTGGTAGGGGCCACTGGTCACCAATCGACCCGATGCCTTGGGTTCGGGGCGGATGTTGAAATTGCCGGGCCGGTTGTGGGCGAGCGCCCACACGCCGAGCCCGGCCGCGCAGCCAAGGAGCGCGAGCGCCGGAGCCGACCACCGTTGCGGCGTCAACGGCCAGATCAGCCAGGCAATCAGCGCGAACTGCGCCGCCACCAGCAAGCGTCCGGTTACTGCAATTCGGGTCATGGCGGATCGCCTCGGACGTGAACGGATGAAGTACGTAGAATACCGGAGTGGGCGCAGTCATTCCAAGGGGTGGTTTGAACAAGGGGGCGATGCCACCTTGCAAATCGCCTAAGTCAGAGGGCGCTCTGACTGCGTCGAGGACTTGATCAGAGCTTCCCTAGCCTTGCAGCGAAAGCACCCATGGCCCAATACGTCTATACCATGCGCCGGGTCGGAAAAGTGGTGCCGCCCAAGCGCTTCATCCTGAAGAATATTTCGCTCAACTTTTTCGCCGGCGCCAAGATCGGCGTGCTCGGCCTCAACGGCTCGGGCAAGACCACCCTGCTGCGCATCATGGCGGGGGAGGACAAGGACTACGACGGCGAGGTGGTCGCCAAACCCAATATGCGTATCGGCTATTTAGCGCAGGAGCCGCAGCTCGACGCGGACAAGAGCGTGCGCGAGGCGGTGGAGGAGGGCCTGGGCGAGGTATTCGGCGCGAAGAAGCGCCTGGACCGGGTCTACGCCGCCTATGCCGAGCCCGACGCCGACTTCGACCGGCTCGCGACCGAGCAGGCGGAACTCGAGGCGGTCATCGCCGCCGCCGCGGGCGACAACGTCGAGCACCAGCTCGAGATCGCCGCCGACGCGCTGCGCCTGCCGCCCTGGGACGCGAAAATCGGGCCGCTCTCCGGCGGCGAGAAGCGCCGCGTGTCGCTGTGCCGCCTGTTGCTGTCCAAGCCCGACCTGCTGCTGCTCGACGAGCCAACCAACCACCTCGATGCCGAAAGCGTCGAATGGCTGGAGCAGTTCCTGCAGAAATTTTCCGGCACCGTGGTGGCAGTGACCCACGACCGCTACTTTCTCGACAATGCGGCGCAGTGGATTCTCGAACTCGACCGCGGCTACGGCATCCCGTGGGAGGGCAATTACAGCTCCTGGCTGACGCAGAAGGAAGCGCGCCTGGAGCAGGAGGAAGCGACCGAGTCCGCGCGCCGGAATACCATCAAGCGGGAGCTCGAATGGGTGCGCCAGAACCCCAAGGCGCGCCAGGCGAAAAGCAAGGCGCGCCTGGCGCACTTCGACGAGCTGAGCTCCTACGATTATCAGAAGCGCAACGAGACTCACGAAATTTTCATCCCGGTGGCCGAGCGCCTGGGCGATGCCGTGATCGAGTTCAAGGGCGTGAGCAAAGGCTACGGCGAGCGCCTGCTGATCGACGATCTGTCGTTCCAGGTCCCGGCCGGCGCGATCGTCGGCATCATCGGCCCCAACGGCGCGGGCAAGTCCACGCTGTTCCGCATGATCACGGGCAAGGAGCAGCCGGGCAAGGGCGAAGTCGCGATCGGCCCGACAGTGAAAATGGCTTACGTGGACCAGTCGCGCGATGCGCTGGAGGGCGACAAGACCGTGTACGACTACGTCGCCGCGGGCGCCGACATGCTCAATGTCGGCAAGTTCGAAATGCCTTCGCGCGCCTATCTTGGCCGCTTCAATTTCAAGGGCACCGATCAGGGAAAAAAAGTCGGCAATCTCTCCGGTGGCGAGCGCGGACGGCTGCATCTCGCCAAGACGCTGATCGCCGGCGGCAATGTGCTGCTGCTGGATGAGCCCTCCAACGACCTCGACGTGGAAACCCTGCGCGCGCTGGAAGACGCGCTGCTGGAATTCGCCGGCAGCGTGCTCGTCATCTCCCACGACCGCTGGTTCCTCGATCGCATCGCCACCCACATCATCGCCTTCGAAGGCGACTCGAACGTAAGCTTCTTCGACGGCAACTATCACGAGTATGAAGCCGATAAGATCAAACGCCTGGGCGAGGAAGCGGCCAAGCCGAAGCGCATACGCTACAAGCCCTTGAAGTAGGAGCGACGCCCCCGCCGCGATGTGCTGTCAGCATCCGTTCTATCGCGGGAGGGGACGGTCGGGACCGTCGCTTGCCTGCCTGGCAGATTGGCGATATAGTCGGCATTCCTTACAGTAAGGAAAAAAGGCAACCGCTATGCTCGCCAAGCTCACCTCCAAAAACCAGATCACCCTGCCCAAGGCGCTGGTCAGCAAGTTTCCGGGTGCGGAGTATTTCGCCGTGCGCGAGGTGGACGGCGAAATCATCCTCAAGCCGGTGCGGATGCACAGCCTGGACGCGGTGTGGCGCAAGATTGAATCGCTAGGCATCACCGAGAAGGATGTGGCCGACGCGGTACGCTGGGCGCGGCGCCCCAAGAGCAGGGCTAAGAGTCCGGCCAAATGAGCCGCTTGCAATGAGCCGTTTTCGGCGCGCAGTGATCGATACCAATGTCGTCGTCTCCGCATTTGTGTTTCGCGCCGGCACGCTGGCATGGTTGCGCGAGGCCATCGTCAACGGCGCGTTGATCCCGCTCGTATCGGATGAAACGCTGGCCGAGATGGTGCGCGTGTTGGCCTACCCCCGCTTTGGCCTGACGGCGGAGGATCGCGAAAACATCATCGTCCACTACATGGAGAACGCCGAAGCGATCAAGCAGCCGCGCACCCGTGCCCGGCTGCCTCAATGCCGCGACCCGCACGATGAAATGTTCATCCGCCTCGCCTACGCTGCCAAAGCCGACGCCATCGTCACTGGGGACGACGACCTCCTCGCTCTTGCGCTGGAATCCCGCATCCAGATACTAACCCCGGTCGCGTTTCGCGCGCTTCCCTGAAGCGTTTCTCCCGGAGCCATTCTTGCGCTATTGCCGCGGCGCGCCGCCCGCCGATCGAGCGCTGACCACTAGCCGCGCCCGACAAAGGGCATTTTCGTCGCCATGATGGTAATGAACTGCACGTTCGCATCCAGCGGCAGGCTGGCCATGTAGAGCACGGCGCTGCCGATGTGGGCCACGTCCATGCGCGGTTCGATCGCGATCGAGCCGTTCGCCTGCGCCACGCCGTTTTTCATGGGCTCGGTCATCTCGGTCGCGGCGTTGCCGATGTCGATCTGGCCGCAGGCGATGTCATATTTCCTGCAATCGAGCGAGATGCACTTGGTCAGGCCGGTGACCGCATGCTTGGTGGCGGTGTAGGGCGCCGAGTTGGGCCGCGGCGCGTGGGCCGAGATCGACCCGTTGTTGATAATGCGCCCGCCGCGGGGGGTCTGGCTTTTCATGATCTTGATCGCTTCCTGCGTGCACAGGAACATGCCGCTGAGGTTGACGTCGACCACCGCTTGCCACCGCTCGAAACTCAAGTCTTCCATCGGGATCGCGGGCGCGCCCATGCCGGCGTTGTTGAACAGCACGTCCAGCCGCCCCCAGGCCTGCTGCAGCTTGGCGAACAGCGCTTTGACCGATTCCGGGTTGCCCACGTCCGCGGGCAGGACCAGCGTGTTTGCCGCCGCCGGCCCCGCATCCTGCACCGTCTGGTCGAGCAACTCTTTGCGCCGCCCGACCAGCCCGACGCGATACCCGTCCCCGAGCAGCGCCAGTGCGGCGCTCTTGCCGATGCCGGTACCGGCGCCGGTGACGATGGCAACTTTGCCGTGAGAACTCATGTTTCAGCCTCCCATTGTCTGATGATGCCGTCTTATGACTCGGGAACCCTGATGGTATCGTAACCGGCCGGCGACGGAGATCGAATTGCGCGGCAGAATCTGCGGACGCGCTCCGTGCTGAAGATAAACAGGCGCTAGGACTTCAGGTCGAACATCTTCTCGATCTGTGCTGTTTCTTCCGCCGACAGATTCAGAAAGCGGCAGCCGGAACTTTGCACCTGCCGGCCGTCCGGAAGGTCAATCAGCTGCGAATAGCGCACCTCCATGTCCAGGACGATCGAATCCCCGTCGGCGCTGTCGATGCGGCAACCTTTGAGCACAGTGCCCGGCTCCAGGCTGATCTTTGGATTGTATTGCAGAAAGCCGATACCGCCCTTGCTGAGGTTTGCCATGGTGCCGTCGAAGGGCATCACGCCCGCCTCGTCGATGACGCAACGCAACTCTTTTGCGGGTGGCGCATCGGTGCGCTCGTCGGCACGACGCCGATGGCCGGCGACGATCTCGGGAAAGCGCAACCTGATTCCGGGCGCGCCCTCGTGCGGCGATGTATGTTTCGGATCCGCGGCAGCGAATTCGACCCGCCAGCCGCCGGGCTCGGCATGAAACGTCGCGCGCGGCCGTGCGAGCAAGGACTTGTTGGCCGCATCATCCGGGCTGAGTTCGATGATGATGTATGCCCGCGCCGGATCGACGAAGCGCAGCCTGGAGTGGAACAGTCGCTTGCCGCCGCCAAGATCCGAGACGATCGGCTCGCCCCGCATGACCAGCGAGTTGAGCACCCGCGCGATTTCCTCCGGCGAGCGCAACATCTGCCCCACGAGGGAGATTTTCGGATTTGGATCGGGAGGCGTCATGGCAGCTTGCACGTGGGAGGAAAATTGGAGGCGCTAGTCACGCTCCGGGAGCAGTATAAACGCAAGCGCAGAACGGCGAGATGCGGAATCTCGCTCGCCGCCGCGCCGGAACTTGTTCACCCATCAGGCGAAGAACAAGCGCGCCCCCTCCAGCAGCAGGCGCACGACCCCGCTCACCAGCAGCGCCACGCCTACCGACAGCGACACCGAAATAAGCGCCTGTTTGCGGCCAATGGTCTTGAGCATGACGGCGAAGGTGGAGATGCAGGGGATATAGAAGGTCAGGAACAGGAGGAAGGTGGTGATCTGCACCCAGTCGAGCCGCGTACCGACGTCGAACGTGCCGAGCGCCTGATAGATCATGAGCAGCGACAACTCCTTGCGCAGGATGCCGAACAGGATGGGCACACCGAGTACCGCCGGCAGACCCAGCCACCACGCGGTCACCGGCGTGAACAGGGTATTGATCGCCGCATCGGCGCCGATGTGGTGCAGCAGTGCCAGCACCACGCTGCCGCCGATCAGCAGCGGGGTGACGATGGTGAGTATGTCTTCGGTCCGCACCCAGGTCTCGGACCACATCGAGCGCCAGCGCGGCAGCGCGTAGGGCGGAATTTCCTGCACCTGCCCCGGGCCGAATTCGCGCCGGTTGCGCGCCAGCAGGCGGCCCATCAGCGCGACCACGACGATGGTCAGCGCGAAAATGGCGAACACGCCGCTGCCGCCCAGGTACTTGCCGGCCAGGGCAAGGATGATGGCGGAGCGCGCCGAACACGGAACGAAGGTGATCAGCACCGAAGCGATCACCCGCTCGCGGCCGCTCGCGACTTTCGCCGCGGCCGAAATCGCCGGGACATTGCAGCCGAGGCCGGTGAGGAAGGGCACGGCGACGCCGCCATGCAGGCCGATCTGGTGAAAGCCGCGGTCGACGACGAAGGCGATGCGCTGCATCACGCCAGCTTCTTCCAGCGCCACCAGCAGCAGCACCAGCGGGAGCATATAGGGCACGACGATGCCGACCAATCCGATCAGGCCATCGGCCACCGCGCGGCCGATGACGCCGCCGGTCGAGCTTGGCTGCCAACCGGCCAGTGCTTCGACCAGGCGCGCCGAACTCATGGAATCGAGCCAGGCGCTGACCTCGAACACCATGAACAGCACCGCGGCAAACACTCCCAGGCTGCCGATCAGGCCCCACTGCGGATGCAGGAACAGTTCGTCCAGCCAGTAACGCCAGCCGCGGCCCTCGTGCGGAGCGCCCATGCGCGTGCTGGCCTCGAACAGGGTGGCGGCGCGGTGATGGCGGTCGGCATGCAGTTCCTCATCCAGCGGCCGCGGGAGTTTGCCTGCGGCCGCGCTGCGCAATTGCTGCAGTTGCGGCAGCAGTTGCGGGAAGTGCTGGCCCAGTTCGTCCTCGAAATAAGGGTCGCCCAGCGCGAACTGCATCAGCAGCAGCGGGTGCGGCACGCGGAATGCCGTGTGAATCTCCGGGAGGTCGAGCGCCCGGCTCAAGGGCTGGAGGCTGTCGCAGATGTGCTTGCTTGCCGGCTGTGGCAGCGGGCAGGCGTCCGCGCGCACCGCAGCCACCGCGGTGGTGAACAGTTCCGAGATGCCTTGCCCCATCAGCGCCACGGTGCTCACCACCGGCACGCCCAGGACTTTCTCCAGGGCTTTGGCGTTGATGTGCAGGCCTTTGTCCCAGGCCTCGTCCATCATGTTCAGGGCAATGACCATCGGCCGGCCCAACTGGGAGAGTTCCAGCGTGAGTTCCAGATGGCTCGCCAGCGCTGTGGCATCGACGACCTGCACGATGAGGTCGGGCGGTGAGAAGGGCGCCGGCGGCTCGCCCGGATCGTGCACCGATACCGGCGGACGCTCATCGCCCCACAGGAGGTACTTCAACGCCGGCAGATCGTCCTTGCCCAGGTGGTGCAGCGCGCCGATGCTCGGCAGCTCGATCACGCTCGCCTCGTCGAAACCGATCTGAACCGTGCATTCGCCGTAGGCCCGCTGCGTCCCGGCGAGTTTGCCGCTGCGCGGCACCGTGCTCGACACGGCGTTGAACAGCGTGCTCTTGCCGGCGTTCGGCATGCCGACCAGGGCGAAGCGCAGGCGCCGTTCGCCGCGGAACAAGGGCGTGCGCAGCGGCACCGTGGACTCGGTCATCGCCATCTGCTTGTCATCCCTGCCGTGGTTCGCAAAAAAAGCCGGTCCCGTCCGGTCTGCGCGCTCATGGCAACGCCTCTTTCGCCGAGGACAGCCGCTCGCGCACCAGCTGGATGTGGCTGCGCAGGGAATAGAGCTCATCAGCATAGGACAGCGGCACGGTGACGTGCTGCGCCTTGGCGTCGAGCTTGTTCACTTCGTCCAGCAGATCGGCCGGGGAGGCCGATTTGCGCCTCTGCGCGTCTTCGATTTCGCGCAACTGCCGGTACCAGCGGAAAACGCGCGAGCGGATGCGGAACTGGTACAGCGGCGGCACCACGCGCGCGAGCGGGATCAGTACGGCAATGATGGACACCAGCACCACCCACATGCGGTCGATCAGGTTAGCGAGCCAAAAAGGCAGGTAGCGCTGCAGCAGCGGCGTGCCATTGCGGTAGTAACGCTCGGCTTCCTTCGCCAGCGGTAACTCCGTGTTCTGCGGCGACGGAAATTGCCCCGCGCGCGAGAGCCAGCCGGTGCCGCCGTGGATGTTGTGCGCTGCCTGCACGAACAACTGCAGCACCGCCGGATGCGTGCCCTCGCGCGCCACCAGCACGGTGGTGGTGGCGACGAGCGGCAGGTCGTGCGCGGGCAGGTTGCGGGCGAGGTCCACCACCCCGCGCGGCAGCACCACCGCGCCGAGGAAAGGAAGGCGGCGCACGTAGGCCTCGGCCTGCGCGAACTCGAACAGCTTCACCCCCGGAGTCTGCAGCAGCATCTGCACCATCAGCGACTCGGGCGCTGCGGTCATGACGAGCGCATCGATCTCGCCCGCGAGCAGCGCCACCACTGCCGGCGTTTGCTCCAGGCGGCTCTCCTTAAGGCTCTCGCGCTCGATACCGTTGGCGTGCAGCAGCTTGCCCATGAGGCCGGTCACGCCGCTGCCGCGTGCGCCCACGTTCACGCGCCAGCCGCGCAGCTCGGCCAGTTGCGTCAGCGTCGCCTCCCGGTTCAGGCGCTTTGCGGCTTCGCTGCGGTAGAACAGCCATACCGGCTCGAGATAGAGACTGCCCAGGGACACGAGCGGCACGCCGCTTTTTTCCTCGTCGGCGGCACGCGCGGCATCGCTCGATCCGCCGCGCACGAAGCCCAGGTCCACACTTTGGGCGGGGTCGCGCAGCAGGCGCCGGTTCTCCGACGATCCCTGCGTGGGCTTTTGCACCACGTCGATGCCGTAACGCCGGAGTTCGGCGGCGTAGCGCTTGCCGAACTCGGCGTAGTCGCTTTGCTCCAGTCCCGTCGCGAGCACCACGCGCTTGGGCGGGGCCGGGTCGAGCAGAACATAGGCTCCGGCGAGCAGCAGCAGGGCGAGCAGCACGAACGGTCCGGCGGTCGCGGCGAAATCACGCATCGAGATAAGCGTGTTGCGGATGAGGCGGGGCATAGGATGAAGCATAGCCGAAATCAGCCTTAATCTGGCGAATCGGCCAAAGCAAAAGCTCGGTACGCCACGCGCCTGGCTGCGGTGCGCCTGCGCGGCGGTGGCCCCCGGAGAAAACCTCCTGCCACGCTATGCGGTATCCCGCCGCTGGGCGGTGAGCTTCCTGTTCGGCCTGGTGCATGGCTTCGACTTTTCGCCGGCGCTGCGCGAGATCGGATCGTCGAAGGAAAACCCGCCGCTGTCCCTGCTGAACTTCAACTTCGGCGTGGAAGCGGGCCAGTTGATCGTGGTGCTGCTGGTCTTTTCCATGCTGATGCGGCTGAAATCAAAGTCATGGGAAGCGCGCATAGTCGCAACCATCTCTGGCGTAATACTGGCGGTCGGCGTGGTGTTGTTCGCCGATCGCGCATTCTTCGACGGTTAACAACGCCGAGGTCGCGGCCCTGCTGCACCAGCAGGGACTCGGGCCCAGCCCCGGCTCGGCCGCGGAACTGGCGCGCTACATGGCGCGCGGGTACGAGACTTGGGCAAAGCGGTGAAGCACGCCGGAATCAAGGCGCAGTGACGGCGATGTCGCCGCGGCCACCCAGGTCTATAGCGTAACCTGGGTGCCGAGTTCGATCACGCGATCGGGGAGCAGCCTGAAATACTCCGCCGTGGCGGGACTGTTGCGCTGCATCCAGCGGAACAGCTCCCGGCGCCAGGTGAACAGCCCCGGCCTCGCGGCGCGCGCGAGGGTAGTTTTGCCCAGGAAAAAAGTGGTCTCCAGCGCTTCGAATTTCAGCCCGTGGCGCTCGAGCAGCTTCAGCCCCTTGGACACGTCTGGCTGCTCCATGAAACCGTAGTGCAGCGTCGCCTGGTAGACACGGCCGCGCTCGATCACGCGCACCTCGGTGCGCTCGTGATCGGCGACACGTGGCACATCCTCATTGCCGATGGTCAGGAACACGATGCGCTGGTGCAGGACCTTGTTGTGCTTGAGGTTGTGCATCAGCGCGGTCGGCACCGAGTTGCGGTCCGGCGAGAGGTACACGGCGGTGCCCGGTACGCGCGCAACGTCGGCGCCGGACACCGTCGGGAATGCATCCAGCGGCACGCGCTTGCGCGTCTCGTACGAAGTGAGGATGGTCTCGGCGCGCTTCCAGGTCGTCAGCATTATGAACAGCGCCAGGCCGCACGCGAGCGGGAACCAGCCGCCGTCGGCGATCTTGGTGGCGTTCGCGGCGAAAAAAACGAGTTCCATCGAGCCGACCAGCGCGAGCACGATAAGGAACAACAAATTCGCCCGTTTCGGCAGGGACACTGCAACCACCGCGATGAGCGCCGTCGTCAGCACCATGGTCCCCGACACCGCAATGCCATAGGCCGATGCGATTGCGCTCGAAGTCTTGAACCCCAGCACGAGCAGGATGACCAGCACCAGCATGGTCCAGTTCACCTGTGGGACGTAGATTTGGCCGCGCTCGGTTTCGGAGGTGTGCCGGGTAGGCAGGCGCGGGAGGTAGCCAAGGCGGCTAGCCTGTTGCGTAAGCGAGAACGCGCCGGAGATCGTCGCTTGCGAGGCGATCACGGTCGCCACCGTGGCGAGGAGCACCAGCGGCATCAGCAGCTCCTCCGGTGCGAGCAGATAAAACGGGTTCTTCATCGCCGCCGGATCGCGCAGCGCGAGCGCTCCCTGGCCGAAGTAGTTGATCATCAGTGAAGGAAACACCAGGCCGAACCACGCCAGCCGGACCGGCGTCGCGCCGAAGTGGCCCATGTCGGCGTACAGCGCCTCCGCGCCGGTAAGGGCGAGGAACACCGCGCCGAGCACGAGAAAGGTGAGCCCGGGCGACTGCCAGGCGAAGCCAAGCGCATGCCTCGGGTCGAGCGCCGCGAGCACAGCGGGCGTTTGCGTGATCGAGACCGCGCCGAGCGCCGCAAGGGCGAGAAACCAAATTACCGTAATCGGACCGAAGAGCTTGCCCAACGCGCCCGTGCCTCGGGCCTGGGTCGCAAATAAGCCGACTAGGATCGCGATCGTGATCGGCACGATCCAGTGTTCGAAGGCGGGCGTGGCCACCGACAAACCTTCGACCGCGGAGAGCACCGAGATCGCGGGCGTGAGTATCGCGTCGCCGTAGAACAGCGAGGCGCCGAAGATGCCGAGCATCGCCACCGTCCAGGCAAGGCGCGGATGCTCGTGCGTCAGGCGCGAGGCGAGCGCGAGCAGCGCGAGAATGCCGCCTTCGCCGCTGTTGTCGAAGCGCAGGACTATGGTCACGTATTTCACGGAAACGATCAGCGTGATCGACCAGAACATCATCGACAGCACCGCAAGCACATTCGCGTCGGTAAGCGGCAGGCCGTGCGGGCCGTTGAAAGCTTGCTTGAACGCGTACAGCGGGCTGGTGCCGATGTCGCCGTAGACCACGCCGAGCGCGGCGAGGGTCAGTATCGTCAGAGAGGATTTGCCGCTCGATCCGGCGCCGGCGTGGGTGCTTGAAGTCATGGGTAACCTCGGTAAGGCTACGAGAGGAAACGGACTATATTCCCTTGTATGGTGCATTGCAACATAGACGGTCAAACGGGTAGTTCAGCATGACCAAACCGGAAAATGTCATTCTGGGAAAAGCGAGGAATCTGCTGTTGCATCAGGCTAAAAGCAGATTCCTCGGCTTGCGTCCCGGAGGAAGTCCCCTCGGGGGACGGCCTCGGAATGACAGGCCGGTGGTTCGGGTCTACGCTTTGAGGGCCGAACGATCCGCGATCGAAACGGCGCTACGAACGCCGGCCGAGGCCTATTTGTTCGGCGCCATCTTCTGCCGCAGCGCCTCGCGTTCCTTCATGTGCTTGTCGCGCAGGGCCTTGCGCTCGCTCTGGTGGCGGTCTTCCATGGCGCGCTGCTCGGCGCGCTGGCCGTCTTCCATCTGGCGCATTTGCTGCTTCATCTGCTCATGCTTTGCTTCCATTCCCTCATGCCCGCCCTTCATATCGCCCGGGCCTTCGGCGTGCAGAGGGCCGGCGGCGATGGCGAAGATTGCGGTGCAGAAAAGAATCTTGGCGGTATGACGCATCATGGTTTTTTCCTTTCGATTGAGGTGACGACAATTCCAGTCTAACGCAACGCGGACAGTTAGGAAATCGATCTGCCCGGCTTCGCGCGCCAGCGGTCCGCTGCTGCTGCAGGTGATGCTAGAATTCTCGTGTCGTATATTGCGACCGCAATAGGGAGAAGACCATGCCGGCTTGCGCCGGCAACGAAAACGGGGAGTAGCGGATGGTGCAGTCCGATGCGTTGATCGAGGCGGTTCGCGGCTGGGTGGCCGCCGCGAAGCGCGTGGTCGTCCTCACCGGCGCGGGCATCTCGACCGAGTCCGGCATTCCGGATTTTCGCGGGCCGCGGGGGGTGTGGACGCGCGATCCGGAGGCGGAGAAGCTCTCCGACATCCGCTATTACATGGCCGATGCCGAGATTCGCAAGAAGGCGTGGCAGGCGCGGCTGGCGCATCCGGCGTGGGAGGCGCAGCCGAACGCGGGCCACGAGGCCATCGCCGGGCTCGAGCGGCGCGGCAAGCTGCATGCTCTCATCACTCAGAACATCGACGGCCTGCACCAGAAGGCGGGGAATTCGCCCGAGCGCGTGATCGAGGTGCACGGCACGGTGCTGAAAGTGGTGTGCATGCGTTGCGGCTGGAAAGGGCCGATGCAGGAGACGCTGGTACGCCTGCTCGCCGGCGAGGACGATCCGCCGTGCATGCTCTGCGGCGGCATCCTGAAAAGCGACACCATCTCGTTCGGCCAAAACCTGGTGCCCGAGGTGATAGCGCGCGCGATGCGCTCTGCGGCCGAGGCCGACTGTTTCATCTCGGTTGGCACCAGCCTGCAGGTCTATCCGATCGCGGGCGCGGTGTCCGAGGCCAAGGCGGCCGGCGCGCGCGTGGTGATCGTGAACGCCGAGCCGACGCCGTTCGACGACATCGCCGACGCGGTGCTGCGCGAGCCCATCGGCAAGATGCTGCCGCTCATTTTCTAGCGCGACGCCAGGAAGCTGACCGCGGAAGCAGATGCCATGGTCACTTTTTCCAGGCATCCTTCATCGTCACCGTGCGATTGAACACCGGCGCGCCGGGTTTCGAGTCCTTCAAATCCGCCACGAAGTACCCGTGCCTCTCGAACTGGAAGCGCTCTTCCGGCCGGATATCTTTCAGCGTGGGTTCGAGTTGCGCGCGGATGACTTTCTTCGCCTCAGGATTAAGGTCGAGCAGAAAATCGCGCTCCCCCGAGCCCGGATGCGCTTCGCGGAACAGGCGGTCGTAAAGCCGCACTTCGCACTCGTAGGCATGCCTGGCCGAGACCCAGTGGATGTTGCCTTTCACTTTGTGGGCGTCCGATCCGGGCGTGCCCGACTTGCTGTCGGCGAAGTAATCGCAATGCACGGCAGTGAGCTTGCCCGAAGCGTCCTTGTCGCAGCCGGTGCATTCGATCACGAAACCGTAGCGCAGTCGCACTTTGTTTCCGGGACGCTGGTCCCCGGCGGGTGTTACGCCGGGGGGATATAGCCGGAAATAACCCTTGGCCGGGCTCTCCATGAAATCCTCGCGCTCGATCCACAGTTCGCGCGCAAACGGCAGCGGGCGCTTCCCAAGCTCCGGCTTCTGCGGGTGGTTGGGCGCGAGGCATTCCTCCTCCGCGCCCTCGGGGTAGTTGTCGATCACCAGCTTCAGCGGGTCGAGCACGGCGATGCGCCGCGGCGCGACTTCGTTGAGGTGCTCGCGCATGCATTCCTCGAGCACGCCGTAGTCGATCCAGGAGTCCGATTTGGATGCGCCGATGCGCTCGGCGAACAGGCGAAAGCCCTCGGGCGTATAGCCGCGCCGACGCGCCCCGGCCAGCGTCGGCAGGCGCGGATCGTCCCAGCCCTCGACGTGCCCTTCGGTGACCAACTGAATGAGCTTGCGTTTAGAGAGCACGACATAGGTCAGGTTAAGACGCGCGAATTCGAGCTGTTGCGGCAGCGGCTTCGCCAGCAGCCCGCCCTGTGCGAGGCGCTCGAGCAGCCAGTCGTAGAACGGACGCTGGTCTTCGAACTCCAGAGTGCATATCGAATGGGTGATTTGCTCGAGCGCGTCCTCGATCGGGTGGGCATAGGCGTACATCGGGTAAATGCACCACTTGTCGCCCGTGCGGTGGTGCGTGGCTTGCTTGATGCGGTAGATCGCCGGGTCGCGCAGGTTGATGTTGGGCGAGGCCATGTCGATTTTCGCGCGCAGCACCATGCTGCCGTCGGCGTGCTCGCCGGCGCGCATTTCGCGCAGGCGCGCGAGCGACGCGGCGGCCGGGCGCTCGCGCCAGGGGCTGTTGCGGCCGTGCTCGGTCAGCGTACCGCGGGCGGCGCGCACTTCCTCGGCGCTTTGTTCGTCGACGTAAGCATGGCCTGAGGTGATCAGGTACTCGGCCGCAAGGTACATGGAATCGAAGTAGTCGCTGGCGTGGTACAGGTGCTCGGTGCCGTTGGCGTTCCAGCCAAAGCCGAGCCAGTGCACCGCATCGAGTATCGAATCGACGTACTCCTGCTCTTCCTTTTCCGGATTGGTGTCGTCGAAGCGCATGTGGCAAACGCCGCCATAGTCGCGCGCGAGACCGAAGTTGAGGCAGATCGACTTGGCGTGGCCGAAGTGCAGGTAGCCGTTGGGCTCGGGCGGAAAGCGCGTGCGGATTCTCGCCGGATCGCGCGGCGCCCCCGCGTGCGTCGCGGCCAGGCCGGGGCTGCCGCCCCAGGTGCGCGACGCGTACTTGCCGCTGGCAAAGTCCGCGTCGATGACGTTGCGGATGAAATTGGTGACGTGCGCGGCGGCCGCGCCGGCGGGCCTATTCACGGATACGGCAGAGCGAGCGGTATGCATGCCTGATTTTACCGCACTCAAGAAGCGTGACGCATGAATCCTTACCTGCCGGGCGTCGCCGGATTGTCTTAAGATTGGTTTCATTCGCTGCTGCTGCCACCCACTTACGGATCGCAAATGAAAAAACGCCGCCGATTCCGCCTGGCCCGATCAGGTGCACGCGGTGCTTAAAGCTGCAGGCGCAAGACGAAGCGAAACGTCAGGCAGCCTACCGCTGGGTGTCCGCTGTGAATCGTCGGGGGCAGCTGGGCCGCTGGAGTTTTGCGGTAACCCGCAACCCGCAGACCCTGCGTCAGGCGCTTGCGGCTGCCGGAGCCGGCATCAAGGCCGCAGGTTTCCGACGGACTTCAAGCATTGCCGGACTCATCCGCTCACCCGGACTTGCGCTTCGATACAGACGCCACGCGCTTCGGCGCGCCAGCGGCCGCTTTGCGCTTGACCGCTTTCTTCCTGCGCGCGGGAGTCTTCTTCTTCACGGGAGCTTTTCTCTTCACGGGTGCATTCTTCTTCGCGCGGGCCGCCTTGGCGCGCGAATCGGGCACGAGCGCGTCCGCCATCTCGATGCCGAATACTTCGGCGAGCTTCGATTCGTGGAGCATTTTCCCGGCTGCAGGCGCTTTCTTCGCGAGCGGCAGGCCGGCACCAGCTCTGGCGACGAGGCCCTTCGCATCGACTTTGCGCAAGGTGAACAGCAATTCGGGCTGCTGGTCCAGGCGCGCGCCCACGCCGTAGAGCACCGCGGCGACGTGTTTGCACATCGCGGCCCAGTCGGGGCAACTGCAGTTGAACTTGATCTCTTTGGGTGACGGAAACAGCCCCGTTTGCGGCCGGCAGATGCGCTCCATCACGCCTTTCGACAGACGCCCTTGCAGCAACTCGACTAGCGAGTCGATCGAGCCCGCGCAGTCGCCGCCGAGGGCATTCCATCGCGTCTTTGGCACTGCCGCGATGTTCACCGTGACCTGGTACAGATCGGAGCCCATCACCCGGGCCGAGACTTCCCCGGCAGCGATCCTGAGGTCGATCACCGAACCGTTGCGCACGTAGGTTCGTCCGCGCGGCAGCCGGTTCGAGTAATCGCTGTAGCGCTCCAGGTTGCCGCACCAGGCTTTGCCCCAGAAAGTCTTGGCGATGGCGCCGCGCGCGGCCGTTACCGGAGATAGAGTCCGGCCTGTTTTTTTCCGGTAGCGGGCGGCGGCGCGTTCGGCTTTCTTGCGGCGCTCTGCGACCGAAACATAGGGTTTCCATTGGAAATACATCGGTCATCCTCCTTGTGATCAGGTTTCCTGTCGCGCCGCGTGAATGTCGAGCGCAACCAGATTGAGCAGTTCCTTGTCGCTCATTTCCGTCAACAGCAGCTCCGCGCCGCCCTCCAGCACATCGCGCACGAGCTGTTGTTTCGACTCTATCAGAAGGTCGATTTTATCTTCGATAGTGCCCCGGCACACGAACTTGTGCACCAGCACGTTCTTGGTCTGGCCGATGCGGAAGGCGCGATCGGTGGCCTGATTCTCCACCGCCGGATTCCACCAGCGGTCGAAGTGGACCACGTGCGCGGCGGCGGTCAGGTTGAGTCCGGCGCCGCCGGCCTTGAGCGAGAGCACGAAAAACGGCGAGCGCTCGTCCTCCTGGAAGCGTCGCACCAATTCCTGCCGCCTGGCCACCGCGGTGCCGCCGTGCAGCACCAGGCCCGCGCGCCCGAACACCGAGCCGAGAAACGCGGCGACGGGTTCGGTCGCTTCGCGGAACTGCGTGAACACCAGCACTTTTTCCTGTCTGGCGGCAATGATCTCGGCGATTTCACGCAGGCGCGCGAATTTGCCGCTGTCGGACTCGGCCCAGGCCGCGTCGCCCAGCCATTGCGAGGGATGATTGCAGATCTGCTTGAAACGCATCAGGAAGGCCAGCACTACGCCCTTGCGTCCTATACCCTCGGTGTGGTCGAGTTCCGCTGCCAGTTCCTTCACCGCGCGCTGATACAGCGCCGCCTGCGCCGGACTGAGATGACAGTAGGCCTTCATTTCGGTCTTGTCCGGCAGATCGGGGATGACCGATTTGTCGGTTTTCAGGCGGCGCAGGATATAGGGGCGCACCAGCTCGCGCAGCGGACCGTAGTGCTCGGCATTCGCCAGTCGCCGCGCGAACGTGGTGAAAGCCTTGTCCGAGCCGAGCAGGCCCGGGTGAGTGAAATCCAGAATCGACCACAGGTCGGAGAGGCGGTTTTCCACCGGCGTGCCGGTAAGTGCGATGCGCGCGTGCGCGACTAGCTTCTTCGCCAGGCGCGTCTGTTTCGCGCCCGGATTCTTGATCGCCTGCGCTTCGTCCAACACCACCACGTGCCACGGCAGGGTTTCCAGCCAAGGCAAGCGCAATAGCGAGCCATAGCTGGTGATGACCAGGTCCACGTTCGCGAGCCGTTCGCTATCGAGCGCGCGCAACTGCGCCATCGGCATCGCTGAAGGGTGCGCAATCAGCGCGTTCAGACTGGGCGCGAAGCGCGCAATCTCCGCCGCCCAGTTCGCCAGCAGCGAGGCCGGCGCGACCAGCAGGCTCGCGCGCCGCTTACCCTGGTCTTCGCGTTTGAGCACGAGCAGCAGCGACAACACCTGCATCGTTTTGCCCAGTCCCATATCGTCGGCGAGACAGGCGCCAAGGCCGAGCCGGTAGAGCAGATACAGCCAGCGCAGGCCCGCCTGCTGATAGGGTCGCAGCGTCGCCTTGAGCTCCGGACCCGGTTCAACCCGCGCAAGGCCCTCGGGGCCGCGCAGGCCTTTCAGCGTATCGGCCAGCCAGGGGCCGGCGACAACCTGTGACCAGTCCGGGTCGGCGGCGGCGACCGCGGCGTCTGCGCTTACGCCGGCGCCGGCGAGCAGGCGCATTGCCTCGGCGAAAGGGAGCCCGCCTGCAGTCGCGATCCGCTCGATGTTGCGAAACCGATCGAGCATGCGACCCAACTTCTCCCGATCGATTTCGACCCAGTGTCCGCGTATGAGCTGCAAGCCGTCGGAGCCGGCGAGCAGCTTCTTGATCTCGGCCGCGCTAAGACGTTCGCCATCGAGCGTGAGCTCCATGCTGAAGTCGAGCAGCGCGCCCAGGCCGAGCAGCGACGGCGCTTTGCCGCCCACGGTCACCCTGACTTGCGCTCGGGGCGGCCGCCCTGAGCGCCAGACGCCTGCGGTGCGCACCACGATGCCCGCTGCTTCGAGCCGCGGCACGTCGGTGAGGAATTGATAAGCCTCGGTGGCGGTCCAGCGCAGCGGGTGAAAGATCTCGCCTGCGTCGACCATGGCGCGCAGCCAGGTGCAGTGCTCCGCCGCGCGCTGCACCGGCACCAATAGCGAAAGCAGTCGCGCCTGGTTCTTCGCGTCCGAATATTGGCGCAGCGCCTGCGCCAGCGGCAGGTGTTGCGCCTTGGCCTGGGCCGACAGGCGTGTGGTGTAAGTGGCGAGAAACGCGAACGGCGCTTCTTCGTCCTTGCGGTTCTCGGCCAGATTGAAATGGACGCGTCCGACCAGGTTCCACGCCGGGCTCAGACGATGGAGAAACTCCGGGACGGTTTCCCTCGAGTCCCGCAGTTCCGCGGCGAAGGCCGCGTCCGTTTCTTCCCAGAGTGCCTGCAGCACGTCGGCCGAAATGTACTCTGCGCCGGTCATGGCCGGCGCGGCCGAGGCGATCCGGTTGCGTTCGCTCTCCACAGGCGCGGGAAGGCTCGTCCACGCGCCGGCATCCATTCCGTCGGGTCGCGTGCAGATTCCGGCCAGATAGCGAGCGGCAAACTCCCGCCAGTAGGAGAACACCGGAGGCAGCGCGCGGCCGATTTCCGCACCGGCAAGGTGGAGTAGCCCGTGGCCTGACCCGCGCGCAAAGGCCGTCTGCAGACGCGCCGCCGACTCAGAGTCCAGCGACGGTGCGTCCGGCGAGGCCTGGAGGACCAAGCGTCCGTGCGGGGTGAGGCAAGGGGCTAAGGAGGGGTTGGTCACTTCTGGTGTCTCCGCTTCCAAGGACGATCCTACTTATCCACTCCCACCCGAACTCCCAAGCCGTTGTCATAGAGGTTGTCATCCGCAAGCGCGTTGCGGCGCGCGATCAGGCGATGG
>JAZDIA010000013.1:0-24099 GCA_043805375.1 Pseudomonadota bacterium
TTTTGCTTTTTTGAATTGGGGGGCGTACCCAAGGCGGGCGGCGGGTTCGGTGGTGGCCCATCTTATAAAAACCCCTCCGGGGCCCAATCGACGATCTAGGATAAAAACCCCACGCCGTCCTTGTTGTTAACCTTACCCGAGTTTTCCGTACGGATGTTTCTTATCCGTACGGAAAGCGCGGTCGGCGCGCGCAGCGCGCAAGCACCCCGTTCCTTTTCCGCTGCGTGCATAATCGCTTGATGTCATCCGTTCGCACCTGGGATATCTTTTGCACCGTGATCGACAACTACGGCGATATCGGCGTTTGCTGGCGCCTGGCGCGACAGTTGGCCGGCGAGCACGGTTTGCGCGTGCGCTTGTGGATCGACGATATTGAGAGCTTTCACAAGATCTGCCCCGCCATCGTGCCGGGCCGGGAGGTGCAGCACAACCGCGGCGTGGAAGTGAGGTGGTGGCGCGAGCCATTTCCCGCAGTGAGCCCCGCAGATGTCGTGGTCGAGGCGTTCGCCTGCAACCCGCCCGCGAGCTATGTCTCGGCAATGGCTGCGAGGCAGCCGAAACCGGCGTGGATCAACCTCGAATTTCTGAGCGCCGAAAATTGGGTCGAGGGTTGCCACGCGCTGCCCTCGCGGCATCCATCCCTTCCCCTGGTCAAGCATTTTTTCTTTCCCGGTTTCGTCGCCGGCACCGGCGGACTGCTGGCGGAGCAAGACCTGGCGCAGGCGCGCGACCGGTTTCAGCGCTCGGCGGCGGCGCAGGCGCGTTTCTGGGAGGATCTGGGCGCCCCCGCGCCGCGCGCGGGCGAACTGCAGGTTTCCCTGTTTTGTTATCCGCACCAAGGACTGGCCGCACTGTTGCGCGCCTGGGCCGCGGGCGGCACGCCGGTGCGCTGCCTCGCGCCCGAAGGCATCGCAACAGAAGCCTTGTCGGCGTTCTTCGCGGCAGAAAATCTTGCTCCGGGCGCAGTCCTGCGCAAGGCTGGACTCGAAGTCAGGATTTTTCCATTCCTGGATCAGGATCGGTACGACCGGCTGCTGTGGGCGTGCGATCTCAACCTCGTGCGCGGCGAGGATTCCTTCGTTCGCGCACAATGGGCAGAGCGGCCTCTGCTATGGCAGATCTACCCGCAAAAAGAGGGGGCGCAGTGGCCCAAGCTCGAGGCTTTCCTCGGATTGTATTGCCAGGAACTGTCGGAGAAGACCGCGGCAGCGCTCACAAGAGCCTGGCGCGCTTGGAACAAAGGCGATGGCGCCGAGGTCGAATCAGCCTGGTTCGGCTTCTGGGAACACCGGGTCGAGTTGCACTCGCATGCCTTGCGCTGGGCGGGGCAACTGGCCAAAGCCGGAAATCTGGCAAATAATCTTGGGCAGTTTTGTGAAAATTTGTTAAAATAGAAAGCCTTAGATAAATTAATACGTAGGACAACAGACATGAAAATCGCACAAGAACTTCGCGTCGGCAACGTGATCATGCTCGGCGATGATCCGATGGTGGTGCAGCGCGCCGAATTCAGCAAGTCCGGTCGCAATGCTTCCGTGGTGAAAATGAAGCTCAAGAACCTGCTCTCCGAGTCGATCAGCGAGAACGTGTACAAAGCCGACGAAAAATTCAACATCGTCGTGCTCGAGCGCAAGCAATCCACCTACTCTTATTTCGCCGATCCGATGTACGTGTTCATGGACGCCGACTACAACCAGTTCGAGGTGGAAAAGGACAACATGGGCGAGGGGATTAACTTTCTCGAAGACGGCATGCAGTGCGAGGTCGTGTTTTACGACGGGCGCGCGATATCGGTCGAACTGCAGAATACGGTGGTGCGCGAGATTCTGTACACCGAGCCCGCGATTCGCGGCGACACCTCGGGCAAGGTGCTCAAACCGGCCAAAATCAACACAGGCTTCTCGGTGCAGGTGCCGCTGTTCTGCGCCACCGGCGACAAGATCGAGATCGACACCCGCACCGGCGAGTACAAGCGGCGGGTCTGAAGCGGTTACACCAGGCAAGAAAGAGGGTGCGCACGCGCACCCTCTTTCTTGCCCTTGTTGTTGTTCTATAAGTCTTGCTCCAGGCCTACGGCCCGTGCCGGCCGAAGAGGCAACGACAGCTTCGTGCCGGACCTTGCAACACCTACTGTTTGGTGGCGGTGATTACCTGGAAGTATCCGTAAAAATACGTTGTGCGTTCACACTTCCATTTTCCCGTATTTTCCAAATAGCTTAGGGGGTCATGCGTATCCCAGAGCGCCAGACCAAGCGGCTCAAACACCTTGAAGTAAGTCCAGCTCAAGGCGCGCAGCACCCATAATTCGGGTCGATGAAATTCCGCAAGCAACAGCTTGCCTCCCGGGGCGAGCATGCGCCCCGCCTCGCTCAGGGCTTGTCCTTTCATGTGGTGCGGCAGCTCATGCAGCAGAAAAAATATGACGTTGGCATTGACGATTCCATCCGGTTGCTTCATGGCCGTGGCGTTGTCTTCGATAAAATCCACTTTCCCTGAAAATTCGCCGAGCTTGCTCTTTGCGTGCACCAGCTCGTTGTGAATGATGTCCGCGATGAGGACGCGCTCGGCGCCCGCCTGAACGGCTGCTTTCACGACTCGTGGAATCATATTTCCCAATGCGCATGAGGTGATGAGCACCTTTTTATTTTTTAAATCCAGTTGCTTGAGCTCGGAGACGATCTTCGAGACCAGGCGGTGATACTGAAACAGCAATATTGTCGAGATGATGGGTTGAAAATCAACCAGCTTAATCAGCCGCATGTTCGAATAGACCGGATACACGTGCGACTTTTCGTTTTGCGTGCCTGGCGACAGCCCGCGCACAATCAATGCCCCCCGGGTTACGACAAAGAAAAACAGGCCGATAGATACCAACAGAGCAAATAGGGCAAGAACCCCATTCATCATCCACGTATTCATTGCACTTCCTCAAGAATGGAAAATTCGATACACATTTGTGCGCTCAGAGCTTCCCCGGACTTGGGCTGAAGCAGGAGGCTCGTTGATCCAATCTTTAATACCAATAACCCCGGCTGCGCGTTTTGATGTGGGTCAAATCATCACGCCTAAAATCCGCAAATCGCGCTGCCCTGGCCGGAGGCAAACTCGTTGCCGGTGCGAGCCCGGTTCGGACTCGTGCGCATTTGGCGCAAGCCCCCCGTTCGGGCTCATACCATATCGGAATAGACTCCCCCTTGACGATTTCGCGATTAGCAGGTATAACGCGCACAAGTGTTTAGTTTCAAGTGCTTGAGAGCGGTTCCCTGAGCGGTACGTCCTTTTCAGTCTTGAGATTCAAACATTCATTCCTCGGGCCCGACCCGATATTCTCAACTTTAAAAGGAACGCAACATGGCAACAGGCACAGTGAAATGGTTCAACGATTCGAAGGGCTTCGGCTTTATCACCCCTGATGGCGGCGGCGAAGACCTGTTCGCCCATTTCTCTGAGATCAACATGCAGGGCTTCAAAACGCTCAAGGAAGGGCAAAAAGTGTCCTTCGAGATCGTCGACGGCAAGAAAGGCAAGCAGGCGGCCAAGATTCAAGCTGCTTGATCGAGCCGGTTTTCTGGTTGAAAAAAGCCGGGCCGCATGCCCGGCTTTTTCATGTCTTCGCGCAACCGAGTTCTGCGCCGCGGCGAGCGAGAAGCAGCCGGCTCGGCACGGCGGTTGCACCCTTCGCTGCCGGAGCAATGGGCGATCCGGTCGCCGCCGATATTCCCAACCAGGCAACTCCCGAGAAACAATCATGAATATCCCCGCGCCCGACCGGCACCAGGAATTGCGCGAAGCGCCGCGCGACCTGTGCGGCCAGTATCCAGACGAGTACTGGCGCAAGCTCGACTACGAGCGCATCCTGATCGCCGCCGAATGCATCGGCGACGCCTACTGGTTCATCCGCCGGGCGCGCGACACCGCTGCCTCAGAAAAAGTATCTTAGCAACGCCTGCCACAGACGCCGCTCCGGCATTGCGCCGTAGTTGCTGCCTGGATGGCCGGTATTGAGCTGCGTTTGCAGAGCGAAATCGACGCGGGTCCAGTGGTAGCGCGCCTCCAGCCATTGCAGCCGGCTGTGGTCGACGGCATCGTATCGAACCATGGCGGTAAGATCGAGATGCTTGACCAGGGCGTCCTGCCAGAGGGCGTAAAGAAAGACGTTGTGCCTGGTCGGGGGATCCTGGATGTTCGTGACGAGGTCGCGATACACCCCGTAGGCCGCCGGTGGGCCGCGCCGCAGCGCATTCCAACCGGCCTCATCCAACCCGGCGCCGTTGTATTCGTACTCGGCCGTGAGCGAGACGTTGCCCGGCGTCGTATAGGTCAGTCCGGTGGACAAGCGCGAACGAAAAGCCGCATCGTCCCGGCTCATCAGCGCCTGCGCGGCGAGCGAGGCCGCGCGTCCGCCTGACCACTCGAAGTAAGCCACCGTGGCATCGTTCGGCAAAGCAGTCAGGTTCAGGCCCAGTTGCGGCGACTGTTCGGCGCCCCCGGATAGCAGCCATTGCGGATTGAGCGTATCAGACAGCTTCTCGCTGAGAGCGAGCTGCCAGCGGGCGTGCCGGTTGCTGGCGCCTAGGTCCGGACTGAAGACACTGTCGCTGGGCTTATCGGCGAGCCTGGGTGAATAAAGCGCAGTAAGCGATCCCCCGTTCCACAGCGACTGGCCGCGCAGCATCGCGCTGCCGAGGCGGTTTTCGCGCAAGCTCGCGGGGTCGAGCGAGACTACTGAACGCAGCGCCCCGGCGCGAAAATAGTCGGTCGGGTTGTAACCCATGGCGACACCGCTGCGTGCGTTGATGCGCCCCAGGTCGGCAACCCGGTCCGGCTGCGCCTGCCAGCTCAGATACGCCTCTTTCAGGGTGTTTATATCCCGATTGCCGGAGACCCCGTCGATCCGGTTCATGTCCAGGCGGTCGGCGAATACGGCGCGCCAGCCGGGGGCGAAGGTTTTGTCGAATCGCGCATCGATCGACGCTCGCGCGCCGTGCAGCGCGATGCCTGCGCCCTGCCGCCGCGACTCGCGCGCGGCCGCTTCCACGTACACACGCCAGTCGCCGCTCCGCTCGGCCATGGTCGAGGTCTTGTCGGCGAGCATCAGGGCTGCCGCGTCCTCGTCGTCGGCCAGCGCGGGCGCCGTCGCCGCCAGCAGGAGCAGGACCCGAACCAGGGCGCGCACGCTCTACTCGGGTTTGAAGCGCGGCAGGTAGTCGCGCTGCAGCCACACCTCCGGCACGTCGCGCCAGGCGTAGTCGCCGAAGCGCATCACCGTCACCCAGTTCGGGTCGAGGCCGTCGATGATCACGGTTTCGGTCGGCCGCTCCGCGCCCAGTTGCGGCTGGTAGCGCCGATAGTAGGCCGTCTTCAGGAGTTGCCCGCTCTCGCTGTAAAAACGTGCCTTGACCGGTCGGCTATTGGACGCGTCCAGCCACATTTCGATGCGGTGGTAGGTCACATCCGCAGACACCGCGGCCAGCGCCAGCTTGTAACAGCGCCGGGTTTGTCGATCGCCGTCGAGAACGCTCTCTTCGGCGGCCATTTGCGCCTGGTAGTCCTTGGCCAGATTGACCGTGACTACGTCGCCGTTGGCGGCCTGTCCCAGCAGGCGCTGCTGCGGCGAGAGGCGGATGCTGGCCTTGCCCGACGGGTCGAAGAACCACAAGTCGTTGCCGTTCTTGAGCATCAGCTTGTTGCTGTCGCGCGCCGGGGCGACAAAGCGAATCAGGCTGCGGAACTGCCCGCTGTTCGCGTCGGCCTTCGAGTAGACGGTGAGCGTATTACTGTCGGCCTGCTTGCCGTCGCGGTATTCCACCAGCGTCACGGTCAGCGCGAACGGTTCGTCCGGATTGCGGATCGCATCGCTCGCGGCAAGGATGGCCTGCGCGCTGGGGGCCGCGCCGGCGATGCCCACCGACGCGATCAGCGATGCATACGCAATCAAACGTACGAAATTCATCAAAATTTCTCCTTCCTAAATCGGACGAGCCGAAACCAAATAGGGCGGCTCGCCTTTTACCATCCTGTTTCTCCCGATTTTGCGCAGTTGCAACCACGCAACTGCGCAAAATCGGGAGACGTATACAACCCCATATTCTTTGCCAATTCCGTCAACACTTGACTCATCAGAGACTAAACATGCCTGAGCGCGTCGACGATGAGCATGCGCGCCGCGCGGCGCGCGGGCCACCACGCCGAGACGACCGCGACCAGCGCGAGTCCGGCGGCAGTGCCGAGCATCAGCGGCGTCTCCCCCCATACGCGCACGGTCAGGGGCACCGGATCGACCTGCCCGGGGGGCAGCCAGGTCAGGCCGGCGTGGTTCACCAGCCATGCCACGCACAGGGCCGCCAAAACGCCGGCCGCCGCGCCGATCAGGCCCAGCAGCAGGGCCTCCGACATGAATAGCCGGCGGATCCCCGAGCGGCGCAGTCCCATGGCGCGCAGGGTGCCAATCTCTGCAGTACGCTCCATTACCGCCATGCTCATGGTATTGCCGACCGTGAACAGCACGATGGCGCCGATCAGCACCGCCATGAAGCCGAAGATGGTCGCGAACATGCCGACCGCCTGGCCGTAAAACGGATTCAGCACTTCGAAATCCTGCACCTCCAGCGGCTCGCCTTGCAGCGTCGTCGCGAGCAGTTCGGCGAGGCGCGCCTTCGCCGCCGGGATCTGGGCGGTGTGGGCGAGTTGCAGCACGACCGCCGTGGCCTGCGGCTTTTCGCTGCCATAGAGCAGGCGCTGCGCCTGCGCCAGGTGCATGCCTATGAACATGTCGTCGAACTCCTTGAATCCCTGCCGCTCGGCCTTGACCGCGCGCAACGAAGCCACGTTGGGCGCACCGTGAACATTGGCCGCGAGCAGCTCGATGCGCGCTTCGCCCGGCGACGCGGCAGGCCGTGACTCCAGCGCCGCCAGCGCGGTGACGTCGGCCGGGGCGCTGGCGCCCGCTGCGGCCTCGGCTTTGGTGCGCTGCGGACAGTTTGGAACGGCGAGCGGCTGGCACAATTCCAGCACGCGCGCGACGCCGTTGCCGATGACCACAGCGTCCTCCGCGGTTCCAGTCAGCGCGGACGGCGGCAAATTGATCGGCAGGTCGTACTCGTTCCAGCGCCGCATTCGATTGCGATCCGCAACGACCGATCCCGCGCCAATGATGGTGCGCGACACGCCTGCGGCGAAGTTGCCGGCGATGCCGCCGAGGGAAATCGCCGGCGTCACCACGGACAGCATTGGCGCGAGCACCGAGTCGTGCGCGACCACGTCGATCACGCGCTGATAGTCGGCGATGCCGTAAGCGGCGGGGTTGCCGCTGCCATAGAGGAAATAGTCCTTGCGCTGGATCTGCAGGTGGCCGCCGCGCAAGACGTAGCCGGTCTGAAGGCTCAGGACGATGTTGCGGCTGTAGCCACCGAACACCAGAATCGTGACCGCGCCGATGACCATGGCCAACAGGGTCGTGAGCGAGCGGCGGCGGTTGCGCAACAGGTTGCGCAGCGCGAGCGACAGGGTTCTCATGCCGCGCCCTCCGCCTGCGGCTCGCGCCGCACGATGTTTTCGATGCGCCCGTCGCGGATCATCACCGCGTCGTCCGCCTCGGCCAGCACCTTGGGATCGTGCGAGGAAAATACGAAGGACACATGGTGTTCGCGCTGCATGTCGCGCATCAGCGCAATAATGGTCGCGCCGGTGTGGCTGTCCAGGTTAGCGGTCGGTTCGTCGGCGAGCACCAGTTGCGGCGCCGGCGCGAGTGCGCGGGCGATGGCGACACGCTGCCGCTGTCCTCCGGAAAGCTGCCCCGGAAAACTGCGTGCCTTGTCCGCAATTCCGACCGCATCGAGCAACCCTCCGACTCGCCGTTTGCGCTCGGTCGCGGGCATCCGAGCGAGCAGCAGCGGGTATTCCACGTTCTCCTCTACCGTTAGCACCGGGAGGAGATTGAAGTTCTGAAAAATGAAACCGATGTGGCGGGCACGGAAATCGGACAGCGCATCGTCGGACAGCTTTTGCACCGCTTCGCCGGCGACGACGATTTCGCCGCGATTGGGTTGATCGATGCAGCCGATCAGGTTGAGCAGCGTGGTCTTACCGCTGCCCGACGGGCCGGATATCACGGTGAAGCAGTTGGGACGGATTTCCAGGTTGATGTCGACTAGAGCCGGAACGTCAACCGCATCGAGGTGATAGGTCTTGCCGATCTGATTCAAGGTGACGACATTCATGATGGTCCCGGGTATTCGAATTGGCACGGAGTATAAATCCATTCGTACGCGGGCACGCCTGGCTCGGTCGGTTTTGCCACATCATATTTGATTTCGCGCATTGACAATGCCGGTAACGGGGCCTAGAGTCGGATCAATCCGACCGGGAGAGCGCCGCCGTTGCGGGGCGGCCGCCGAAGGCGCAATACCCAGAAACTCTCAGGCAAAAGGACCGGTCGAGCGGAAGCGGTGCTTCCGTCACTCTGGAGAGCAGCCGCCGAATGGGCGGCCACCGAAGGGGCTCGCAGCCGGGCGGCAATCAGGCTGTAATCTCTCAGGTATCAAGGACAGAGGGGTAACGTGGACCGAACGGTCGGCGTTGCCCCTTTTTCATTGCTGCCGAGGCGAACGTGCTCAAGACTACTCCGCTCAACGCCGCGCACCACGCCCTGGGTGCGCGCATGGTCGATTTCGGTGGCTGGGACATGCCGGTCAACTACGGCTCGCAGATCGAGGAGCACCACGCGGTGCGCCGCGACGCCGGCATGTTCGATGTCTCGCACATGCTGCTGATCGACGTGCACGGCAACGGCGCGCGCAACTTCTTGCGCCGCATCCTGGCCAATAATGTGGACAAGGGCAGCGATCCAGGCCAAGCGCTCTATTCCTGCATGCTCAACGACCAAGGCGGCGTCATCGACGACCTGATCGTGTATTTTTTCACCGACGAATACTTTCGCTTGGTGGTGAATGCGGCCAGGGCGGACAAGGATCTCGCCTGGCTCGAGTCGCTCAAGCAACGCTTCGATTCCGCGCTCGAGCTGCGGCCGCGGCGCAATCTCGCGCTGATCGCGGTGCAGGGCCCTAACGCGCGCGAACAGGTGTGGCAGGCGCTGCCCGGGACGCGTGCGGCCACCGAAACGATGA
Organism: Pseudomonadota bacterium; assembly: GCA_043805375.1. GTDB lineage: Bacteria > Pseudomonadota > Gammaproteobacteria > Burkholderiales > SG8-39 > 2-12-FULL-64-23. The sequence continues at coordinate 9,126 of JAZDIA010000013.1, forward strand.
CCTCCTTCCACAGTGCCCAAGCCGGAGATTTCATGCTGGCGCGCACCGGCTATACCGGCGAAGACGGCTTCGAAATCATGCTGCCGGCCGCTCGCGCGGAGGCGTTGTGGCAGCGACTCCTCGCCTGCGGCGTGAAACCCTGCGGCCTGGGCGCGCGCGACACGCTGCGCCTGGAAGCCGGCATGAATCTTTACGGCCAGGACATGGACGAAAGCGTGTCGCCTCTGGATGCCGGGCTCGCCTGGACCGTCGACCTGGAAAGCGCGCGCGATTTCGTCGGCAAGGCGGCGCTGCTCGCGCGCTCGCCGAGCCGGCAGCGGCTGGGACTCGTGCTCACGCAACACGGCGGCGTGCTGCGCGGCCACCAGAAAGTGGCCACGCAACAAGGAGAGGGCGAGATCACCAGCGGCTCGTTTTCGCCTACGCTGGAGCGCTCGATCGCGCTGGCACGCATCCCCTTGGGAGTGGAGGTCGGCGCGCTGGTGCAGGTGTCCGTGCGCGACAAGCAACTTGCAGCGAAGGTGGTGAAGCCGCCTTTCGTACGCAACGGAAAAATTTTGATCAATTAAAGGTGGAAGAAAAACCATGAAAACCCCCGAACACCTGAAATATACCGAAACGCACGAATGGGTCCGCAGCGAAGCCGACGGCACGCTCGCGATCGGAATCACCGACCACGCGCAGGAAGTGCTGGGCGACATCGTGTTTCTCGAACTGCCGCCGGTCGGGAAGCGGTATGCGCAAGGCGCGGCCTGCGCAGTGATCGAATCGGTTAAAGCCGCTTCCGACATCAATATGCCCGTGGCCGGGGTCGTGGTCGCCGCCAACGACGATCTGGCGAAATCGCCGGAGCGGGTCAACGCCGATGCCTACGGCGCGTGGATGTTCCGGATCAAGCCCGACAATGCGGCCGACAGCGGCAGCCTGATGGACGCTGCCGCTTACGCCGGTCACGCAGCAACCTAGGAGGGTGCCATGCAAGATAGGCTGACGCGGGTCGCGGCGATGCCGCCGCGCGCATCGCTGGCCGAGTTGGAGCAGCGCGACGCGTTCGCGCGGCGCCACATCGGCCCGGACGCCGTGGAGCAGGCGGCAATGCTGTCCGAACTCGGTTACGCTACGCGCGCTGCCTTGATCGAAGCCGTTGTCCCGGCCGGGATACGCGAGGCGCTCGAGATAGGGGACGCCCGCAGCGAAGCCGGCGCGCTCGCCGAACTCAAGAACATTGCCGCGCAGAACCGGGTACTGCGATCGTTCATCGGTCAGGGCTATTACGACACCGAGCTGCCCGGCGTGATCCTGCGCAACCTGCTCGAGAGTCCCGCCTGGTACACGGCTTACACGCCCTACCAGCCCGAAATCTCGCAGGGCCGGCTGGAAGCGCTGGTCAATTTCCAGACCATGGTCTGCGATCTGACCGGCATGGCGATTGCCAATGCTTCCATGCTCGACGAAGGCACGGCCGCGGCCGAAGCGATGACGCTGTGCCGGCGCAGCTCAAACAATCCGAGCCGGATTTTCTATGTCGCCGACTCGGTGCTGCCGCAGACCATAGACGTGGTGCGTACGCGCGCCGAGCCGCTCGCGATCGAAATGAAGATCGGTCCGGCCACTGCCGCGGCGACTGAGGATTGCTTTGGCCTGATGCTGCAATATCCTGCGGCCAATGGCGATGTGGACGACCATCGCACCCTGGTGCAGGCGGTGCATGAGCGCGGCGGCCTGGTCGTGGTCGCCGCCGATCTGCTCGCGCTCGCACTGCTCGCCCCGCCGGGAGAGTGGGGCGCCGATGTGGTGGTGGGCTCGGCGCAGCGCTTCGGCCTGCCGCTCGCGTTCGGCGGTCCGCACGCGGCCTACTTCGCGACCAAGGACGAGCTCAAGCGCAACATGCCCGGGCGCCTGGTGGGAGCGACGCTGGACAGCCAGGGCAATCCGGCCTACCGGCTCGCACTGCAAACGCGCGAGCAGCACATCCGGCGCGAGAAGGCGACCAGCAACATCTGCACGGCGCAGGTGCTCCCGGCCATGATCGCTGGCATGTATGCCGTTTATCACGGCCCGCGCGGCTTGAGCCGCATCGCCGAGCGCATCCATCGCCTTGCCGGCGTGCTCGCCACGGGCCTGAAGCAAATGGGCGTAGCCATCGAGAACCCTTGCTGGTTCGACACGCTTACCATCGTCGCGGCAGCGGGCGCGGCGGCGGTCCATACCAAGGCGGAGGCGCGAGGCGTCAACCTGCGCCGGATCGACGACGCCCGCGTCGGCGTATCGCTGGACGAAACCACCACCGGCGCGGAGGTGCTGCTGCTGTGGCAGATCCTTGCGCCCGATGCCGCTGTCGTCCCGGAATTCGATGCGCTCGAGCATGGTGTGAAAGAAGCCTTCCCGTCCGGTCTCAAGCGCAACAGCCGCTTTCTCGATCACCCGGTATTCAACGCTCACCACTCCGAAACCGCAATGCTGCGCTATCTGAGGCAACTCGCCGACCGGGACATCGCGCTCGACCGGGCGATGATCCCGCTCGGTTCCTGCACCATGAAGCTGAATGCGACGAGCGAGATGATTCCCATGAGCTGGCCCGAATTTGCGCGCATTCATCCGTTCGCGCCGGCGGCGCAGACTGCCGGTTATCGCGAACTGATCTCCGACCTGGAGCGCATGCTGTGCGCGATCACCGGCTATGCCGCGGTATCGCTGCAGCCCAACGCCGGGTCGCAGGGCGAGTTTGCGGGCTTGCTCGTGATCCGCGCCTGGCACCGTTCGCGCGGCGAGGGCCAGCGCGACGTGTGCCTGATTCCGGCTTCGGCGCACGGCACCAATCCGGCTTCCGCGCATATGGCGGGCATGCAGGTGGTGGTCGTCGCCTGCGATGCCCTCGGCAACGTCGATCTGGCCGATCTGCGCGCCAAGGCCGCGCAGCATAGCCGCAATCTGGCCGCGATCATGGTGACCTATCCTTCCACCCACGGCGTGTTCGAGGCAGGCATCGGCGAAATCTGCAACATCGTGCATGGTCACGGCGGCCAGGTGTACGTCGACGGCGCCAACCTGAACGCCATGGTCGGCCTGTGCGCGCCGGGGCGGTTCGGCGGCGACTTGTCGCATCTGAACCTGCACAAGACCTTCGGCATTCCGCACGGCGGCGGCGGGCCGGGCGTGGGCCCGCTGGCGGTCGCGGCGCATCTCGCCCCGTTCCTGCCGGAGCATCGGGAGATGCCGGGCGGCGCGCACAACATCGGCGCGGTGGCCGCGGCACCCTACGGCAGCGCCGGCATTCTGCCGATCTCCTGGATGTACATCACCCTGCTCGGGCGCGAGGGCTTGCGCGCGGCGAGCGAGGTGGCGATCCTGAATGCCAACTATGTCGCCAGGCGCCTGGCGCCGCACTATCCGGTGCTCTACAGCGGGCCGGGCGGATTGGTCGCGCACGAGTGCGTGCTCGATCTGCGGCCGCTGAAGCAGGCGAGCGGCATCGGCGTCGAAGACGTGGCCAAGCGTCTCATGGACTACGGTTTTCACGCGCCCACCATGTCGTTTCCGGTTGCGGGCACGCTGATGGTCGAACCGACCGAAAGCGAATCCAAGGTCGAACTCGATCGCTTTATCGACGCCATGATCGCCATACGCGAGGAAATCCGCGCGATTGAGGAGGGCAGACTGGACCGCGACGACAATCCGCTCAAGCATGCGCCGCATACGGCCGCCATGGTGTCCGCGGACGAATGGCCGCACCGCTATCCGCGCGAGCTGGCGGCCTATCCCGTTGCCGGGCTGCGCGCGCGCAAATACTGGCCGGCGGTCGGGCGCGCAGACAATGCCTACGGCGACCGCAACCTCTTTTGCGCTTGTTTGCCGGGGCCGACCAGGCACTGAACCTGGAGGTTGTCTACACTGACCACATCGATCGGTAGCCCAAACAGATCGACCGATGGGCGCGGGCCGTCCGTTGGCGTAGTTAGGGAGTGCAATCGCACCCGTGCCGCCCTAAGCCGGGCTCGGCGTCCCTACGCTTCGAAAAATCGAAAGCTGCTCCCCACTTGCTTGGCGCTGTACATGGCAGCATCGGCCGCCTTGATGAGCGCGTCCGCGTCCCGGCCGTCTGCCGGATAGACCGCGATGCCGATGCTGGTCCCGATGTCGACGCTCTGCTTCTGACTGCCGAGTTGGAACGGCGCGGCAAGTGCGGCAATGATTTTCCTGGCGACGGTTTCCGCTTTCTCGCGTCTGGCGACGTCGGGCAGGATCACGCTGAATTCATCGCCGCCGACGCGGGCCACCGTGTCGGATTCGCGTACCTGGCGCCGGATTCTCGCGGCAACGGCTTGCAACAGCTCGTCGCCGGCGGTGTGCCCCAGGGTGTCGTTTACCCGCTTGAACTTGTCCAGGTCGAGGTAGAGCAGCGCGAACTGGCGCGAGTCGCGTTTGGCCAGGCTTATCGCCTGCTCTAGCCGGTCGTTGAACAGCAAGCGGTTCGGCAGGCCGGTGAGGCTGTCGTGATGGGCCATACGCTGGATACGCTCCTCCGTCAGCTTGTGTTCGGTAATGTCGGTCGTCACCGCAAAACAGCCCAACACCTTCCCTTGGTCTCCGATATGAGGAAGAAGCTTGGCCTCGAGGTAGCGGGACTCGCCGTTTGCAAGCTTGCGCGTCCTTTGGTAAGTGGCCGGATGTCCCTGCAGCACTTGCGTAAAATGGCCTTCGGTCTCGCGATAGGATTCTTCCCCGATCACCTCTCGCAGATGCTTGCCGAGAATGTTGTCGGCGGTAAAACCGAAAAACTCGGTATACACCTTGTTGGCGAAGCGGCAACGCAGGTTCTCGTCCCAAAAGCTGGTCATGGCCGGAACGTTGTCGGCGAACAGGCGCAGACTCTCCGCGCTATCGCGTATGGCCTGCTCCACCCGCTTGCGCTCGGTGATGTCCTGCACCGTGCCCAGAGCCTGCCGCCGCGTACCGTCCGCGTCGATCGTGAATTCCGCGTAACTGTGCACCCAGCAGATCGCTCCTCCGACCACAATACGGTACTCGATATCATAAGACTTGCCATTGCGCGCCGCCTGCCAGGCCCGATCCACAGCGTTCCGGTCATCCGGATGAACACGTTTCCAAAAGTCGTCTAAATTGAAAAGCCCACCTCCGCTCACGCCAAAGATGCGTAAGGCTTCCGCCGACCCGTGGAACTCGTTCCTGGCGAAGTCGAGCACCCAACTGCCGACCCGGGCCAGGGACTGGGCCCGGTTCAAGTCCGCCTCGCGCGCATGGACTTCGGCCGTGCGCTGTACGACCAGTGCTTCGAGCCCTCGTTCGTGAGCCCTCGACTCGATCAGGAGCTTCGCCGCGTAGGCTAGTAGCAGGCTGAAGAGCAAGCCGAACGTGGCTCGGAGCGAGAGCCCGAGGGGGTCACCCCAGCCCTCGACCGGCGCGGCGCTGAGGGTCCAGTTCCCGGAGGGCAGTTCCAAGTCGTGTTCCACAGGGTCGATCAGGGCGGTGGACGACGAGGCGGCGATGATCTGTATATGTCCGCTGTCCGGGTGAATGCGCCAGAGTTTGTAGTCAAGGCCGTGCTCGGCCATATGGGGCAAGCCGGCGGCCTCAAGTGCATCGGGAAAGCGGATTACGGCATTGACGAATCCCCAGAAGGATGGCTTGCCCTCGGCATCGTCAAGGAATATCGGAAAATGCCCGATCGCCGGCATCTCACCTTGCACCAGCGTAAACGGCCTGGTCAGTGTGAGCTTTGCCGATTTTCGGGCGATGGAAGCTTCCTTTTTCGTCTGCGGATTATTCAGCAGGTCTTGGCCGATGGCCTTTTCGTTGCCGGCCAGCGGCACGACGCTGCTGATGATGCCCCCGGGCGCGAGTGACAGACTGGATACACCCGGGTAAAACGACAGCATCTCGCGCCCGACGACATCGAAGTTGGATAGGGTTCCATTGCCTTGGCGAACCAGGGCAGCAAGAGCATAGGTGACGGACAGGGTTCGTTCGATGTTGCGCTGGAGCGCGTCCGCATGGTCAGCGGCCTGGTTGGAAACCCGCGTCCGCGCCTCCTGGCGATTATGCTGCTCCGCGTGGCGGATCATTGTTGCCGCTGCTACGGCAGCGAGCAGAAAAACGACCAACGCCACGACCAGAGGCCGGAGTGCTCGAACGGGAGGAAAATGGAACATCGCGATCAGGCTATTTTCATGGCCGGCACCAAAGCTATGCGAAAAACGCGTTGCCCATTTTCCCGGAACAGCTCGAGGCGGGCGGCGGCAACGACAGGGTCATGTGCGTAGAGTTAGCCGTGCTCTAGAATGACCCATAATCAGTCACTCGATTTCCCGAAGACCGTGATTTGAAGAATGACTGCGGCGGAACCAATCTTACCATCACTTCGTCCCGGCGGAGGTTTGCATGCCTGAATTCTTGCTCGATGCCGTGACCACGCCGACGTCATCAACCTGCTGCACGTAGCAAAGCGCGGGGCCGGCGTGGGCGAGGGTAGTTGCTCGACCAAGAATGCGCCGCGCTCGAACGTCGTGATCTTTCTCAAGCCGCGCAGTTGACCGATCCGCCGAAGCGAATTATTCACCGACGGCGCAGTTTTTGGTTACCATCACGTTGCGCGGGTTGAAACTCCGTCCCTAAATCACCTTGCAAGCGTTGCAACTGACACGCCGAAGCCAACCGATACCATGATGAGCAGCCTATTCTCGCGTACCCCCTTGCATCAACATACCGAACCCGCGCAGCGTACCCTCGGCATTGCGGCGCTGGCGCCCGATTCGAGCGAGCTCGCGCTGCTGCTTGCCGCCGACCCGGTGCCGCAGGTGCGCATCGCCGCGGCGTTGCGGTGCGCCGACCTGGCCGCGCTCGCCTCTGCCTGGGAGACGGAAGCCGATGCCGGCGTGCGCGATGCGCTCGCCTCTGCGCTGGGCGATACGCTTGCCCAATCGCAGGACAGCGCGGGCGCGAGTTCGCTGCTCGCGGCGGATCGCTGCACCGATGCAATCCGGATCCAAGTAGCGCGCTGCGCCCAGGACGCGGAGCGCCGCGGCGCCGCGATCGCCGCCATCCGCGATGAAGACGCGCTGGTCGAACTCGCGCTCCTCGCCGAGCACGCGGAGACGCGGCTCGCGGCGGTGGAGCGCGTGGGCACGCCGGAGGGTCTGCGCAAGCTGGCCGATGCGGCGAAGAACAGGGACCACGGCGTGGCCAGGCTTGCCCGGCAGCGGATCGGCGCGATCAAGCATCGGCGGGAGCAGGATGCCGAAGCCGAGGCCATCATCGCGCAACTGGAAGCGCTCTCGACCGCGCCCGGCCCGATACTCACGACGGTGATCGAACTCAACCGCCGCTGGCTGGCACTCGATCTCACCGGCGACACGGTCCGCCTCGAGCGCTGCGAGCGGGCGCGCCAGACGATTCAGGCGCGCTTCGAGCGCGAGCAGAACGAGCAGCGGAGCCGGATGCAGTTCGAGCGCAAGCTCGACACCTGGGCCGACGCTCTGGGAGCCGCGGCACCCGCTGCGCCCGAAGCGCTCGCCGCGATGCGCACCGAACTCGCCATGCTGCGCGATGAGGCGCGTGGGCGCAGCGACGATGCCGCGCTCGCGCGGCTCGATCAGGCCGAGAGCCGCATTGCGCGCTGGGAGGAGGAACGCGAGACGCTCGCCCGCACGCTGGCACTGGTGCTCGAAGCCGAGCAGCTTGCCGCCGGCACGTCCATCGACCACGCGCAACTGCCGACGCGGTGGCAGGCCCTTGATCGGGCGATTCGAACACCGGAGCTGACACGGCGCTTCGAAGCCGCAATAACGACGGTGGAGCAGCGCCGGCTGGCGCAGATCCAAGCCGCGGAACGGGAAGCGAACGCTGCGCGAGCGCAGGTCCATGCCCTGCTGCACACCGCGGAGCAGGCGCTTGCCGCAGGGGAGGTGCAGGCGGCGCGAGCGGCTGCCGACGCAATCAAGGACTTCAAGACTGAGGCAGGCTTGCTGCCGAAGCCGACCACGCAGCGGCTCGGCCGCCTGGTGCAGCAACTGGTAGAGCTCGAGCGCTGGGAATCGTTCGGCCAGCAAACCGCGCGCGCGCAGTTGTGCGAGCGCGCCGAGGCGGCGGCGAAACAGACCATGGATGCGCCGCAGCTCGCGCTCGAGGTGCAGAAGCTGCGCAGCGAATGGAAGGCGCTCGACCAGCAGCATGCGGGGGTGCCCAAGGCACTGTGGGAACGCTTCGATGGCGCGTGCGAAAGGGCCTATGCGCCCGTGGCCAGATATTTCGCGGAGCTGGCGGCGCAGAGAAAGGAAGCGCGCAAGCGGCGCGAGGCGTTCATTGTCGCTGCGGTGGCGCGCGCGTCCGGCTTGCTTTCCGATCCCATCGACTGGCGCGTGCTCGAGCATTGGCTGCGCGACACCGATCGCGGGTGGCGCGAGGCCGATCTCGGCAGCGTCGATCCCGGTGCATGGAAAAAACTCGACGCGCGCTTCAAGGCCGCGCTGGCGCCGCTGCGCGAGGCTTTGCGCTCGGCGCGCGATCGCGCCAGGGCGGAGCGTCAGGCCTTGATCGACGAGGTGACGATACTTGCATCCAAAGCGACGGAGCGCGAGATCCCGTCGCAAGTCAGGGCGATTCAGGCCAGATGGCAGGCCGGGGCCAAGGCGCTGTCGCTGGCGCCGCGCGACGAGCGCGCGCTGTGGGATCGGTTTCGCGCCGCTTGCAACGCAGTGTTCGACGCGCGTCAGAGCAAACGCAAGGAGGAGGACGGACGCAAGAACGAGCATCGCCACGCACTGCAGGAACTATGCGCGCAACTCGAGCAACTCGCGCTGGCTATGGACAAGGAAGATCAGGAACTGCGCCGCGCGCTGCACGATCTGCAGGAGCAGTGGAAACAGAAGGCCGGCGCATCCAGTCCGGACCTGCGCCACCTTGAATCGCGCTTCACCAAAGGCAGAGCTGCGCTGGAGGCGATGCTGTCGGCGCGCGCACGCTCGCGCGAGGCGGCGGTGTGGCAGACGCTCGCGGCGAAAGAACGCTTGTGCGAGGAACTGGACGCTCTGGTGCGCTCAGGCGGTGCTTCGGCGCCATTGGAGGCGACGTCGGTCGAGGCGCAGTCGGCGGCGGCACAGGAACGATGGGCGGCTTTGCCCGCCCTGCCGGCCGCTTGGGAGCAAAAAATGCTCGCGCGGCTGGACGCCGCGCTCGGCGCGCTCGCCGAGGCGGCTGCGGCCGGGAAATACCTGGCGCGGATGGAGCAGGGCGCCGGATCGCGCCGCGAGGGCCTGCTCGAACTCGAGTTGCTGCTGGGTCTGGAGATTGCGCCAGAGTTTCAGTCGCAACGGCTCGCGCTGCAGGTAAGAAAGCTGAAGGAGCGGTTCAGCAGTGCGGTAACCATCGGCGCCGTCGCCGCCGGCGAGCGCCTGCTCGCGTGGTGCGCCCTGCCCGGCGTCGCCGATGCGCTCGACCGGCAGCGCTGTGAACGAATTCTCGCGAAAGTCGAGCAAGCACGCTGAGCGAGCTACCTCATTTCCCGGGTGACCGCCACCGAAACGGGGTGGGGTCATCCAGCCCCAACACGCGGCACACCATGACCTTGATTCGCACATCGGTACTTGCGCTGTCCCTCGCGCTCGCGGCGTGCGCGCGCGGGCCTGGCACGCGGCCGAGCCCTGCTTTACTGCCTGTACCAGAAAGCGGAGCGCCGATGGTTTTCCTTTTAACGGCCTTCGAATTTCGGTTTGCGCTTTTCCGCAAGAGCGAGGACCGCCTCATGCTGGTCCGCGGTGTGTTGCGCCAGCGCTTGCATCGAAGACGCCATGTCGAGGGCGATCGCCAGGCTGGTATGCTGGGAATCGCGCAGCAATCGCTTGGTCAGGCGCAATGAATTCACCGGCTGGGCGGCAATGCGGCGGGCGAGAGCTTTGGCTTCATCCATCAATTTGTCGTCGTCGACCACCTTCGAAACCAGCCCGATACGCAAGGCTTCGTCGGCGTCCACGAAATCGCCGGTGAAAGTCATCTCGCACGCTTTCGACATTCCGACTGCGCGCGGCAGGAACCAGGCGCCGCCGTCGCCGGAGATCAAACCGACGCGAAGGAAACTTTCGGCAAACATCGCGCTGCGTCCGGCGATGCGAATGTCGCACATGGCGGCGAGGTCGCAGCCGGCGCCTACCGCCGCACCATTGACCGCCGCGATCGACGGCGCTTCGAGCGCATACATCGCCAGCGGGATGCGTTGAATACCCTGCAGGTACGCGCGGCGAATCTGCACCGGGCTTCCGCCGAACAAGCCGGTACGCTCCTTCATTTGCTTGACGTTGCCGCCGGAGGAAAAACCCTTGCCGCCGCCGGTAACGATGACGCAGCCGACGCTCAAGTCGGCATTGATGCGGCGGGTGCATTCGACCAGAGCCTCGACCATGGCAGTCGATATGGCGTTGCGCGTCGTCGGCTCATTCAAGGCCAGGATGACGACGCCGCCGTCCTGTTGGTAAAGCACCGACTCTCTCACTGTTCATTTTCCTTTCTAGGTATGGCCGATTCGGGCTATGCACGCGTGGCGCGCCCGTGGCCAAGGACGGATTGCGCCAGGCGGATGAATCTTACCATTGGGGTCTACCACGCTTGGATATTGGAAAGAATAGCGAAAAATGCCGCGCGTCAGGCAAGGCGGTCGAGCATTTCCTGGGTAATGAGCGTGATGCCGTTGTCGGTGGGCTCAAACCGCTTGGCGTCCTCGATCGCATCTTCGCCGACCACCAGGCCCTCGGGAATGCGGCAGCCGTGGTCGATCACCACGCGCGTCAGGCGCGCGTGGCGGCCGACACTGACCTCCGGCAGGAGCACGGCTTCGTGCAATGTGCAGTAGGAGTTGACGCGGCACTTCGAGAACAGCAGCGACTTCTCGATCACGGCCCCGGAGATGATGCAGCCGCCGGAAACCAGCGAATCGAGCGCCATTCCGCGGCGGTCGTCCTGATTGAAAACAAACTTGGCCGGAGGCAGTTGTTCCTGATAGGTCAGAATGGGCCAGGTGCTGTCGTACATGTCGAGCGAAGGCTCGACCGCCGTCAGATCGATGTTGGCTTCCCAATAGGCATCGATCGTACCGACGTCGCGCCAGTAGGGTTCGTTGATGGCGCCGCCCATGACGCAACTGTTGGCGAACGGATGCGCGACCGCCTCGCCGCTGCGTACCGCCTGGGGGATGAGGTCCTTGCCGAAGTCGTGACTCGAGGCGGGATCGGCGAGATCGCGCGCCAGCGCGTCATACAGGTACTGGGCGTTGAACACATATACCCCCATGCTGGCGAGCGCGCGGTCCGGCTTGCCCGGAATCGCCGGCGGTTTGGCCGGTTTCTCGACGAAGTCGGTGATGCGGCGCGACCGGTCGATCGCCATCACGCCGAAGCCGCTCGCAGCGGCGATGGGCATTTCGATGCACGCGACCGTGCATTGAGCGCCCCTTTCGACGTGGTCGGTGAGCAGGAGCGAATAGTCCATCTTGTACACGTGGTCGCCCGCCAGCACCACGATGAATTGCGGTCTTCTGTCGCGGATGATATCGAGGTTCTGGAACACCGCGTCGGCGGTGCCGCGATACCAGGATTCTTCACTGATGCGCTGTTGCGCCGGCAACAGGTCGATGAATTCGTTCATTTCGGTCTTCAGAAACGACCAGCCCCTTTGCAGATGGCGCAGCAGGCTGTGCGACTTGTATTGGGTCGCGATGCCGATCTGCCTGATTCCGGAATTCAGGCAATTGGACAGGGCGAAATCGACGATGCGGAATTTGCCGCCGAAATACACGGCGGGTTTTGCCCTGCGGTCGGTGAGCTGTTTCAGGCGCTTGCCCCGGCCTCCGGCCAGCACGATGGCAAAGGCGCGCTTGGGGAGCTGCAGTCGGGCAAGCGTATCGGTGGGCATGGTTTTTCTCCTGTTGCATCCTAATCCGGATAATCCGGGAGCGAACAAAGGGTCTTCGGTCGTGGAAAAGCCCTTATCCCACGAACACGGGGCGCGCGCCTGCATATTACCGCTACCGCGCGCATTCGGAAAAACGTATGACACGGCGCAGAGCGCAAGGATAGCGACCAGCCGGTGAAGCCCAGCGGCGCCAATCGACCCGAGAATACGAGGGCAGCAAATGAAACAGACGGCGCAGGAAAAGGATAAAATGGCAGAATATGAGAACGCCAGTTGCTGCAGCGGGGTTGGGTGATGGGTAAAGACCCCTCCAAAATCAAAGTATGCCCCGAGTGCCGGCGGCTGGTTGAGGCTGCGACCATGCGTCCGTTATCGCGCAATCAGCTTGGTAGCGGCATCCGTTATGTCTGTCCGGACTGCTTCAAGCGCGTTCTGGCCTTGAGAAAGGTCGTGCGGGAAGCCCGCGGCAAGTAATTTGCCCGGCGTTTGACCCCGGTTTCCCGGTTACGCCGGAAGCGGGAATTCGAACCTCAGCCTATTTCACCGGAGCCTAGAAATCATGCCCATATTTGAGTACCAGTGCGCCTCATGCGGAAGGGAATTCGAAATTCTGGTGCGCGGTTCCACTCCCGCGCCCGAGTGCCCGGCTTGCCACGGCACCGAGTTGCGCAAGAAGCTATCCGCCTTTGCGGCGATCACGGGCGCCGCACCGGTTCAGGCGGAGCTTCCTTCCGCGTGCCAAGGCTGCGGCCACTCGGGCGGTCCCGGCGCTTGCGCCTTCGATGCAAACTGAACCCATAGGCGCGGCGGCACGGTTTCTATGAGCGCAGGCTTTTCGCGACTACGTCACTTCCAGGATTATTAAACAAATGCGCCGCAATTCGTACGGAGGAGTCATTCCTTCCACGGCACGCCGCCGGCATAGGTTTTGTAGCTGACACTGGCGTGCCATCCGGAATCGACTGGAAGCAGAACGCCGGTGATGGTCTTGGCCTCGGCCGAACACAGAAATCCTATCGCCAGGGCGATGTCCTCGGGTGCCGGAAGCGTATCCAGAGCGTGAACGGCCATGATCTTCTTCAGGTCGCGTAGACCGCTGTCGACCCGGCTCTGCATGGTCTCAGTCATGACATAAGTCGGCCCGACGCTGTTGACGCGGATGCCGTGGCGCCCGAGTTCGACCGCCAGCAACTGGGTCAGCCTGGCGATGGCAAGCTTGCTGGGATTATAGGCGGGCAGGGGCATTGGCAGCAGACTGTTGATGGAGCCAAGGGTGACGATGGCGCCGCGCTTGAGCCTGATCATCTGGCGACCGAAGGAGCGGCACGCGTGGATCGTGCCGTGATAATTGACCCGCCACAGTTGATCATGCGCCTCGAGGTCCATGTCCATGACCGATTCGGTATTCGCGATGAGGCCGGCTGAAGTCACCAGAATCTCGGCCAAGCCCAGATCCTTCTCGACGCTGGCGGCGGCGCCATCGACGGCGTTGGCGTCGGAAACGTCGCAGGCATAGAAGCGGGCGCTGCCGCCAGCGGCAGCTATGACGGACGCCGTCTTTTCGCCGCGCTCCTGATTCACGTCCAGTATCGCGATGGCGTATCCGCGAGCGGCGAATAGCCGAGCCGTGGCGGCGCCGATCCCGCTGGATCCTCCCGTGATTACTGCAACCGCTTTGTCTGCCATCATCGTATCCCCGCTTTTCAGTGCGCCGCGTTGGCCGCGATTTGACCCTGGATAACCAATGGCAATTCTAGACCGTTAAGCCGGGGCATGGCTATCCCGCTTAGCCTGTGAAAGCGAAGTGAACGGCGGAGAATCCCCGATGAAACAGTTCAGACGATTGCAATCAAGCATGGCTGAGCCGCTCTACTTTGAATCTGATAGCATCCAACATTTGGCCGTGGCCGCTATTCACGCATGACCGAGACCTACACCCTTGGCTACGACGACATCGCGCTCGACTTCGTTGCTCGTCGGCGGCTGGACGCGAACGCTGCATTTCTCATCCCCTACCTGAAGCCAGGCACGGTGGTGCTCGACTGCGGCTGCGGGCCCGGCACCGTCACGCTCGACATCGCCGAGCGCATCGGCGAGGGCACAGTGGTAGGCGTGGACATGAGCGAGTCGCAGGTGAGGAACGGCATGCGGCGCGCCGCTCGGCGTGCGCTGCGCAATGTGAGCTTCCGGCAGGGTAACGCCTATGCTTTACCCTTTGCGGATGCGAGTTTCGATGTCGTGTTCTCCCATGCACTGCTGGAGCATCTAAGCGATCCGGGAAAGGCGCTGCGGGAGTTCCGCCGCGTGCTCAAGCCTGAGGGGTTGCTGGGTGCGTGCACGCCCGACTGGAGCGGCTTCCTCTATTCGCCCGCGACCCGCGCGCTGCTCGATGCGATCAAGGCCTACGTCGAGCTGCAAGCTCGCAACGGAGGTGACGCGAACATCGGCCACAAGCTGCGCGACTACCTCGTCGCAGCCGGTTTCGAGGACGTGCGCTCCACAGCGCGTTACGAGAACTACGATCCTCTGAGCGTTATCGGGGATCTGGTCGCGTGGCAGTTGGAGCGCGACGGCCAGCGCGACCACGCGGCCGCCATGCGCGCGTGGGCGGCTCAGCCCGGTGGCATGTTCGCGCAGGCATGGGTATCCTGCATCGGCCGGCGTCCGCCGGCGTAATCTGTGAAAGTGCTGATAAAACAAATAACAACGCCGTCACTTTGACGGCGTTGGATGTTGCTGGAGGTATTAATGGTGGGGCGGGGGCTACCGAATAGCAGCCGGGAAGCCGCATCAATGCTTGATCTGTGAATTTAGCTTTCTAAGAGTGCCCCCAGTAATGCCCCCACTGGATCACTGGTTCTAGGCGTAAATCGCCACGCTTGCGCCAGAGTTGCCACTCCTCGTCGCACTCACAAGCCCTGCGTCTACCGCAACACCAGGGCAACGTTGGTCGCCTTCAACGGCCTCTCATCCGACCCCTCCGGTGATACTGGCCTATGCTGACGTTGATATACCCAGTGAGGGTATTTGACACCGTTGCCAGTTCGGGCGCATGATC
>JAZDIA010000014.1:0-3392 GCA_043805375.1 Pseudomonadota bacterium
CGAACCGCCTCGACCCCTCGCGCAAGAGGCAAGGTCTTCACTACACGCGTTGCGCGCACCCGCTCCCTCGATGCGTCAGATACTTACCAATTCAGCAACGCCAAAAAAAGCTGAAATCAAAGGCGAATTGGTGAAGTAGGGTTAACCTCTGGTGGCTTTTTCAACCAAAGAAGGAGACCAGAAGATGAACGCGGCGGCTCATAGGGTAGAAGGTAACGCAAAAGTGCCGGTGTTGTATATGGCACTGGAGCTGAGCGACAAGACGTGGAAGGTAGTGTTTGGCGACGGGGTGAGGCGCCGGCTCAGGGTCGGCCCACAATCCGCGCCTCGCTGCCCTCCCCTACTATCGGGCTGAGTATAGCCCCCGGTCGGTAACGTAGCGATCGAACGGCTTCCGCCAGTTCCCAGACTTCACGCCTCGCCATCCCCACGTCGCGGTCATTGAGTTTACTTCCCTCTCCCGGTTATCATGGTTGCTTAACGTACCGCATCCCATTACGATGACGAGAAGAACAGGATTTTCAGGGTTCCCCTAATCAGGAGGAGCAGATGAGCATCGCTTTCGGTATCCGCCACACCTTGGCAGCCTGCGTCGCGTGCATGCCGGCAATGCTGGCAATTGCGCAGAACTGGCCGGTTCGTCCGGTGCACCTCGTGGTTCCCTACACGCCCGGCGGCGGGGCGGATATTGGCGCGCGCGTACTGGCCCAGAAGCTCGCCGAGCAAACCGGCGGTTCGTTTGTAGTCGATAACCGTCCGGGCGCGGGCGGCATCAACGCTGCCGAACTCGTGGCGCGGGCGACGCCTGACGGCCACACGCTACTCGCGTCGGCGACGGAATTCGGCACCAACGCCGCCGTTCGTCCCCGGATGTCATTCGATCCGTTCAAGGATTTCGCGCACATTTCGCTGCTCGGCTACGTGCAGTTCCTGCTGGCGGGTAACCTTTCGGTGCCGGTCAAAAACATCAAAGATCTCATCGCGCTCGCGAAAGCCCGGCCCGGCGAGCTTACCTACGGCTCCACGTCGCTGGGCGGCGGCCCGCACCTTGCCGGCGAGCTGATCCAGTCGATGAGCGGCATACGCTGGGTCCACGTGCCGTTCAGGGGCTCGGGACCGGCATCGGTCGCGCTCATCAGCGGGGAAATCAGCTTCCTGTTTTCCTCGACTGGCAGCCTGGTGGGGCATGTGCGCACCGGCAAGGTTCGCGGGATCGCGGTCACCGGCCTGCGGCGCTTCCCCGAGCTGCCGGAAGTGCCGACTGTCGCCGAATCGGGTATTCCGGGCTACAGCGCGACCGGGTGGTACGGGTTATTCGCGCCTGCGGGAACGTCTCCCGAAATCGTGCGCCGCATTTCAGCGGAAGCCGCGCGCGCCTTCAGCAGTCCGGACGCGAAAGAAAAGCTCGCGCAGATCGGCACCGAGCCGGTGGGCAGCACACCCGAAGAATTTGTCAGTTTCCTGCGCGCCGAAATCGCGAAGTGGTCGAAAGTGGTGAAGGAAGCGAATATACGGATTGAGTGAAGTCAGGCGGAAAGTTCGATTGCCTTCCTCAAATCGGGTTTCAAGTTGAAGGTCTAAAGTTTAAAGTTGATCTCGGAAAAACCGCCAGCTCAAACCTTAAACTTGAAACATTGGACCTTAAACCTTAATCCTTGAACGGATGCCGGCGGACGATGATCTGCTCGCGCTCGGCGCCGGTCGAGATCATGGCGACCGGCACCTCGCAGATCTCCTCGATGCGTTGCAGATAGCGCCGCGCCGCCTGCGGCAACTGTTCGTATCGCGTAAGCCCGACGGTGCTCTCCGTCCACCCCGGGATTTCCTCGTAAATCGCCTCGCACGCGGCAAGCGCCTCCGCCCCGACGGGCAGGATGTCGCTGGTCCCGCCATCGACGCGGTAGCCGATGCCGAGTTGCAGCGTCTCCACGCCGTCCAGGACGTCGAGCTTGGTCACGCACAGCCCGGAAATGCCGTTGATCAGGATCGAGCGTTTCAGCGCTGCGGCGTCGAACCAGCCGCAGCGGCGGGGCCGGCCCGTGACCGAGCCGAATTCGTTGCCACGTTCCGCCAGGTGTTTGCCGATGTCGTCTTCAAGCTCGGTTGGAAACGGCCCCGAGCCGACGCGCGTGGTGTAGGCCTTGGTGATGCCGAGCACGTAGTGCAGCAGGTGTGGGCCGATACCGGCGCCGGCGCACACGGTACCAGCGACGGTGTTGCTCGAGGTCACGAACGGATAAGTGCCGTGATCGACGTCGAGCAGCGTGCCTTGGGCGCCCTCGAACAGCAGGCTCTTGCCCGCGCGCTGTGCCTCGTTGAGCAGGCGGGGTACGTCGGCGACCATCGGCCGAATGCGCTCCGCCAGCGCCAACGTCGCGTCGAGCGTCTCCTGAAAGTCGACGATCGGCGCGCGAAAATAGTTCTTCAACAGGAAATTTTGATAGTCGAGCACCTCGCCGAGCTTGGCGGCGAAGCGCTCGCGGTGCAGCAGGTCCTGCAGCCGGATCGCGCGCCGCGCCACCTTGTCCTCGTAGGCGGGCCCGATACCGCGCCCGGTGGTGCCGATCTTGCCCGCGCCCTTGGCCGTCTCGCGTGCCTGGTCGATCGCAACGTGGTACGGCAGGATCAGCGGGCACGCCTCGCTTACGCGCAACCGGCTCTTGACGTCGATCCCGAGCTGCTCGAGCTCGCCGATTTCCTTGAGCAGCGCTTCGGGTGAAATCACCACGCCGTTGCCCACATAACAGGCGACGTTGGCGCGCATGATGCCTGAGGGGATCAGGCGCAGAATGGTCTTCCTGCCGTTGACGACCAGCGTGTGCCCGGCGTTGTGTCCGCCCTGAAACCGCACCACGCCCTGGGCGTGGTCGGTGAGCCAATCGACGACTTTGCCCTTGCCTTCGTCGCCCCACTGGGCGCCTATTACCACCACGTTCTTTGACATGACTGTTCCCAATCCGCGTTTATCCGTAACCAATCAGGTCTTCCTGACCACCCACTTGCCATTGCGGAGCATCAGCCTGCGATTGCAGCCGAGTTCCCCGCGTGCTTTCTCGTGCCCGGGCAGGTCGACCACCACGATCTTCCCTGCCTTGCGCAATCCCGCGATCCGCTTCTGCAGCGCCGCATCCCGGGGGGCGTAAGGCGCCAGCACCCCGCCCGGCAGCTCGGGCGCCCGTGCTGCGGCAACCACCTCGCGCAGGTCCATGCTGAAACCGGTGGCGGGCCGCGCCCGGCCAAACGCCTTGCCGACCTCATCGTAGCGGCCGCCGAGCGCGAGCGCGTTTGACCAGCCCGCGGCGTAGGCCGCAAACACCATGCCGCTGTGGTAGTGGTAGCCGCGCAGTTCGCCGAGGTCGAAGCAGACGTCGACGCCACTGGCGGCGAGCGCC
>JAZDIA010000015.1:0-7883 GCA_043805375.1 Pseudomonadota bacterium
CAGGCGACGCGCGACGCGGACGCGCCCGCCAAACGCGAACCCGAGGAGAAGGCGAGGCGTGAGGCGGCGGCGAAGGCCAGGCGCGAAGCGGACGAGCAGGCGACGCGCGAAGCGGACGACCAAGCCAAACGCGAACCCGAGGAGAAGGCGAGGCTTGAGGCGGCGGCGAAGGCCAGGCGCGAAGCGGAAGAGCAGGCGAAGCGCGAAGCGGAAGCGAAAGCCAAACGCGAAGCCGAGGAGAAGGCGGGGCTTGAGGCGGCGGCGAAGGCCAAACGCGAAACCGAGGAGAAGGCGAGGTTTGAGGCGGCGGCGAAGGCCAAACGCGAAGCGGAAGAGCAGGCGAAGCGCGAAGCCGAGGAGACCGCAAAGGCGAAGCGCGAAGCCGAGGAACGGGCGCGCCGCGAGGCCGATGCGAAGGCCAGACGCGAAGCAGAAGCGAAGGCCGGACACGAAGCCGAGGAGAAAGCTCGACGCGAAGCCGAGGCGAAGGCGAGACACGATGCCGAGGCACGCGCGCGAAAGGAAGCAGAAGATCGTGCGCGCGAGGACGCCAGGGCGAGAGCCCGAACTGAAGCCGCGGAAAAGGCGCAGCACGCGCAGGCCCCAGGGATCGCCGACGCGGTGGCGGGCATGCCCGCGGCTGCGCCGGCGGGGAAAAAGAGTTCGATGCTCGTACCGGCAATTCTCGGCGCGCTTGTGGTCGCCGGCGGGATCGCCTATTTCGTGATTCCGGGATCGAAACCGCCTCTAACAGAGTCTGCCAAATCCGTTACGCAACCTGCCGAGACTTCCCCGGCTCAACCCCAGGCGCCTTCGGCGGATCAGACGGCCCGGGATCAGGCGAGGCGCGCGGCCGAGGAGAACGCGAAGATGGCCGAGGAGAAGGCGAAGCTGGCTGAGGAGAATGCGCGCCGCGAGGCACAGGCGAAGAAGGACGCAGAGGATAAGACGAAACTGACGGCTGACGAGAAGGCGAAGCGGGAGGCGGCGGACAAGGCAAAGCTGGCGGCCGACGAAAAGGCGAAGCAGGACGCGGCGGACAAGGCAAAGCTGGCGGCTGACGAGCAGGCGAAGAAGGACGCTGCAAAGGCGCCGCCGGCGCAAGTGGCCAGTATTCAGCCGACGGTGAGCGCCGACGCGCTGTACAACCAGGGCCTCGCGTTGGAGAACGAGGGCAACGTTGCGGGGGCGGTCAAGCTGTACCAGCAAGCCGCGAGGCAGGGTAGCGGTCCCGCGGCGAAGAAACTCGGCGACATTTTTGGTTCGGGCAAGGGTAGCGTCTCGCGCGATTACCAGGAGTCGCTGAGGTGGTACGCCATGGCGCGCAAGAATGGAGAATCGGTCCCGGAGGCGCGCTCACGCTGATGTCGCTCCTGTCGGGATTTGATCGAGGCGAACGGAAGTTGTAGGATAATAAATGGTGGACAAACCCCAGACAGAGCCCGATCCCGAAGCGACGTGGACGGGTGCGCCGCCCGAGCGGGAGGAAGCGGATCGGACCCTGTTGGATGCCGGGGTTGCGGGTGGCGATCCGGAGGCTACCCTGATCGGCGGGATGAATCCGGGATCGAATTCGCGAGCAAGCTCGCTCCCACATCCGGGAATGGCTGCGGCGACGGACCCCGAGGCGACCGTCGCTTTCACGGGGCACGCGGGGGAAGGTTCCGGGGCTGGGACTTCGGTCGCGACGCCGCTTCAGGGTCTTCAGCAACTTCAGGCGCGCGGCGAACCCGTCGCCGCGGATCTTGAATTTCTGGTCGGCCTCAACCCGCTGGTCGCGGCAGCCAATCGGGTGCTTTCCGCGGTGCCGCAGATCCGCAGTTCCCTGAAACATCCCGAGCCCGGCGCGCTGCGCGCGGAATTGCTCAGCCACATCGGCAAGTTCGAGCAGACGGCGCCCGCGAAGGGCTACGACGCCGATACCGTGGCGGTCGGGCGCTATGCGCTGTGCGCGCTGGCCGACGAGTCGGTGCGCAATACGCCCTGGGCGGGCGCGGCGCAATGGGACCGGCAAGGCCTGCTGCAGACGCTCTATGGCGAAAACGAGGGCGGCGAAAAATTCTTCGCGGCCCTCAGTCGCATGGCTGAAAGTCCCGCCGCCAATATCGATGTGCTGGAATTCTTCGATGTCTGTCTCGCGCTCGGCTTCGAGGGACAGTTCCGGCACGCGGCAGGAGGCCGGGCGCAGCTCGATCTGGTTCGGGGGCGCTTGAAGGACATGATCCGGCGCGAGCGCGCCGCCGCGAGCCCGGAGCTTTCGGAGTACTGGCGCGGGTTGGAGGTCCCGATTCGGCGCGGTTCGAAGTGGTTCGCGGTATGGGTGAGCGCCTGCGCCTGCGTCGCCATCCTGGTCGTAAGTTACCTCGGTTTCCGGGTTTTGCTGGGAACGGCTGCGGAACCTGCGGCGCGCGCGCTCGCCCGTTTGCATGCGCCGCTCGCACCGGCGATCGCGAAACCCGGCCCGCCGGTGCGAGCGCGGCTCAGGAATACGCTGGCGCAGGAAATTGACGGCGGACTCGTCACGCTGCAGGAGGACGGGCAACAAAGCGGGGTCACGATCAAGGGTGACGAGCTTTTCGCGTCGGGCAGCGCCTCGATTGACGCCCGTTACATTCCGGTGGTGCTGCGTGTAGCCCAGGCGCTCAACAAGGTTCCGGGACCTGTCATCGTCACTGGCCATACCGATGAGGTGCCGATTCGCACGGCGCGTTTTCCCTCGAACTGGGAATTGTCGCGGGAGCGCGCGCGGTCCGTGGCGAAGTTGATGGCCGGCGACATCGCCGACAAGGAGCGCCTGCGCACCGAAGGCTTGGCCGATTCCGAGCCGCTCGCGCCCAACGACTCGGCGGCGAACCGGGCAAAAAACCGCCGCGTGACGGTCATTCTCAAAGTTCTCCCCGCCGAATGAGCTGGCTGAGGCATCGCCGTTTCTGGGAAGCGCTGGCGGTTGCTGCGCTGGCCCTCGCGCTCTGGAATGGCGGCGACCTGCTTTCATTCGGGGAATCTCACCCGCTGGAATCGCCCGCGGACCGGGTTGCCGCGATATTGGTGCTGATTGCCGCATGGGGGCTCGCGGAGGCGCTCGCGACGTGGCGCACGGTGAGCGCGAACCGGCAGTTGCTCGACGGTATCGCGGGGAGTGGATCGGATACGGGAGAGCGTTCGGCGCAGGAGGTGGCGGAACTCGGCAAGCGCTTCAATGAAGCCGCGGCGGTGCTCAAGAAAACCCGTTTCCGGGATGCCAACGGCGAGCGCCGCACCCTGCACGAGCTGCCCTGGTACGTGTTCATCGGCGCGCCCGGATCGGGGAAGACAACGGCGCTGGTGAATTCCGGACTGCATTTCGTGCTCGGAGAGGCCCACGGCGCGCAGTCGGTCAAGGGCGTGGGCGGAACGCGCAATTGCGACTGGTGGTTTACCGATGAAGCGGTACTGCTCGACACGGCGGGACGCTACACGACGCAGGACAGCGAGAAGAGCGTGGACGCGGCGGCCTGGAACGGGTTCCTAGATCTGCTGAAGAAATTCCGCGCGCACCTGCCCCTGAACGGCGTGATCGTCACGTTCAGCGTTTCCGATCTGCTCTATCCGTCGGACGCCGAGCGCGTGCAATACGGGGTGCGCGTGCGGGAGCGGATTCGGGATCTGTACGACCGTCTTGGCGTTCGCCTTCCCGTTTACCTGCTCGTGACCAAGGCAGACTTGCTCGCCGGCTTCATGGAATTCTTCTCCGAGTTCGACCGCGAGGCGCGCGCGCAGGTATGGGGAGTCACCTTCGCCGACATGGGAGACGTTCGGAGTCCGACCGGAATCGGCAGCATTTTCGCCGGCGAGTTCGTGCAGCTCGAACGCCGGTTGTATGCGCAACTGTCCGATCGCCTGCATCAGGAACGGGACCTGCAGCGGCGTTCCCTGATCTACAGCTTCCCGCAGCAGTTCAGCAGCATTGGCGGGCTGATTGCGGAATTCCTGGACCGTGCCTTCGGCGCCGTGCCCGGCGAAATCCGGCCGCGGCTGCGGGGAGTCTATTTCACGAGCGGCACGCAGGAGGGTACGCCGATCGACCGCGTGCTCGGAACGCTGGCGCGCGCCTTTCACCTGGAGCATAAGATCCTGCCGCCGGCGATGTCGAGCGGCAAGAGTTTTTTTCTCACGCGGCTGCTGCGCGATGTGGTCTTTCGTGAAGCGGGGCTTGCGGGCGCGGACGAGAGTCGCGAGCGCCGCGGCAAACGCCTGGTGTACGCCGCAGCGGCGGCGTGCGTCGCGTTGACCATTGCGCTCGTCGCGGCATGGGCGGTGAGTCTTTCGCGCAATTGGACGTTCATCGCCGACCTGGAATCGCAGGCTGCCGGGTTGCAGAGCAAACTGGCCGCTCTCGGGCAGCGCGATTCGGAGCTCGCTCCCGCGGTCGCGGCGCTCAACGGCCTGCGCGACCTGCCCGCGGGCTACGCCGTCCGCAGTCAGTCAATTGGCCGGCCGGTTGCATGGAGCATGGGCCTTGGGCTCTACCAGGGCGACAAGCTCGGCGATCTGGCGCTGCGCGCGTACCGCAATGCGCTGCGCGATGTTCTGTTGCCGCGGGTTGCGAACCGAATCGAAGCGAGGCTCGCGGACGCGCGCGCGCCGGAGGAGGTGCGGCGCTCGCTCGCTGCCTACCTGATGCTCTACGGCGACCAGCGCCTCGAGCCGAACGCGCTCGAGCAGGCCGCGTCCGCCCTGATCGGCGTTGCGTTCGCCGGGGATGTCAACGGAGGGCTGCGCGACGATCTGCGCGCACACCTGAAGGCAAGCCTGGAGATGCGGCCGATCGAGATGTTGCGGGCGCGCAATGATGACCTCGTTGCGGCGGCACGACGCAGGATCCCCGGCGCGGCAGGACCGTAGCCGGTCTGTCGACGCGAACGCGAGGGGTCGATCGCAATGCCGAGCACCGAGAGAGCCTTCGTCACCGGTTGGTACGGAAAGCTGCCGGCCAGAGGAGACTTCATCTGCCGCAGGCTGCCGGGCGCATTCGTCGAGCGGTGGGATGCATGGCTGCAGTCGGCGATTGGCTCGAGCAGCAAACGGCTCGGGACACGCTGGCTCGACTGTTATTCCAGGGCGCCGGTGTGGCGATTCCTGCTTTCGCCCGGCCTCGTGACCGGGGGCGCTCTCGCCGGGGTGCTGATGCCGAGCGCCGATCGCGTCGGGCGCCTGTTCCCGTTGACGATCGCGAGCGTGCTCGCACCGGGCAGCGTCGATCTGGCGAAAACGCTGGTCGAAGCGGATGCCTGGTTCGCTTCGCTTGAGGCGGCGGCGCGCGCGGCGCTCGATCCGGCGCTCGACCTGGACGCCTACGACGAACGGATCGACACGATCGTGTTTCCCGCCGGAAATATCGTCCCTCTCGAACCCGACGGCGAGCCTGTTCGAACGAAGCCGGCCGAATCCATCCGCACGCGTGCAATCCATGCCCGGGTGGGGCTCGAACAGGATCGGCCGTCGCAGGCGTCGATCGCCCGACTGCGGGCGCGGTTTGGCGGGGAAACCGAGCCGTGCGCACTTTGGCTGACTCGGAGTTCCAGCGTGTTCGGCGAGTGGGCCTTGGCGACCGCAGGACTGCCGCAGGATGAACAGTTTTGCGCCATGCTGGACGGAGATTGGTCGGGGCACGGTTGGTCGTAGCGCCAGGAAAATTGAACAAGAGCTCTTGTAGAGCGACTTCCAGGTCGCGCTGCGGCGCTCTTTCGGACCTGGAGGTCGCTTCAACACCGCTTGAATCGGGGCGGCGCGTGGCGCGCGCGTGAATCGAACGGTGCGTTTGAGGAGGCGCGGGTGCGTGGTGTATAGTTCGGAAACCTTGATCAGTATCCTGATGCCCCGAATCGATCATCCATGCCGTTCGCGTTGAGAATCGTAAGCGGAGCCGGCGAACATTGGCAGGCCCCGAAGGTGATGGCGATATTGCGGCCGCGGGCGACGATCGGCCGCGCCAGCAACTGCGATCTGGTACTGGATGATCCGAGCAAACAGATCTCGCGCGTGCATGCGCTCGTGGTCGAGCGCGATGGCGGCTATCTGCTCAAGGTCGTGTCGAAAGGCAATTTCGTACTGGTGAACGGGCAGAAGTATGGACCCGAGTCCTCGGTTTCGATCAAACCCGGCGACCGCATCGAACTTGGCCGCTACGTGGTCGAAATACTCGCCGACGGCGGTGGAGCTGAAGCGCAAGCCGAAGCGCGCGGCGACGCCTCCGATCCGGATCTCGACCTGGATGCGGTACCGTCATATCGCGATGACCCGACCGCGCCGGCCGCGCCGCAGCCGGAGGCTGCGCAGGCGGGAGCGAAGTCGATTGCGGAGGTCATCCGGACCGCCCCACCCGCGAGCGATCCGCTTGGAATCCATGCTGCCCGGGCGGCGGCGCAAGCCGCTGCGGCGCCGGGAATCGA
Source organism: Pseudomonadota bacterium (assembly GCA_043805375.1). Classification (GTDB taxonomy): domain Bacteria; phylum Pseudomonadota; class Gammaproteobacteria; order Burkholderiales; family SG8-39; genus 2-12-FULL-64-23. The sequence goes on from JAZDIA010000015.1 coordinate 6,432, forward strand.
TGCCGGCCGTTCCGCGGGCCCGCCGAAGACGCCGAGGCAGCCGGAAAAACGGCGCAAGAAGGGATTGATTGAAACGCTGGCGGAGGAGGCGGAGATCCGGGAGCCGCCTGCGGCGCCCGGCGCATCGAGTTCCACGGAACACACATTTGTGGAATCCGGGGTTCGCCCCGAGTCCCTGTCCCAAGGGGAGGCCGGCACGGCGCTGCTGCGGGCATTTCTGGAGGGGGCGGGACTGGGCCACCTGAAGACAACGGATTACGATGGAGAGCGTTTCATGCGCGATTGCGGCGCGCTGGTGCGCACTGCGGTCGAGGGAATCATCGGCCTGCTGATGGCTCGCGCCGAAATGAGAAAGGAGATTCGCAGCGAGGACCGGACAATGGTCTCGTCGCGCGACAACAACCCGCTCAGGCTGATGACGGATACGAGCGAGGCCCTGAGCTATATCTTCGATCCCCATGCGCCCGAGGGCGCGTTTCTGCGGCCCGTGGATGCGGTGCGGGATGCCTGCAGCGAACTCCGCGCGCACGAAATTGCGCTCATGGCGGCGATGCGCGTCGCCATCACTGGCGCGATCGAACGCTTCGATCCGGACAAGATCGAGGAGGGACTGCTGAAGAGCCGGGGCCGCATCAGGTTGGGCAGGAAGGCAGCGCTGTGGGATTTTTTTGTCGCGTACCAGGCCAGGCTCGGGCGCGACGTCGAGGATGATTTCAATCGCGTGTTTGCGCGGGAATTCCTGGGAACCTACACCGCGCAAGTGAACCGGCTGCGCGGCAAGCGCCGAGGCTGAGGGAATTTCCGATGAAGTCGTCCCCGCGGATGCGGCAATGACACGCCAAAGTCTGAAATTCGGCTTGCCAAGGAAGCGCTGTTGGTTTGGTTGGTTTGACTGCGGGGAGCAAGAAGCACATAATCTCACGTTTCGTTCGGAGGAGTGCCCGAGTGGTTAAAGGGGGCAGACTGTAAATCTGTTGGCCTTGCGCCTACGTTGGTTCGAATCCAGCCTCCTCCACCAAGTTTTTCGCGGCGCTGGTTGGCAGTGTGCTTTGGGTGGCAAAAGGGTTCGATCGTGAAAAACGCGGGTGTAGCTCAATGGTAGAGCAGAAGCCTTCCAAGCTTACGACGAGGGTTCGATTCCCTTCACCCGCTCCAGCATGCTGGTCCAGGGCAAATCGACCTACAAGCGGGTTACGCCGTTGTAGCTCAGTGGTAGAGCACTCCCTTGGTAAGGGAGAGGTCGCGCGTTCAATCCGCGCCAACGGCACCAGGATTTGTGAGCAATTTGATAATCGATAGAGAAGGACAATCATCATGGCAAAAGCCAAATTTGAGCGCACGAAGCCGCACGTGAACGTAGGGACGATAGGGCACGTGGACCATGGGAAGACGACGCTGACGGCGGCGATCACGCTGGTGATGAGCCGGAAGTTTGGAGGCGAGGCGAAGGCG
>JAZDIA010000016.1:0-10156 GCA_043805375.1 Pseudomonadota bacterium
CCTCGTCACCGAGGCGATTCATCACAAGAGCACTTACAAACAATACATCGGCGTTGATGCCTGCATGTCCAACCTGATGCGGCCTGGCATGTACGGTGCGTACCACCACATCACGGTTCTCGGAAAAGAGACCGCACCCCAAAACCACACTTACGACGTGGTTGGTTCGCTGTGCGAGAACAACGACAAGTTCGCGATTGACAGGCAACTCCCCGAAATCAACGCCGGCGACTTGCTCGTCATCCACGACGCCGGCGCCCACGGCTCCGCGATGGGCTTTCAATACAACGGCAAGCTCCGTTGCGCCGAACTGCTGTTGCGGGAAGACGGTTCCGTCATGCAGATTCGGCGCGCGGAGACAATAGACGATTACTTCGCGACCTTGGATTTTTCGAAACTGTAGGCCTGGGGATAGTAGTCAAGGCATTCGCAGGCTCATTTACGTTTTTGTCTGCACCGCTTTCATCGGCGCCTCGTTGACGCTCAACTGAAAAACATCCGGCCGGCTGTAATGTCCGGTGACGTCGAAGTCGAATTTGCCGCGACCGATGTCGTTGAGATCCAGATCCGCCGTCAGGATCGTTTCGCTGCCGAAATGCGGACCGGCCAGGACCTGGCCCAAGGGGTTCACGATCGCGCTGCCGCCGCGCATCAGCACCGCTTCGGGCGAATCGCCGAGGGACACGCGCACCGTGTCCGGGAAGTCTTTCTTGCGGATGAACTGGCAGGCGGTCAGGACGAAACAGCGCCCCTCGAGCGCGATGTGCTGCATCGACGCCAGCCAGGTGTCGCGGTCGTCGGCGGTGGGGGCGCAATACAGCGCGACGTTCTTCGAATACATCGCCATGCGCAGCATAGGCATATAATTTTCCCAGCAGATGACCGAGCCGATGCGGCCGTACGGACTTTCGATCACGGTCAGCGTCGAGCCGTCGCCGAAACCCCAGATGACGCGCTCCATCACGGTTGGCATCAGCTTGCGATGCTTGCCGAGAAGAGACCCGTCCGGGCCGAAGAACAGAACGGTGCAGTAGCAGGTGCCGTTGTCGCGTTCGATCACGCCCATGACCACGTAGGCGCCGTGCGCGGCGGCCGCCTCGCCCAGGCGCTGAGTTTCCGGACCTGGAACCTCGATCGCCGCTTCCAGATAGAGGCGGAATTCCTCGCGTCCGGCCGCGTCGCGCACGCCGACGGCTAGCCCGTAATTCACGCCCTTGGGGTAGCCGGTGATAAAGGCTTCGGGAAAAACAATGACCTTGGCGCCGAGGCCGGAAGCTTCGGCCATCAGGCGTATGGCCTTGTCGACGCAGGCCTCGCTGTCGAAGGGCACGGCGCCGGCCTGGACTACGGCTGCGCGCACGCTGGACTTGTGCTCATTCGTCATCATGTAATTTCCCCATTTGATCGGTGAATTGCGTCGCTCTTACTCCACCTGGTGCAGCAGGCCGCGCGCGGCAAGATTTCGCATCAGCGCGCTGATGCCGAAAGTCCAGGGCGCCGCCCGGTCCGAGGTGGTGACGCGGTTCACCAAGCGGCCGAGTTTCGGCGTCGAAACGGTGACCAGGTCGCCGAACTTGTGGGTGAAGCCCATGCCGGGCGCGCCTCTATCCTTGACCGGCGCGAACATCGTGCCGAGGAACAGCACGAAACCGTCGGGATACTGGTGAAATGGGCCCCACGCATGGGTGACGATATCGAGCGGATCGCGGCTGATCTTGTTCATCGGGTTCACCCCCTTGAGCACAAAGCCATCGGTACCGCTGATTTCAAGCGCCAGTTCGGCCTGGCGCACGTCGTCGATGCCGAACCCGTCATCGAACAGGCGGATGAACGGCCCGATCGCGCACGATGCGTTGTTATCCTTGGATTTGCCCAGCAGCAGCGCGCTGCGGCCTTCGAAGTCGCGCAGATTGACGTCGTTGCCGAGGGTGGCGCCGACCGTCTCGCCCGTGGCGGTGATGGCGAGCACGATCTCGGGCTCCGGGTTGTTCCAGAAGGATTTCGGATGCAGGCCGACTTCCGCGCCCAGTCCGACCGCAGACATGACCTGTGATTTGGTGAAAATTTCCGCATCCGGACCGATGCCCACTTCCAGGTACTGCGACCACGCACCCTGAGCGACCAGCACGCGCTTGATTTCCTCGGCCTCGCGCGAGCCCGGCTTCACCGAGGCAAGATTGTCGCCGATGATGCGCATTACCTGCACCCGAATGGCCTCGGCCTTGCCGGTATCGCCGCGCGCCTGTTCCTCGATCACCCGTTCCAGCAGGCTTTGTACGAACGTCACGCCGCTTGCCTTGATCGCCTGCAGGTCGCTGGGCGCGAGCAGCCAGGGCCGGTCCGCTCTCCTGCCGTCGCCGCTGTTTGCGAGCAGCGCCTCGACCGTGCCGATGACCTTGCCCGGCGCGGTCCTGGCGAGGGCGACGCGGTCGGTCCGGGCGAGCAACTGGCTCATGGTCGGTTCGACCGCGGCGAAATCGACGACATCGCCATTGGAACGCAGCGCAATGGGCGATGGGCCTGCGGGTGCGCCCGGCAGCCATGCGCGGCCGACCAGGGTGGCCTCGCGCCAGTCGGATGGCAGGCATTCGAGCGTCAGCAAATCGTTGAGTGTTTTCATCGCAGATCTTCCTTGCGCAGCATGAATACATAGTCCCCGCCCGCGCTGGTTTCAAGCCAGATAAAAGGCAGCCGCGGATAGGCTTTTTCCAGCGCGGCGCGGTTATGCCCGATTTCGACAACGAGCAGGCCTTCAGCGTTCAAGTGTACGGTGGCCTGCGCCAGCATGCGGCGCATCAGCGCGAGGCCGTCGCGACCGCCGGCGAGCGCGAGGCGCGGCTCGTACCGGTATTCGCGCGGCAGCGCGCGCATCGCCGCGGCGTTGACATAGGGCGGATTGGACAGAATCAAGTCATAGCGGCGCGCAGCCAGGCGATCGAACAGGTCGGTCTGGATAAGCCGTATGCGCTTTCCCAGCGCGTAGTTTTTCACGTTCCGGCGCGCCACCTGCAGCGCTTCGGCAGAGAGATCGGCGGCGTCGATGCGCGCGTTGGGGAAGGCATGCGCAGCCAGCACGGCGAGACAGCCCGAGCCGGTGCCGAGGTCGAGCACGCCGCGCACGCCCCGCGCATCGGCGACCCAGGGCGCGAGTCCGCGGTGCAGCAGCTCGGCGATGAAAGAGCGCGGCACGATGGCGCGTTCGTCGACGTAGAACCTGAATGTCCCCAGCCAGGCTTCACGGGTGAGATAGGCCGCCGGCATTCGTTCGCGCACGCGCCGCCGCAGAATGGCGCGCACCGCATCGAGTTCGCTTGGGCTCAATTGCCGGCCGAGCACGGGGTCGAGTTCGCCCAGTGGCAGTTTGAGCGTGTGCAAAATGAGATAAGCGGCTTCGTCGCGGGCGTTATGCGTGCCGTGACCGAAGGCGAGGCCGGCACGCTTGAATTGCGTAACCGCCTCGCGCAATACCGCGCGCAGCGTCACCTGGCGGTCGTCTTCCGGGCTCAGGGGCTCAGGCCGGCAACAGCAGGCGCTCCAGCACCTGCCGGTAGATGGACTTGAGCATTAGGTCTTCTCGTCCAGGAGAACCTTGAATTCGCTGAACGAGCCGGTCTTCTCCAGGTCGGGCGCTGCCGTCTCGGGCTTCTTCTGCCCGGCGGCGGCGGCCGTGGCAGCGCCTCCGTCCCCCTCGGACTGGTTCATCAGCCACATCAGGTTGGTGGCCGAATCGGCGTTGCCCAGCGCTTCCTCCTTGCTGATCAGGCCATCCCTGTACATCTTGAACAGCGACTGCTCAAACGTTTGCGAGCCGGGGGTCATGCTCTTCTCCATCGCGTCCTTGATTTCGCTGATTTCGCCTTTGTCTATCAGTTCCGCGGTGTAGCGGGTATTGAGCAGAACTTCGACCGCCGCCGAGCGCCCGCCTTTGACGTTCTTGATCAGGCGCTGGGAAATGACAGCCTTAAGCGTTGCCGCCAGATCCTGCAGCAGCGAGGGGCGGTTTTCCAGAGGATAGAAACTGATGATGCGATTCATCGCATGGTAGCTGTTGTTGGCGTGCAGCGTCGCCAGGCACAGATGGCCGGATTGGGCGTAGGCGATCGCCGCCGCCATGGTGTCCTTGTCGCGGATCTCGCCGATCAGGATGCAATCGGGCGCCTGGCGCAGCGCGTTCTTGAGTGCAATCTTGAAATCCAGGGTATCGGTACCGACTTCGCGCTGGTTGACGATGCATTTCTTGTTGGTGAAAATGAATTCCACCGGGTCCTCCAGCGTGAGGATGTGGCCGGACTTGGCGGCATTTCTGAGATCGAGCATGGCGGCGAGCGTGGTCGACTTGCCGGAGCCGGTGGCGCCCACCATCAGAATCAGGCCGCGCTTTTCCATGATCACTTCTTTCAGCACCGGCGGCACGCCCAGGGTGTCGATGTTGGGCACCTCGCCCGGGATGTAGCGCACCACCACCGCCGGCGTAGTCTTCTGGCGGAAGGCGCTGATGCGAAAGCTGCCGACGCCGGGCATCGCAAAGGCGGTATTCAGCTCGAGCGTGTCCTCGAATTCCCTTTTTTGCTTGTCGGTAAGGACTTCATACAGCAGGTTGACGATGCTGGCCGAGTCCATCGCCTGCTGATTGATCGGCATGGCGGTGCCATTGATCTTGATGTTGATGGGCGAGCCGACCGACAGAAAGATGTCGGAGGCCTTTTTTTCCGCCATCAACTGGAATAAACGCTTCATCGCTGACATTGTCGTTCTCCTTTAAACAGCTCGCGCGAGAGCTTCGCGCGGGTGGTCAGTCTAATCAGCTCGTCGATGCTTGTTTTGGCGCGGGTCCTGGCGTCCACGCGTTTCACGATAATCGCGCAGTACAGGCGGTATTTTCCATCGGCCGGCGGTTTTCCGCCATATGTGTTTCATCGCCCCAGGCGGCGACGCTGGCCGCCTGCACCGGCAGCCCCATGGCGCTGCCGTGGTAGGTGCGATAGAGCAGAAACGCCCGGATTAACGCGGCGTCGCCGGCGACGAAGCTTGTGTACAGGCGCAGTCTTTCGAACGGACAGGGTTGGAGTTTGGCCGGATCGGGATTCACGGACTGCCTTGTTCGGGTCTTGTCAATCGACGCTGGATGACGCTTCGATGCGCTGCAGGTCCACCGGGGCTTGCGGGCTCCAGCCCTTCTTGCGGTGCTCGGCCACCACGGTGGTAAAAATGCCGCCACGCACGTAGAACTTCGCGGTGAGACGCATGAATCGCGGCCGCGTGGCGCCGGCCAGGTCGTCGAGAATGCGGTTGGTGACCGCTTCGTGGAACGCGCCCTGGTTGCGGTAGGACCAGATGTAGAGCTTCAGGGCTTTCAATTCCAGGCACTTGCGTTCGGGAATATAGTCCAGCACCAGGCGCGCAAAATCCGGCTGTCCGGTAAGCGGACAAAGGCAGGTAAACTCCGGAATCTCCATATGGATAAGATAGTCCCGCCCCGGGCTTGGATTATCGAAGGTGCTCAGTTGATTGCTGCGTTTGGAAGGCATGAAGGGCTCGGAGGGCAAAGTTAAAATGGTATTATATCGGCTGGCAATAACTCCGAATAAATCCGGTCGAAAACCGGTTTTCTCAAAAAAACGGCATCCAGTGCACCTTACTCAAATAAAGCTCGTCGGATTCAAGTCCTTCGTCGATCCGACCTCGATCGACGTCCCGGGCCAGCTCGTCGGCATCGTCGGTCCAAACGGTTGCGGCAAGTCCAACGTGATCGACGCCGTGCGCTGGGTGCTCGGCGAGTCCCGCGCCTCGGCCTTGCGCGGGGACTCCATGCAGGACGTCATATTCAACGGCTCGGAACAGAGAAAACCGGTGGCGCGCGCCAGTGTCGAGCTGACGTTCGACAACAGCCTGGGCAAGGCCGCCGGCCAGTGGTCGCAGTATGCCGAAATCTCGGTGAAGCGCGTGCTGACGCGCGAGGGCGAGTCCTTGTACTACATCAACGGCAGTCACGTGCGCCGGCGTGATATCCAGGATATTTTCATGGGCACCGGGCTGGGGCCGCGCGCCTACGCCATCATCGAACAAGGCATGATCTCGCGCGTCATCGAGGCCAAGCCGGAAGATCTGCGCGTGTTCCTAGAGGAAGCGGCGGGCATCTCCAGGTACAAGGAACGCCGGCGCGAGACCGAGCGCCGCCTGCACGATACGCGCGAGAATCTGGCGCGGGTGGCCGACATCTGTCGGGAACTTTCACTGCAGATTGACAAGCTCGAAGGGCAGGCCAAGGTGGCGATGCAGTTCAAGGAACTGCACGGCGATATGCAGCGCAAGCAGAACCTCATGTGGCTGCTGCGCAAGATGGAGGCCGAGCACGAGGCGCAGCGCCATGCGCGTGAAATCGAGCGCGCGGCAAGCGACCTGGAAGCCGAGACCGCGCGCCTGCGCGAGATCGAGAAGCGCCTGGAGGAAGTGCGCAACGCGCATTACGAAGCCGGCGACCAGCTCGGCACTGCGCAAGGCGAACTCTACGCCGCCAACGCCGAAGTGCAGCGTCTGGAAACCGAGATTCGCTACATCGGCGAGAGCCGCACGCGCCTTGAGAACCAGATTTCGCAGCTTACGGTGCAGAGCGTTCAATGGCAGCAGCAGGCAGGCGAGTTGAACGGCGCGCTTGCCCTGTGGCAGGGGCGGCAGGCCGGTGCCGGACAAAGCCTGGGGCAGGCACGCGAGCGGGTGGCGCTGGAATCGGCGAAGCTGCCGCAGGCCGATCAGGCGTTCCACGCGATTCGGTCCAAACTGGCCGAGGAGCGTACGGCCCTCGCTCAGGCCGAGCAGGCGCTCAGGATAGAACAGACCCATATCAGCCATGTCGACAAGACGCTGCAGGGGCTGACGCTGCGCCAGGAGCGCCTGATTGCCGAACACGAGGGTCTTGCAAAGCCGGATGCCGCTGCGATGGAAGAGCAGCAGCGCCAGATTGCCGAACTGTCCGCGGCGCTCGCGCACAAGGACTCCCAGCTCGCGCTGCAACTGCAGCAGTTGCCCGAGTTGGAGAACGCGCGCAGGACGGCCCAGGAAAAACTCGATGCACAGCAGCGCGAGCAGACCGGACTGGAATCGCGCCTGGCAACGCTCAAGCAGGTGCAGGACCAGGTCGAGAGCAACGCCCAGATCCACGAATGGCTGATCAAGCACCGGCTGGAATCGCTGCCGCGGCTGTGGCAGCAGGTACGGGCTGAGGCCGGATGGGAGACCGCGTTCGAGGCAGTGCTACGCGAAAAACTGCACGCCGTGGAAGTGTCGCAGCCAGAGATGTTGGAGCGCATGCTCGAGGATGCGCCGCCGGCGAAATTGAGCGTTTATGCCGCGACGGCAGTGGCGCAGGACTTGGCGCTGGAGGGCATGCGGCCTCTCGCATCCCTGCTTGGCATCCACGACGAGGACGTGCGCGGGGTGATGCAGGATTGGCTGCATGGGGTGTACACGGTAGAGAGCGCGCCCGGCGCCGGGGTGAGACAAGCGCTGCCGCCCGGCGTGATCCTGGTCAGTCGCGACGGGCATCAATTCTCGCGCAGCGCGGTCAGCTTTCATGCGCCGGACCCGGGCGAACCCGGCATACTCGCCCGGCAACGCGAGATCGAGGAATTGAGCGCCCAAGCGCGCGCGCGCGCGGGCACGCTGCGCCAGGTGCGCACCGAACAGCATGTGGTCGAGGCGGCCCTCGGCGGCCACAACCAGCGCCTGGCGACGCTACGGCAGGAAACCGCAGCCCTGAAGCAGCAGGTGCATGAGCAGCAGATGGAAAACCTCAGGCTTTCGCAGGGGCTGGAGCGATTTCAGCAACGCAGCGGCCAGATCCAACTGGAACTGGATGAAATTGCCCGTCAGCAGGAGGCCGAGCGTGCCAGCCAGACGGCAGCGGAGGCCAGCCTCGCGCACCACCAGCAAGTCATGGAAGAGGCGACCGGGCGGGTGCGCGCCGCGCAACAGACCCAGACGCAAGCTGAGGAAGCGCTCGATGCCCAGCGGCAGGCCTTGCAACAGGCAGAGCGCGAGGAGCAGGAGGCGATATTTTATGAGAAGGAATGTTCTTCTAAAATCAATGAAGTAAACGCGTCAATTAAAGTAATACTTGAACAATTGAGCGCGGCTGCGCGGCAACTGGAACAACTCGGGACAGACCTGGCGGCGCAACGGGACGTGGATTTAAGGCTACGCCTGCAGACTCAACTTGATTTGCGGGTACAGCGCGAGCATACGCTCAGCGCTGCGCGCTTTCGTCAGGAAGAATTGGCGCAGGGCCTGCGCGGCGCAGAAGAGGAGCGCCTGGTGTGCGAGCAAAAGATCGAGCCGCTCCGAAATCGCATCAACGAGTTGCGCCTGAAGGAGCAGGCGGCGCGGCTCAACCAGGAGCAATACGCCAACCAGTTGTTCGAGGCGGGTGCGGACGAGCAGGCGCTTGCGGCGATGCTGGAAAAGGGCATGCGGCCCAATGCGCTGCAAGTCGAGATCAACCGCCTCGCCCAGGCGATTAACGACCTGGGCGCGGTAAACATGGCCGCGATCGAGGAACTGCAGGCCGGCCGCGAGCGCAAAGGCTTCCTCGATGCCCAGGCGGCCGACCTCAATATGGCACTGGAAACGCTGGAGGCGGCGATCCGTCGCATTGACCGGGAATCGCGCGAGATGCTGCAGCAGACCTTCGACGCCGTAAACGGACATTTCGGGCAGATGTTCCCCAGCCTGTTCGGCGGCGGCGAAGCCCACCTGGTCATGACGGGCGAGGAAATTCTCGATGCCGGCGTGCAGCTTATCGCCCAGCCGCCGGGCAAGAAGACATCCACCATCCATCTGCTATCCGGCGGCGAGAAGGCGCTCACTGCGCTGGCGCTGGTGTTTTCCATGTTTCAGCTCAACCCGGCGCCATTCTGCTTGTTGGACGAGGTGGACGCGCCGCTGGACGACTCCAACACCGAACGCTTCTGCGATTTGGTGAAACGCATGTCGGCCGACACGCAGTTTCTCTACATCAGCCACAACAAGATCACGATGGAAATGTCGGCGCAGTTAGTCGGCGTGACGATGCAGGAGTCAGGCGTGTCGCGCGTGGTCGCCGTCGACATCGAGGAAGCGCTGCGGATGAAGGAGGAGCTGGCCGCATGAGCGAGCTGCAACTCGGCCTGCTGGGAATAGGCGTCCTGGTGTTGGTCGGGGTATTGGCATACAACCGGCTGCAGGAAGCCAGGTTCAAGCGCCAGGGCGAGGAAGCTTTCGGTTCGCGCCACGATGACGTGCTCTTGGGCGGAAAGGCCCGCGATACCGCCGCCGAACGGTCTGGGGATTCGATCGAGCGCGTCGAGCCGACACTGTCAGCCGCGCCGGCCTGGGCCTCGGAGGCAGGCGGTATGCTCGATCCACGCATCGATTTCGTTGCAACCCTGGAGGCGGATAAGGCGGTCGGAGGTGAAGCGATTTCCACGGCGATCGTGGATAGCCTGGCGCATCCTGCCAAGGCGGTCAGTTGGGAAGGCTACAACCTGCAGACGGCGCGCTGGGAGCCTTTGGCCGCAGCGGGTGAATACCAAATCCTGCGCGTCGGGATGCAGCTGGCAGATCGTAAAGGGGCGGCGAGCCAGCAGGAATTGACTGATTTTAGCGCCATGGCGCAGGCGGTGGCTGAGGCCATCGGCGCTCGCAGCACGCTGGCCGAGCCGGGCGCGGCGTTGCAGCGTGCGCGGCAGCTTGATGCGCTGTGCGTCGACGTGGACGTGCAGATCGGTCTCAACCTGGTCTCCCGCGGCGGCGCGGTTCCCGGCACCAGGGTCCGCGCGCTGGCCGAAGCGCACGGACTCACACTGGAGCGAGACGGCAGATTTCACCGGCGCGATGAAACCGGCCTCGAACTCTATACCCTGTGCAATATGGAAGAGGCGGCGTTTTCGGCGGAGGGGATGAAGGAGCTTGCCACCAGGGGTCTGACACTGCTATTCGACGTCGCCAGGGTGCCCGGCGGGATCGTCGCCTTCGACCGCTTCGTCGAGTTCACGCGCACCCTGGCCGACGCATTATCCGCCGGAATCGTCGATGATAACCGCCAGCCATTGGATGACGCCGGGCTGGGCAAGATCCGCGCCCAGTTGCAGGGTCTTTATGCCAGCATGGAACAACAGGGGAT
>JAZDIA010000017.1:0-2061 GCA_043805375.1 Pseudomonadota bacterium
GAGGGCGGCATGACGCCGGGACGCGTCGCCGAGGCGCTCGCAGCGGCGGGCACCGCTTCGCTCGCCAACGCCGTGCTCCACGTCGACTGGAATCAGGCATCGATCGACTCGAACCGTGTCTGTCGCGACGACGTGACGCCCGGCGAGTACGTACAGTGGACGCCGGTCGAACTCGCCTATCTCAACGATTGGAACGTGATCTACGTTCCCGACGGCAAGGATCTCGACCAGATTGTCGCCGCGCAGCGCGAAGCCTTGGCGCTCACGAATGGCCAGCCGACCGCAATCGTGTACCGCACGCACAAAGGCTGGCAATACGGCATCGAGGGCCGCGCCTCGCACGGCGCGGGTCACAAACTTTGCTCCACAGGTTTTTACGACGCACTCGCCGGCTTTATGAACGATGTCGCGGGCAAGCTGCCCTCATGCGATGCAAACGATCGGCGCTGCGCCGGCGACGATATGGCGGAGGTGATGGAGGCCTGCTTCTGGGAATCGCTCACGCTCATCCGCGACACCATCGGGCAGAACACCGCGATGGTGCGCGTGCTTGCCGCGCGCGTTGTCGAAAGCCGCGCGCGTCTCGACCGGCTGGTGCGGTGCGCCCGCGCGGGCGCACCGAATCTTGCGACGGTCTTCGATCATGCGGCGCGCGCGGGCAGCGAGACACCGGCGAAGCTCCGACTCAAACCCGGCGATTCGACGACGCTCCGCGGCGAGCTCGGCAATGCACTCAATTATTACAACTCCGTAAGCGGCGGGGCGTTGCTCGCCGCCTCGGCCGATCTCTTGGGCTCGACCAACACGTCGCACATCGCGAAGGGATTTCCCGAGGGATTCTTTCACATGAAGGATAACGCGGGCGCGCGCCTTATCGCCGCCGGCGGCATCTGCGAAGACGCCATCGCCGGCATCGCGGCGGGCATTTCCGCCTTCGGTCATCACGTGGGCGTCGGCACCTCGTATGCCGCGTTCATAGCACCCCTCGGCCACATCGCCGCGCGGCTGCACGCGATCGCGCAACAAGCGCGGCACGCCACCCGCGCGAAGGAGCCGTACAAACCGCTCATCCTCGTCTGCGCGCACGCGAGCTTGAAAACCGGCGAGGACGGACCGACGCATGCGGATCCGCAGGCGCTGCAGCTCCTGCAGGAAAATTTTCCGCGCGGCACGTGCCTCACGCTCGTCCCGTGGGATCCGCAGGAGGTATGGCCGCTCATCTCGGCGGCACTCGCCGCGCGCCCCGCGATCATCGCGCCGTTTATCACGCGGCCAAACGAAGTCGTGCTCGACCGCGAGGCGCTGAACTTGGCGCCCGTGCACGCCTGCACGACCGGCGTCTATCGACTCCGCGCCGCGCGCGGCACAGGGGACGGCACGGTGGTGCTGCAGGAAAGCGGCGTCACCTATGCGTTCCTCGAAGACGCTTTGCCGCTTATCGAGCGCGATGACATCGACCTCAACATCTATTACGTCGCGAGCGCGGAACTCTTCGATGCGCTCTCGCCCGCGGAACAGGAACGCATCTTTCCTGAAGCGCACGCGCGTGAGGCAATGGGCATCACGGGATTCACCGTGCCCACAATGTGGCGCTGGATCACGTCGGAGCACGGTCGCAGAGCAACGCTGCATCCGTACAAGAAAGGACATTATCTCGGCAGCGGTACCGCGGACATGGTGCTCGCCGAAGCAGGGTTGGATGGGGAGAGTCAGTACAAGGCGATCCGGCAATATCTTGCGGAGAAATAGGATTAGAAACGAAACGGCGCACTCAAGATCGGCGTACCAACCTGCGGCATTGGCGGCAACGCGCCCCGCACCGAATTCAACGACATCATATAGAGATGCGCCGAACCCATGAGGCCGGGCGTGCCGGGCGCCGGACTCGCCGGAGGCGTCTGCGGCGCGGGCGGCGCGTTCCCCGCGGGCGAAGAACCGCTGCCCTCGTCGTCATCGTCGCCGCCGCGTGAACCATTTTTCGCGAGCAATCGATCGAGATCAAGATTTCCGGCCTTCAACAACGCGCGCAGATCTTCCTCAAGGCGCTGCACGCCGGTGGCG
>JAZDIA010000018.1:0-21634 GCA_043805375.1 Pseudomonadota bacterium
GGACTTGAATTCGTCGCGCAGGGTATACAGACACGAAGGCTCCAGCCCGATGACGGGAAGACCGCGCTCGACATAAGGCTCGAGCGCGGCGATGGTGCGCCGCGCCTCGGCCCTGGCCTCGTCCACCAGGCCGCTGGCGAGGAAAGTGCGACCGCAGCACAGCGGGCGCTCGCTGTCGGCCGCGCGCGCGAGGTGCACGCGATAACCCGCCGCCTCGAGCACCGCCAGCGCCGCGCGCGCGTTGTCGGGCTCGAAGTAGTTATTGAAAGTGTCGACCAAAAGCACCACCTCGCGCTGTCCCACTTTGTTTCCCGGAACGGCAGAGCGGGGACCCGACAGGAACGCGTCGCCGCGCCATTTGGGCAAAGAGCGCTTGGCGGACAGGCCCAACAGCAATTCGCCCAAGCCGGCCAGACCGGGAACGGCATCGCGCAAGTTGGCGAGCCCGGGCAGGCGCGCGGCCCAGGGCGCGTAGCGCGGCAGATAGGCGACCAACCATTCCTCGAGCGAGCGGCCGTGGCGCTTATGGTAGTGATGCAGGAACTCGATTTTCATTTTCGCCATGTCGACGCCGGTGGGGCATTCGCGCTTGCAGCCCTTGCAGCTCACGCACAAATCCATGGCCTCGCGCATCGCGTCGGAAGTGAAAGCGTCGGCGCCCAATTGTCCGGACAGGGCGAGGCGCAAGGTATTGGCACGGCCGCGGGTGAGGTCGCGCTCGTTGCCGGTGGCGCGATAGGACGGACACATGCTGCCGGCGTCAAACTTGCGGCAATGGCCGTTGTTGTTGCACATCTCCACCGCCGCAACAAAGCCGCGGCCTGACGCGGCGTTCGTTTGGATTCCGCGGCCTGACGCGGCGTTCGTCTCGAGTCCACGGCCGGACGTTGCATCCGCGGCTTCGCCGGGGGCGTTCCACTCGCTCCAATCCAGGGCGGTATCGAGTTGCTGCGCGGCATACCCGGGTTTGAACCGGAACAGGGTGCGGTCGTCCTGCTTCGTTCCGCGCACGATCTTGCCCGGATTCATCAGGCCGCGCGGATCGAACAGATCCTTGATTTCCTCCAGCGCGCGCATCAGGCGCGCGCCGATGATGGGTTCGATCCACTCCGAGCGCACCAGGCCGTCGCCGTGTTCGCTCGAGTAGGCGGCACCCTTGTAGCTTCGTACCAGTTCGCACGCCTCCTCGGCGATGGCGCGCATTTGCTTGGCGCCGCCTTCCTTCATGTTGAGCACCGGGCGCACGTGCAGGGTGCCGACCGAGGCGTGCGCGTACCAGGTGCCGCGCGTGCCGTGCCGGGCGAACACCTGCGTCAGCTTGTCGGTGTATTCGGCGAGATGTTCGAGCGGCACGGCGCAATCCTCGATGAAGGACACCGGCTTGCCCTCGCCTTTCATCGACATCATGATGTTGAGGCCGGCTTTCCTCACCTCCCATACGTCCTTCTGCAGGCCTGGGTCGGCGACCTCGACCACGCCGCCGGGGAATCCGAGTTCGGCCATCAGCTCCACCAACTGCTTGAGCTTTGCGAGCTGCTCGCCGCGATCGTCGCCGGCGAATTCCACCAGCAGGATCGCGTCCGGGTCGCCCTTGAGGAAGCGGTTCACGATGGGCTTGAACGCGGCATTGCCGCGCGCAAGTTCTATCATGGTGCGGTCCACCAGTTCTACCGCCGTGGGCGCGAGCTTGACGATATGCTGCGGCGCCTGCATCGACTGACGGAACGTCGGGAAATGACATACGCCCAGAGTTTTGTGTTGCGGCAGCCGCGCCAGCGCGAGATGAATGCGCCGGAAATAGGCGAGCGTGCCTTCCGAACCGACCAGGAGGTGCGCAAGATTGTGCGCAAGCATGGATCCTTCCGGGCCCGGCTGCACCATGTCGATGTTATAGCCCTGCACCCGGCGCAGCACTTTGGGCCAGCGCGCTTCGATCTCTGCCGCCTCGCGGCGCACGACGGCATGCACGCGCGCCACGAGGTTCTGATACGCGCGGGGTCCGCCGGCGATCCGGTCGCTGGCACCGAAGTGGAACTCGGAGCCGTCGGCGAGCAGGGCATCGATGCCGAGTACGTTGTGCACCATGTTGCCATAACGGATGGAGCGCGAGCCGCAGGAGTTGTTTCCGGCCATGCCGCCCAGGGTCGCCTGCGCGCTGGTGGAAACATCCACCGGGAACCACAGGTCATGCGGCTTGAGATAAGCGTTCAACTGATCGAGCACCACGCCCGGCTGCACCACGGCCGTGCGCGCCGTTTCGTCAAAGGCGATGACCTGATTCAGGTATTTGGAATTGTCGATGACCAGTGCCGCGCCCACAGTCTGGCCGCACTGCGACGTGCCGGCACCCCGCGGCAGGATGGGCACACCTTCGGCGGCGGCGACCTGTATGGCGATGCGGGCATCCTCTTCGGTCCGCGGCACCACTACGCCGACCGGTTCGATCTGGTAAATGGAGGCGTCGGTGGAATAGCGGCCGCGGCTGGCGGCATCGAACAGGACTTCGCCCCGGATCTCGCGCCGCAGCCGCGCGGCGAGCGCACCCTCGCCCGTGCGCGGATGTCGCCTGACCGCGGCTACTTGCGTGGGAGGTCGATCCATTGGTCCGCAAACCCGGATGAATTGCGCGATTTACGCGGCCTTGGTTTCGGCCTGGCGCATCGCGGCTAGCAGTGCATCGGGCCCCTGGGCACCCGATACGGCCAGCTTGCCGTTGAAAATGAAAAACGGCACGCCTTCCACGCCGATGGCGCGCGCGCGACGGTCTTCCTGCTCCCCGGCCTGCCGCGACTGCGGGTCGGCCAGGCATTGCTCCACACGTGCCCGGTCCAGGCCCGCGGCGGTGGCGATCGCGACCAGGTTTTCCGTCCTGGTCAGATCGACGCCGTCGAGAAAGTAGGCGTGCAGGAAAGCTTCCTTGACCCTGCCTTGTAATCCGTCTGTTTGCAGTCCTGGGGCGCCGGCAAGCGCGATCAGGCTATGCACGGCGACAGTATTGGGCTGGCGCGCAATCCGGTCGAAGGCGAACGCGATGCCGTATTCGACGCCGACCGCGGCCACGCGCGCATAGATGTCCTTGCTGCGCGCAGCGCCGAATTTCTGCACTACGTATTGCTCGCGACTCATGCCCTCCGCCGGCAACTGCGGATTGAGCTGAAACGGCCGCCAGGTGATGCGCGCCTGGTCCGCACCGGGTTTTTCCTGGGCGTACCGCGCGAACGCAGCTTCGATCTGGCGCTTTCCGATATAGCACCAGGGGCAGACCACGTCGGAAATGATGTCGATGTTCAAAACGAGCTCCTTATGAACAGCCATGCAAACGGGATAGGGGTCACGGTCGCTTGCGCAAGCGTAGCGCGCCGCGCTGCATTATTACATTTCTCGCGCGGCTTGCTGGGCGAGCGCGCCAAGGAGCGCGAACTACGCACCGTTGCCGCAGCGATGGTCGTGACGATGGCGCCGCGGTTGGACAGCAATTCGACCAATCCCTCAGACACGGTGGTGATGCTTGCCGAGGAGTTTTCCGGATTTTGATCCATGGCATTTTGCCCGTTTGTATGCATAATATGCTCAGCCCCCTTTTTTTGCCCACTAGGAGTTCTGCCATGGCCTTCAAAAGCGGTCGTCATTTCCTCCAGATCCCCGGACCCACGAACGTGCCGGACCGCGTCCTGCGCGCCATAGACTATCCCACCATGGACCACCGCGGGCCGAAGTTCGGCCAGCTCGGACTGGAGATCATCGAAGGCCTCAAATACGTATTTCAGACGCAGCAGCCGGTGGTGATCTACCCGGCCTCAGGCACCGGCGCCTGGGAAGCGGCGCTGGTCAACTGTTTCTCGCCCGGGGACAAGGTGCTGATGGTCGAGACCGGGCATTTCGCCGGCCTGTGGCAGAAAATGGCGGGCAAGTTCGGCCTGCAGGTGGAGCTGATCGCCACCGACTGGCGCCGCGGCGCCGATCCGGCCGCGGTCGAAGCGAAACTGAAGGATGACAAGGCGCACGCCATCAAGGCAGTGTGCGTGGTGCACAACGAAACCTCCACCGGCGTCACCAGCCGCATTTCTCTCATCCGCAAGGCGATCGACGCTGCTGGCCATCCGGCGCTGTTCATGGTGGACACGATTTCCTCGCTCGCGTCGATCGATTACCGCCCTGACGAATGGGGCGTGGACGTGACCGTGGCCGGCTCGCAGAAGGGACTGATGCTGCCACCGGGCCTGTCTTTCAACGCGGTGAGCGAGAAGGCGCGCCAAGCGGGGCAGTCCTCCAAGCTGCCCAAATCCTACTGGGCCTGGGAGGAAATGATCGCCGCCAACAAGTCTGGCTATTTTCCCTATACACCCGCGACCAATCTGCTCTACGGCCTGCGCGAGGCCATCGACATGCTGCGCGAAGAAGGCCTGCCCGCCGTATTCGCGCGCCACGCGCGCCACGCCGAAGCCACGCGGCGCGCCGTGCGCGCTTGGGGCCTGGAAATCCTTTGCGCCAACGCCGAGGAGTACAGCAACACCCTCACTGGGGTAATGATGCCCGCCGGTCACGATGCGGACGCGCTCAGAAGAACCATATTCGAAGCCTACGACATGTCGCTGGGCACCGGCCTGGGAAGACTCGCGGGCAAGGTGTTCCGCATCGGCCACCTGGGCGACTTCAACGACCTCACGCTGATGGGCACCCTGGCAGGTGTCGAAATGGGGCTGGCTCTGGCCAGAGTCCCGCACAAACAGGGCGGCGCTGCGGCGGCGATGGCCTGTCT
This sequence comes from Pseudomonadota bacterium, assembly GCA_043805375.1. Taxonomy (GTDB): domain Bacteria; phylum Pseudomonadota; class Gammaproteobacteria; order Burkholderiales; family SG8-39; genus 2-12-FULL-64-23. Next base: position 4,760 of record JAZDIA010000018.1, read on the forward strand.
CACCGAAGCCGCCGCAAGGCAGGCGCCCGGCGTCAAGCTCAACGCGGCATGATTCGAGCAAAAACCAGTGACGTGCCAGGACTTCCGGCGGCGTAATCTCAAACCCAACCGGAGGACACCATCATGACGCGACTGACGCGCAAGTTGTCGAACAAATCCCCATTGCTGCCGCTTTGCGCTGCGGCGCTGACCTTTGCCCTGATCGCGCCCGCCCAGTCCGCATGGGAGCCCACCAAGCCGGTGGAAGTCATCGTGCCGGCTGGCGCCGGCGGCGCCTCCGACCAGATGGCGCGCACGATTCAGGGCATTGTCGTAAAGCACCAGCTGATGAAGCTGCCTATGCTGATCATGAACAAATCCGGTGCGAGCGGCGCCGAAGGCATCATGGATGTCAAAGGCGCGAAAGGCGACCCGCACAAGCTTATGGTCGCATTCTCCGCCATCTACACGCTGCCGATAGCAGTCAACCTGCCGTTCAACTGGCGCGACCTCAATCCTGTAGCCATGATCGCGCTGGATGAATTCCTGTTGTGGGTCAACTCGGAGACACCGTACAAGACACCGAAGGAATTTCTCGCCGCCGCAAAAGCCGCAGGTGCGCGAACCTTCAAGATGGGCGGCACCGGCTCCAAGCGCGAGGACCACATCATTACCGTCGCGCTCGACAAAATCGCAGGAGCGCAATTCACCTACATCCCGTACAAGAGCGGCGGTGAAGCGGCGACCCAGCTCGTAGGCAAACACATCGATTCCAACGTCAACAACCCGAGCGAGAATATTGCGCAGTGGCGGGCCGGCCAAGTCCGCGCCCTGTGCGTTTTCTCCGAGCAGCGCATGGTGTACAAGGAAAAGATCACCAAGGACCAGTCCTGGGCCGACATCCCCACCTGCAAGGAATCGGGTGTCGATGTGGAATACCAGATGCTGCGCGCCTTCTTCCTCCCCGGCGGCACCTCCAAGGAGCAGGTTGCGTACTACGCCGACCTGCTGCAAAGGGTAATCGCGACTCCGAAATGGAAAGATTACATCGCGAAACAGGCACTCAAGGAAACCTACCTTACCGGCCAGGATTTTGTGAAGTTCCTGGAAAAGGATGAGGCGTTCCACAACAAACTGATGCAGGAAGCCGGGTTCGCCAGCAAGAAATGAGTATGGAGCAGGAACAGACTCGGGATCGCGTTCATCGCGGCGGCTTGTCGCACAGCGCGGTGGATGCGCTCATCTCACTCGCCATTTTCCTCATCGGCGTGATGATGATGATCGACAATTACAAGAGCGGGGCGGGATGGGCGCCGGACGGGCCGGAGTCGGGATATTTTCCGTTTCGCATCGGGGCCATCCTCTGCATTGCGAGCATCGTGGTTTTTCTGCGGTCGCTGTTCGGCAAGCAGCGCCAGCGCGAGGTCTTCGTGTCCTGGGAGCAGTTCAGTCTGGTGCTGATGGTGTTGCTGCCGACCGGCGTTTATGTGCTGGCAATCCAAATGATCGGTATCTACGTCGCCTCCGCGATCTTTATTGCGACATTCATGCGCGTGATGGACAAGTACCACTGGCTGAAAACCGTGGTGGTCGGCGCCGGAGTGAGTGTGACCATGTTCTGGATGTTTGAAGTCCAGTTCATGGTGCCATTGCCAAAGGGGCCGATCGAAGCCCTATTCGGATACTAAAAACGCACGGCCGGAGGATCGTCAAGTGGATGAACTGGGAGCCTTGTTTCACGGTTTTGCGCTGGCGCTGAGCTGGTACAACATAGGCATGATGACCATAGGCATTGTGCTCGGAATCGTCATCGGCGTGTTGCCCGGCCTGGGTGGCCCGAACGGCGTGGCCATTCTGCTGCCGCTCACGTTCACCATGCCGCCCACCTCGGCCATCATCATGCTGTCGTGCATCTATTGGGGTACGCTGTTCGCCGGAGCCATTACCTCGGTCCTGTTCAACATTCCCGGCGAAACGCATTCGGTAGCCACGACGTTCGACGGCTACCCGCTGGCCCAGCAGGGCCGGGCGGGCGAGGCGCTCACGGCATCGTTCACCGGATCGTTCATCGGCGCCTTCGTGGCCGTGCTGCTGATCACCTTTCTGGCGCCGCTGGTGGCGAGATTCGCGCTGAAGTTCGGCCCTCCGGAATTCTTCGCCGTCTATCTGCTCACTTTCTGCAGCTTCGTCGGCACGGGCAAGGATCCATTCAAGACCATCATCTCCATGATGCTGGGCTTTGGCCTGGCGGCGATCGGCATGGATACGGTGAGCGCCGAGTTGCGCATGACCTTCGGCTGGTCGGAACTGCTGCGCGGTATCGATTTTCTGATTGTCGTGATCGGACTGTTCGGCGTCGGCGAAATCCTCATCAGCATGGAACAAGGTCTGGCGTTCGAGGGCAAGAGCGCCAAAATCAATATGAAGGTGGTGCTGGAAACCTGGAAAAAGCTGCCCAGGTACTGGTTGACGCTGATCCGCAGCGCGGCCATCGGCTGCTGGATGGGGATCACCCCCGGCGGCGCCACTGCCGCGTCCTTCATGGGCTATGGCATCGCCAAGCGCTTCTCGCCGAATGGCGACAAGTTCGGGAGCGGCGAACTGGAAGGCGTCATCGCCCCCGAAACCGCCGCGCACGCGTCCGGCACTGCCGCGCTGCTGCCGATGCTGGCGCTGGGCATTCCCGGATCGGCCACTGCCGCCGTGCTGCTGGGCGGGCTGATGATCTGGGGCCTGCAGCCGGGGCCGCTGCTGTTCGTCGAGCAAAAGGATTTTGTCTGGGGTCTGATCGCCAGCATGTACCTGTCCAACATCTTCGGGCTGATCATCGTTCTGTCCACGGTGCCCCTGTTCGCGGCAATCCTGCGCATTCCATTTTCCATCATCGCGCCGACCATCATCGTGGTGTGCGCCATCGGCGCCTACTCCGTGCACAGCGCCATGCTCGATATCTGGCTCATGCTGCTGTTCGGCGTCGTCGGCTATATTCTGAAAAAGCTGGACTATCCGCTCGCGCCCTTGGTGCTGTCCCTGGTGCTGGGCGACCGGGCGGAAGCCGCGTTCCGCCAGGCCATGATGGGCTCCAGGGGTGTATTGGGGATTTTCTGGTCCAACTCGCTAGTCGGCACGATCACCACGCTCGCGCTGCTGATGCTGTTCTGGCCGCTGATTTCCGTCGCCTGGGGCAGGCTGCGCAAGCGCTAAGGGAAAGAGCGATGACAAACAAACGCGATCTGCCGGGCACGCGCGCGGCCAAATTGCCGGCAGAGCCGATTCTCCTCGAACGCGACGGCGCCATTGCCACCGTCACGCTCAACAACCCGGACAAGCTCAACGCGCTCAGCTTCGGCATGTGGATGCGCCTGGGCGAGGTCATGCGCGAACTCGAAGCCGACGACGGCGTGCGCTGCATCGTGCTGCGCGGCGCGGGCGACAAAGCGTTCGCAGCCGGCGCCGACATCTCCGAATTCGAGACCGTTCGCGCCAACGCCAGGGTGGCGAAGGACTACGGCAACAAGATCGAGGGCACCATGCGCGCGGTGCAGGAATGCCGCCACCCGACCTTGGCCATGATCCATGGCGTGTGCGTTGGCGGCGGGCTGGAAATCGCCTCGCAATGCGACTTGCGCATCTGCGGCGCATCCAGCCGCTTCGGCATCCCCATCAACAAGCTGGGACTGGTAGTCGGCTACGGCGAAATGCAGGCGCTGATCGATCTGGTTGGCCGCGCCACCGCGCTGGAAATCCTGCTCGAGGGCCGGGTATTCGGCGCCGACGAAGCGAAGGAAAAAGGCCTGGTCAACCGTGTCGTCGCCGACGACCAGGTCGAGGCGGAAGCGCTCGCCACGGCGAAGCGCGTCGCCGCCGGTGCACCGCTGGTGGCGCGCTGGCACAAAAAATTCGCAAGTCGCCTGGCCGATCCGCGTCCGCTCACCGAAACCGAACGCGACGAAGGCTATGCCTGCTTCGACACCGAGGACTACCGCATTGGCTTCAAGGCGTTTCTGGCGAAACAGAAGCCGCAGTTCAAGGGCAAGTAAGAATCGCGTCGCTGATGAAGTCAGGTGAAGGACGCGGGCGTGAAGCTCGAACTCTAAGCTTCACCATCAGGAACCACACACAGACTGCGCTTGTGCGCCCCGCGTGAATTGACCTTTATAGAGATTTCGATCCCATGGCCGGTCCTCTTTCGCATATCCGCGTACTCGATCTCTCGCGCGTCCTCGCTGGCCCCTGGGCCGGCCAGAACCTGGCCGACCTCGGGGCCGAAGTGATCAAGGTCGAGCTCAACCATCCGGTCGCGCAGAGAACGCGGTTGGCGCGCGCAGCGCGCAATTCCGCTCGTCGCATGCGACGGCATTTGAGACGCCGTATATGGCAGCGACTGCGTTCTACCAAAGACTGACCAGCATTTTCGCCGCCATTCCGTACAGCAGCAGCGCGAACACCTGCTTCAGGCGTTTGGTCGGAAGGCGGTGCGCGGCGGCGGCGCCCAGGGGCGCGGTCAGGACGCTGGCAAGCGTGATCCCGAGCACGGCCGGCAGATACACATAGCCGATGCTGTGCGGCGGCAGACCGCTTTGCCCCCAGCCCGCCGCAATGAAGCCGATACTGCCCGCAAGCGCGATCGGGAAGCCGATGATCGCTGACGTGCCTATCGCCTGCAGCATGGGCACATTGCAGTAAAGCGCGAAAGGAATGGTAAGGAACGCGCCGCCCAAGGCGGCGAGGGAGGAAACGAAGCTGATCACCAGGCCCACCATCATTGATCCCAGCGCACCCGGCAGTTGGCGCGAAGGTTTGGGCTTGCGATCGACCAGGATGTTGGTCGCGGCAAAGAAAACGACGACTGTAAACAGCGCGGCGAACACCTGCGTCGAAATCCATACGGTAAGGCTGGAACCGAGCAGGCCGCCGATGAGAATGCCGGGCGTCAGCGCCAGCGCCAAATCCCAGCGCACCGCGCCACGGACTGCGTGGGCGCGCATGCTCGATAGCGAGATGAACAGGATGCTCGCCATGCCGCTGCCGACGGCAAGGTGCAGGACTTGCGCCTTGGGCAGCCCCTGCGCCTCGAGCAGCATCACCAGCAGCGGCACCATGATGGCGCCGCCGCCTATGCCGAGCAAGCCGGCGAAAAATCCCACCACCGCGCCGATCGCGGCAAAGCCCAGCCACCATTCCATTATTCATCCGTTTGCGTCAAGTAACAGTTCGGCAAGCTCGACGAAACCCTCGCCGCGGCGCCGGCTGGTTACATAAGCGGGCGCGGCGGTCAGGCGCGGTACATCTGCGCAGAAGTCGATCGGCTGATCCGGCGCAGGGGTGGATGACCCCGCCTCAGTCGCCCCACAGGGACTCCTTTCAGTCGCCCCACAGGGACTCCTTTCAGTCGTAATGCACTGCCAGCCACACGGTCGGCGTGGCGGTCGACTCGACCCGATGCCGGCGGTGCGGCGCGATATCGACGAAATCCCCTTTCTTCAGCAGGCGCGGCGCCGGTTCGTCCTCGAGGGCGAGCCTAGCCTCGCCCTCGAGGACGAACACCCACTCCCCCTGCGGCTGGTCGTACCAGAACCCAGGCGGGCTCGCCTGTCCGGTGGAAACGATGCGCTCAATCCTCAAACCCGGGCGCGACAGCAACTCGACGAACTGCTCCGCCTGCGTGCCCGAAGGAAGCGCGGCGAACAGATCAGGCATTTTTTGCCCGGGGCTTGTCTGCCTCAAACAGCGAGGGCGTGACCCGGGCGCGGGCCAGATACTCGCGCAGAATCTTGACCCCAGAACGGTCAAGCGTATTGCCGTGATGCGGGCGGTGCAGGACGTCTTCGTGGCCGTTGAGTTTCACTCGAAGGCGCGCGCCCGATAGCGATTCGACCTCGGCCCCGAGATGATGCAGCAGCGACTCCACCTCGCGCCAGTGAAGGCTGCCGCTGATGGGGTCGCGGAAAATGGACTGTATCAGCTGTTCGTGCTTGTGACTCATCGCAGGCGCCTTGTGCAAGAATAGCCCTGCACTAATGATAGCCGAGCCGGCGAAAGCGTGTTGCGCGCGGCCTCGGTGAAGGGCGCGAGCGCTCTCGTGTTGTCCGCGGATGCGTTCCCGAGCGTCAGGCCTGTTGCCGGGCAAGCTGCAGCGCGAGCTGCTGCATGCGTACCGCGATCGATTTCAGCAGCGAGGCCCCGAACGCGGGCTTCGCCTTGACCAGGTTGATGAAGTCATTGCGGTTGATCGCCAGCAGTTTGCATTCGGTTTCCGCGGTCGCCGAGGCCGCGCGGGCGGAGCGGTCGACGAGCGCAATCTCGCCGAACATCCCGCCCGGTCCGACGCGTTCGACCACGCTGTCGCCCACCGAAATGGCGACGCGTCCCTCCAATACGACATACATGAATGCGCCGACTGCGCCAGCGCTCATGATCACCTTGCCTGCCGGGAAACCGGCGGGTTCTTGCGCGGCGAGTTCGCTTCGCAGGCCGGCGAGCGTCTTCCGGTCGAGGATGTCGCTGCGCTCGGCGGGGGCGCCCACCGCCGGGCGCGAGGCGCCCAGTTTCGCGATGCTCTGGCGCAGACGCTGGACCATGCTGCTCATCAGCATCAGCGCGAATTCGGGTTTCTTTTCCAGCGCGGCGTGAAACTGCTTTTCATCCAGCGACAGCACACGGCAGTTGATCTTGGCCATCGCCGTCGCGCTCCGCGGCAGGTCCGCGATCACCGCCAATTCGCCGAACACATCGCCCGGCTTTACCACCCCGAAAAACTTGTTCTGGATCATCAGGCCGATTTCGCCCTCCAATAGCAGGTACATCCTCGCACCTTTGGAGAACAAACCCCCGGCCTTCTCGTTTTCGGAGAACACCGGTTTGCCGGCCGGTTTCTCTTCCAGCGTTCCGGCAGAGCGGAAGAACTCCAGCGCCAGGGCAGGCTGATACAACGGGCTCTGCGCGGCGACCTGCGCCGTGGCGCGCGCAACCGCCTCGGGGCGGGGCGTGGGTTTGGCCGAGAAATCGAGGTCTTCTTCCATGGGAAACGCTATTTTAGTCCTTAATTCAACCGTGGGCGACGCGTTGCGCCCGGCTTGAACGGCGCGGATGCGCCGATGCCGCTCTAAGCCGTCCCTGTTTTTCTCCATAACCCTGTTTTCCGAATGGATGCGCTTTTTATCCGTTCGGAAAACAGGGTTGGCGCGCGCGAGCGCGCAATGATCGTTTGCCGATATCGGCTGGCGTAGCAGGACGCATCGAGCTGCGGCGTTCGAACTTGCGCGGACGGGGCGCCGTCCGCGCGGATCGTCGATTGGGCACGGATGAAAAGCGCATCCGCGCCCAATCGACGATCTTGTATAAAAACACTCTAACGGCGGGGATCCTGTTGCGACCGGACGAGCAGAGAACGGACGAAAGCGCGCGAATGCGCGCCGAAATTCCTGAGCAGACCGGCGACCATGCCGGTCATCGCTTCCCGGGCAGGTGGCGGCGACTTGTTCAGAACACCGTATAAATCGAGCCCCGGCTCGGTTTCGCCCAGGACATAAGCCGGGTCGGAGACATATTTGCGCGGCAGGCTCTGTTCCAGCGTGCTGTCGGTGGCGTCCGCGAGCGCATTGGATTCCCGGCTGATTACCGCGCGCGCAGCGTCATCCCCAAAAGCAGCCCGTCCGGCGTCGGCCGAAGTATCTTTGATGGCATGGACCAATGCATCGCCGGCATCATGGCGCACATAGGCGTTTCTCATGCGGTGGTAGTGATAGTTCTCCAGCGACAGATGCCGGTTGGAAACCAGGGTGATTGCCTGCTTTTTCGGATGGTGCACGCCCAATAAGTCGAGCGTGTTGATCCAGAGCAGGCGCGGCACGCCCACCCCGGGCAGCACGCTCGCGTGATAAGGCTGGGTCAAATCCTCGATGTAATGCAGCGCCCAGCCCGCGAAACGCCAGCCCCAGTAAGGATGCGCGGTTTGCAGGGCGTAGGCGGCCAGGGATTGCCACAGGTGGATGCGGTATTCCGGGTAGGTCCGCCGCAGGAAATCCGCGGCCTTGTACACGATGTTCGCCTCGTGGAAAAAGCCCATGTGAAACGGCGCCTGGCTCGCGAATTCGAGCGCCGAATTGCCGAACGGCTGCTTGCCGAAGCCGTAGGCTTGTCCGTAAGGGGTTCCATTATCATCCCACAGGCCGATGTCCATGCCGTAATCCGGCTCATCGGTGGCGCTGGCGACGACGTCGAGCGGCGCCACCCGGTCCCCCTCGCGCAGCCGCAGGAACACGCTCTCCTGAGCCGTGCTCGCGCGTCGCAGGGTGGTGACCTCGGTCCAGGGCAGCGTAGCTTTCCCCGACGCGCTTTCTCCGGGCCGCGCCTGTACGAACAAGTTCAGTTTCACCCCGGGATTGATGCGCAGCGCCGCAACTAGGCGCTGCCTGAGTTCGGCCGGCGTCCCGTCCGCTCTGAATGCCAGCGCGTCGGGACGCGGGGGGTACAGCGGAACATTCGCCCTGGCCCATGCTTCCTCGCGCTGCAGCAGTTGTTCCAGCCCGCGCGCCTCGGCGGCGAGGAAAGCATCCAGGGTTTCGACCCTGATGGCGGGCGCCGCATTGATTTCAGGCATCGCCGCCAATGCCGGCCATGCTCCCAGGGTGTGGTTGCTCCAGGCCCCGGCCGGCACGGCAGAGCACGCCAGCGCCGCCGCAACGACGACCCACTCAAGTCTCCGCGTCATCTGCATTTCCCGCGATCAGCCGTGTTCAAGATGCTTGCGCTAGTCAAGCCGGGGATAACCGGTAATTTTCTGGATTTCGAGATACAGCGGTTTCAGCCGTGCATACATTTTTCGGTATACGCGGTGATACAGCCGATCGTAGATTTCCCTGTGCTGCGGCAGCGGTTCGAACACGCGCCCGATGCGCGTCATGGCTGCGACCGCGCTCGCGAAATCCGGGTGCAGCCCCAGTCCGACCGCGGCGTCTATGGCCGCCCCCAGAGCGGATGTTTCATAAATGTGCGGCCGCGCCGTAGGCAGGCCGAAGATGTCCGCGGTCAGCTGCATCGCCGCGTCGCTTTGCGATCCGCCCCCCGAAACGCGCAGCGCAGTGACCGGTACGCCGCTGCGGGCTTCGATGCGTTCCTTGCCCTCGCGCAACGCATAGGCCAAGCCTTCGAGGATCGCGCGGTACAGGTGGGACCGGGCGTGGACATCGCCGAATCCGATGACCGCGCCTTTGGCCTCCGGGCCGGGCTGTTTAATGCCTGGCGTCCAGTACGGCTGCAGCATCAATCCCATAGCCCCGGGCGGCACGGCATTTACCAGCTCGTCGAACAATGCTTCCGCGGCGACGCCCCGATCCGCCGCCTGCAGTTTCTCGTGCTGGCCGAACTGTTCCTTGAACCAATTGACCATCCAGTAGCCGCGGAATATCTGCACTTCGATACTGTAGGCGCCGGGAATGGCCGACGGATAAGGCGGGATGAACGGCGTCACCTCCAGATACTTCGCGCTGGTGGTATTGATGGTCGCGGTGGTGCCGTAACTGAGGCAACCGATATGCGGCTCGAGGCAGCCGGCGCCTATGACTTCGCAAGCCTTGTCGGCGGCGGCGGCGACGAGCGGCGTGCCGGCCCGTATGCCGGTGGCGGCAGCAGCGGCGGCTGCGATCTCGCCGATTACGGCCCCCGGCGCTACCAGTTCCGGCAGCATCCCGCGCTCGAGCGCCAATGCCTGCCATTTCCAGTCGCTTTGGGCGGCCCATCTTAGCCGCTTGTAATCGAACGGCACATAGGCAACCTGCGAAGCGGCCGAATCGATGAAACGGCCGCACAGCCGGTAATTCAGATAGCCGGAGAGCAACAGATATTTGTCGGTCTGTTTCCATATGTCCGGCTGGTTGGCCTTGATCCAGTTTATTTCCGCTTCGCCGCGGAAAAAATCGATCGTGCCATCCACCCGCGCCAGCTTGAACGCCAAGCTCCACCACGGACTGATAGGCGGCACCCTGTCAGCGCGCCGCTGATCGAGCCAGGTGATCGCCGGGCGCAGCGGTCTGCCCTGTTTGTCCAGATTGATCACCGTCCCGCGTTGGGTGGTGACGGCGACACCCCTGACGGCGCTGTTTGCAATCCCGCTTTGTGCCCACAGCCGTTGGCAGGCAACGCATACGGCTTTCCAGTAATCTTCTGGATCATGCTCGGCCCAACCGGGGTGTTCCGAAAAATAAGCCTCCAGATGCACTTGCGCTTTGGCGACAATATTGCCGTGCAGGTCGAATAACAGCGCGCGCACGCTCTGCGTGCCGTTGTCAATCGACAGGATATAGTCGCCGGACATATCGCATCCTGACAGGAAAAGCGCAGCGCCGCTGTCAGCTCGGCGCGAGCTCGATGTCGTCGTCGCCCCATCCGTTCCAGCGTCGCATCTGGTGTCCTGCCCTAACATCGGAATTGATATACTGCGGCGGTCGTTCCCGGTCCCCGGACCGCCATCTGACTCTAGATGGTACCTTACCTGAAAGGCCGTATCAGCATTACCGAAACAGGCGCTGACCTGACCCTGCGTTCGGCTCGATAAGTCCTTCAAGAAGGAGCAATGCCCGTGACTCACCCGCGCGAACTCTCGCTCTCCGCCGCCGACGGCACATCGCTTTTTGTCGCCGATTGGCAGATCGATTCTGCCGCTGCCGCGGGCAAGGGCATCGTGCTGATGCATGGACTCGGCGAGCATTGCGGCCGCTACGCGCATGTGGCGCAGTTCTTCAACGATTGCGGCTACTCGGTGCGCGCCTACGATCACCGCGGCCACGGGCGCTCGGGCGGCAGGCGCGGCGATGTGCCCGATGCCGAGACGCTATTGCAGGATGCGAAAATCGCGGTCGATGACTTCGCCCGGAATCTGTCCGCGCCGCCGCTGCTGCTAGGTCACAGCATGGGCGGCTTGTTCGCGGCCTACTACGCAACGCGTGCACTGTCACCGCTCGGCGGCCTGATCCTGTCTTCGCCCGCGCTGAGGATTCGGCTGGCGCGCGCGCAAAAACTGCTGCTGCAGGTTCTCGGCGCAATGGCCCCCGGATTCGGCATACCGAATGGACTCGAATCCCGATACCTGTCGCACCGGCAGGAAGTGGTCGACGCTTACGGCAGCGACCCGCTGGTCCATACCAAGATCAGCGCGCGTCTGCTGCGCGCCATGCTGGAGGCGATCGAGTTTACCCAAGCTCATGCGTCCGCGCTCAGCGTCAAGACCCTGCTGCTCGTGGCCGGTGACGATCGCCTGGTCGATGCAGCCGGCAGCGAGGCCTTCTTCAGGAAACTGGCGCCGGGCGTCGGCGCAATGCACGCCTACCCGGGCTTCTACCACGAACTATTCAACGAGGTCGAAGCCGGCCGCGTATTCGACGATATCCGCGCCTGGCTGGGCGAACTGCGGGCCTCCAAACGCGACGGGATTCAGCGCTGACCGATCAGACCTAAGCGCAGCCGGCAAAATCCTGTTGCCGCCAGGCTTCGTACACGGCCACGGCGACTGCGTTCGAAAGATTGAGGCTGCGGTTGCCGGGTCGAAGCGGCAGACGCAGGCGTCGCTCCGGCGGCAGGCTTTCCAGTATCTCCCGCGGCAAGCCGCGGGTCTCCGGCCCGAACACGAACACATCGCCTTTGCGGTATCCGGGCTCGGTATGGCGGTGCTGCGCATGCGTGGAAAATGCGAACATGCGCCGGCCTTGCAAGCATTCGCAGCAGGCAGGCCAATCCTTGTGCACGACCAGGCCGACGTACTCATGGTAATCGAGCCCGGCGCGCTTCAATTCGCGGTCCGCAAGGCCAAAGCCCAGCGGCTCGACCAGGTGCAAAGTTGCGCCGGTGTTGGCGGCAAGGCGAATGATGTTGCCGGTATTGGGCGGGATCTGCGGCTGGTAGAGGACGATGTCAAACACCGCGCGGCGTCCGTGCTACGACCCAATTCTCCACCCACGCGGCGCCGCTGCGCTTGAGCGCGCGGGCAAACTCGTCCAGCGTCGCTCCGGTCGTCATGACGTCGTCCACCACGGCGACGCGCAATCGGGCAAGGTCGCGCTCGCAGGCGAAGGCCAGGTGCATGTTCGCCACGCGCTCCCGCCACGGCAGGTCCGTCTGCGGCGCGGTGTTGCGCACCCGGCGGGCGAGTTGCGCATCCATGGCGATGCCGGTGAAGCGCGACAACGCTCTCGCGATCTCGGCCGCTTGATTGAAGCCGCGCTCGGCCAGGCGAGCCGGATGCAGGGGCAGCGGTACGATTAGATCGATGCCGGCGGCCTGGCCGATGCGCTGGTGGAGCTTGCGCGCGAACAGAGCCGCCAGCGCCAGTTGTCCGCCGTACTTGAGGGCTTGTATCAAAGCGTCCATTGGGTAGCCATAAACGAATGCGGCGCGGCTGGCGTCGTAATGCGGTGGATGGGCAAGACAGGCGCCGCACTCCGCATTGCTCGATTCGGCCAAAGCGCAGCGGGGGCAGGCCGAAGCGCTTGCTGGAAGTTCGCGCTCGCACGCCTCGCATAACAACCGGTCGGCGCTAGCCGCCTGGCACAGGAGGCAGTCCTGCGCCAACAAGGCTTGCCCGATCTTAGTGCCGATATGCAGAAACGGACGCAACGAAATTAACAAGTGGAAATGCTTCCGTGAAGACATGCCGGTCGCCCAAGCAAAAAAAGTAACCATGAACGCGATGGCGGTGTAGCGCGGCAGCGCCCCGATACCGCGAAGTAATCATATCCGGCTCCCTGCCAACGCGCCTTCGTAGAGTGCCTCGGCGATCGCGCGTGGCTCCACGCAATCTCCCACTGCGTAGACTTCTGCCACCATGGTCCGGAGCAACTCCAGGTCGGTCGGCTCGGACACAGACCCGCGCGCGAGGATTACCAGGTCGGCACCCACGGTCTGCTCGCCGCCACCTTCCTCCACGACGATGGCCTCGCCGTTCCTGATTTCGCGCACATCGGAGCGGGTTCGCAGCGCCACCCCCAGCCTGCGCAGGCGTGCCAGGAGCGGCGCCCGGTAGGTCGCCACCACGTCGCCGGCCAGATCCCCGGCCGGTGAGCGAGACACCAGAGTGACTCGGTTGCCTCGCTCTGCCAGGAACTCCGCCGTTTCGCACCCCATTTGCCTTCCGCCCAGCACGACCACCACCAGTCCTTTTGCCGGCGGACAGCCCTGCAATGCGTCCCAGGCGGAGACCACCTGGCCCGCTCTAGCACCAGGCACCTGCTCCGCTGGCGGCCGGGCGCCGGTCGCCACCACCACGGCGTCGGCCTCCCCCTGCGCCAGCGCCTCAGGCCGGAAGATGGTCGAGGTGCGCAGTTCCACTCCGGCCTTCCGCGCTTGCGTGACCAGACATTGCCTCAGCCATTCGATTTTTTCCTTTTGTGGAGGAAGCACGGCGAGATGGAGCTGGCCACCCAGCTCGGCGCTGCGCTCGTACAGCACGACGCGGTGGCCGCGTACGGCTGCGGTGCGCGCCGCCTCCAGACCGGCTGGCCCCCCGCCTACGACGATGACGCGCTTCGTCGCTGGCGCCGGCGCGACGGCAGCGAACTCGCGCTCACGGCCGGTTTCCGGGTTCACCAGGCAGCGAATGGGCCGGGTAATTAACACCGCGAGCCGGCAATAATCGCAGGAAATGCAGTAGCGGATCTCCTCGTCCCTGCCGCACTCGGCCTTGGCAGGCCAGTCCGGGTCAGCCAGGAACGGCCGTGCAAGCGCAATGTAGTCGGCCTTGTCCTGGGCCAGAATCTCTTCTGCAAAACGGGGATGGCGGATTTCGCCGACGACGATGACAGGCACGGTGACACGTTTCTTGATGGCGTCGGCGTAGGCAGTGAGCCAACCCTCGGGACGCGCCATCGGGCTGGTGTCCAACGGCACCAGGGTGATCGGGGCGATGCCGCCCACCGAGACATGGATGGCGTCCAAGCGCCAAGCATCTAGGGCGCGCGCGATCTCGACCGCCTCATCGATCCCGTAGCCACCCTCTGCGCTCATGCGGAACAGCAGCGGAAAGCGCGCGCCCACCGCCTCGCGCACCTTGCGCACGACCAGCCCGGCGAAACGCAGGCGTTTCTCCGGGCTTCCCCCGTACGTATCAGAGCGCCGGTTGGAAACCGGCGACAGAAATTGATGTATCAGATAGCCGTGCGCGCCGTGGATTTCGACAGCGTCATAGCCGGCGCGCTGGGCACGCTGGGCGGCGCGGGCGTAACTGTCGGCCAGATCTTCTATCTCCAGCTCGGTGAGCGCACGGGGAACTGTGGAAATCCCTTCCTCAGCAACGGCTGAGGGCGCCACTAGCACGCCACCGGTCAGCGCGGGATTCGCGCGCGCGCCGCCATGATGGATCTGCAGCGCGACTTTCGCGCCGTTGCGGTGAATCGCTTCCACCAGATCGAAGTGCCCGGGCACCAGCGCGTCACGGTCTATCCCCAATTGGCAGGCAAAGGCTTTCCCCCCGGGCGCGATGTAGGTGGCTTCCACGATGACCAGCCCGGCGCCTCCTTTTGCCCGGCGCGCGTAGTAATCGACAGTGCGCTCCGTCACCGCTCCGCTCTCGGCGGCGAGCTGCACTACCATGGGCGCCATCACCACCCGGTTGCGCAGTTCCATCCACCCGATTTTTCCGGGCGAGAACAACTTCGGACAGGGGGTCGCTTCCATCAAAGATTTCTCCTTAAGCGCTCAGTCAAGTCTTGCGCTGAGAATGCGTGCGACAGTTGCGCGCATCAAATATTAACACTAGGGCCTGTTGACATTCAATTGAGCCAGACGAAGGTACAGACCAGATGCAAGAAAGCCATGTAGCTTCGAGCAAGCTTTTCGTATCGGGTGGCAATGCGTCGGAAATGTTTGATGCGTGCGAAAAAGCGCTCGATCAGATTGCGGTCCTTGTACAGATGCGTATCGTAGACCCTGAGTTCCTTTCGGTTGGAACGCGGCGGGATGACCGCTTGGGCACCGCTGGCCTGGATGCGCTGAACCAATGCATCGGCGTCGTAGCCCTTGTCGGCGATGACCGCATCGGCTCGGATGTCTGCGATCAAATCGGTGGCGAAGTCGATATCGGCGATCTGACCAGCACTCAGGATCAATCGCAGTGGGTTGCCCAAAGCATCCACTGCGGTGTGGACTTTGGTGCTCAGTCCACCTCGCGAGCGCCCGATCGCTTGCGGGCCTTTTTTTTGGCTGCGCCAGATGAATGCTGGTGGGCGCGCACGATGGTGCTGTCCAGAAACATTTCTTCAAAGTCTGCATCCTTGGCCAACTCCGCAAATGCCCTATTCCAGACCCCGTTGTTCGACCAGCGTCCGAAGCGCTTGTACACGCTATTCCAACGCCCGAATTCAGCAGGCAAATCGCGCCACGGACTGCCGGTGCGCGCGATCCACAGTACTGCCTCGATGAATAGTCGGTTGTTCTCACCCGTACGTCCCGGATCGCCCACTTTACCGGGCAACATCGACTCCAAGCGCTGCCACTGGTCATCACGCAACCATCGACGAACCATCCTGACCTCCCGCAAATATCAGGATGTAAACAGATTTCTGGCAAAGTTAACAGCCCCTAACCATAAAATATTGAATGTCAACAGGCCCTAACACTGACGCTTATACGAGCACGCCCGTCTGTCCTGCCGTCATGCCCACCGAAGAGACCTCGCCGCGCACCCGGGTTATGCACGGGGCCGCACAGACCTCGATTGGAATGTACTATCCGGCTGTCGCGCACCGATTTCGGAGTCCGGTGCGCATACTCACAGGACGTGGATGAAATGAAATCCATACTGACTCTCGCGGGCGAGCTTGCCGAGCGCAAGACCACCAGCCAGGCATTGGTCGAGGATGCGCTTGCGCGCATCGCCCTTCCCTCCGGCGAGGGTGCGCGCGCGTTCCTGTGCACGCACCGTGAATCGGCGCTGGCGGAGGCGAAGGCGCGCGACACCCTGCGCGCGCACGGCATCGTGCCCTCGCCGCTTGCCGGCATCCCGGTGTCGGTGAAAGATCTGTTTGACGTTGCCGGCGACATAACGCGCGCCGGGTCGAAAGCGCTCGCCGATGCCGTCCCCGCCACGACCGATGCCACAGTCGTGCGGCGGCTGCGCCAGGCGGGCGCGATCATCGTCGGCCGCACCAATATGGTCGAGTTCGCTTTCTCCGGATTGGGCCTCAATCCCCACTACGGCACCCCGAAAAATCCCTGGGATCGCACCACCGGCCGCATTCCGGGCGGTTCGTCTTCGGGGGCAGCGGTGTCTGTTGCGGACGGCATGGCGGCGATGGGCCTGGGCACCGACACCGGCGGCTCGGTGCGAATCCCCGCAGCACTCTGCGGGCTCATCGGTTTCAAGCCTACGGCAAGGCGCATACCCAGGGACGGAACCTTCCCGCTGTCGATGACACTGGATTCCATCGGCCCGATCGCACCTGGAGTGGCCTGCTGCGCGCTGGTGGATAGCATACTCGCGGGCGATGCGCCGCAAGTGCCGCCGGCGCTGCCTATCCGGGGCCTACGCTTGGGCGTGGTCAAGGACTACGTTCTGGAAGGGTTGGATAGCGGCGTGGCGGAAGCTTTCGGTAACGCGCTCGCCAGGCTGTCAAAGGCCGGGGCGAGCGTGACCGACGTGCGCTTCGAAGCCCTGCAACGATTGCCGCAGATCAACCGGAAGGGTGGCCTGGTGGTGGCCGAGGCCTATGCCATACACCGCGAACTGATTGCGCGGCGCAAGGCCGATTACGACCCGCGCGTCGCCTCCCGCATCTTGCGCGGCGCCGACCTGAACGCGGCCGACTACATCGAAGCGCTGAACCAGCGCGCCGCAATGATCGAAGACAGCGCGCGCGTGGCCGCGCCCTACGACGCGCTGCTGATGCCCACCGTGGCCATGGTCGCGCC
>JAZDIA010000019.1:0-52409 GCA_043805375.1 Pseudomonadota bacterium
GATCGCGATGGAGCAGGGGCTGCGCTTTGCCATTCGCGAGGGCGGACGCACCGTCGGTGCTGGTGTCGTGGCAAAGATATTCGAATAACGCGTGAGGAAGGAGGACAGAGGGCAGAGTCGGGGGCAAGGTTTCACCCCTCACCCCTCCCCCCTCCCGAATTCAAAGGAAAGACATGCAAAGCACGAAAATCAGAATTCGCCTCAAGGCGTTCGACTACCGGCTGATCGATCGCTCGGCGCTGGAGATCGTCGAGACCGCGAAGCGCACCGGCGCCGTGGTCAAGGGACCGATACCCCTGCCCACACGCATCGAGCGCTTCGACGTGTTGCGTTCCCCGCACGTGAACAAGACTTCGCGCGACCAGTTCGAAATCCGTACCCACCTGCGGCTGATGGACATCATCGATCCCACCGACAAGACCGTGGATGCGCTGATGAAATTGGATCTTCCGGCCGGGGTGGATGTCGAGATCAAGCTGTAATCGCGGTACCACGCGCACCGAGAGCAAGACTTCGGGCGCGAATTGATGATTGCCGGCCAACTGTAGCCGGCGCCTTTTAACGAAGGGAAAGAAGATGAGCCTAGGATTAGTCGGTCGCAAGGTCGGTATGACCCGCGTTTTTACGGACGAAGGCGACTCCGTTCCGGTGACCGTGGTGGACGTGTCCGATAACCGCGTGACCCAGATCAAGACCGTCCAGACAGACGGCTATGCTGCGGTGCAGGTCACTTTCGGCAAGCGCCGCCCCTCGCGCGTCAACAAGTCCGCTGCCGGTCATTTCGCCAAAGCCGCGGTCGAGGCCGGGCGCACGCTGAAGGAATTCCGCGTTACGGTTGAGCAGCTCGCTGCCCTCAAGATCGGCGGCAAGGTGGGCGTGGACCTGTTCCAGGTGGGGCAGATGGTGGATGTCACCGGCACTTCGCAGGGCAAGGGTTTCTCCGGCGTCATCAAGCGCCACCATTTTTCCTCCCAACGGGCGAGCCACGGCAATTCCAGGTCGCATAACGCCCCGGGTTCGACCGGCCAGGCGCAGGATCCGGGCCGCGTGTTTCCCGGCAAACGCATGGCGGGCCAGCTCGGCAACGTCACGCGCACCAGCCAGAGCCTGGAGATCGTGCGCATCGATGCGGAGCGCCAGCTGTTGTTGATCAAGGGCTCGGTCCCCGGCAGCAGGGGGGGCGATTTGCTGCTGCACCCGGCGACCAAAGCCCGCGTCAGGAAGGTCGTTGTCGCGCCGGCGAAGGGAGGCAAGAAATAATGGAACTGAAACTGATCGACGCCAAAGGTGTGGCAGCCTCAACCATGGCCGCATCGGACGCGATGTTCGGCCGCGACTACAATGAACCGCTGATCCATCAGCTGGTGACGGCCTGTCAGGCCAATGCGCGCCAGGGTACGCGCGCGCAGAAGGGCCGGAGCCAGATCGCCAAGTCCACGCGCAAGCCGTGGCGCCAGAAAGGCACCGGCCGCGCCCGTGCGGGCATGGCCTCCAGCCCTTTGTGGCGCGGCGGTGGCAGGATTTTCCCGTCGAGCCCGGATGAGAATTTCACGCAGAAGCTGAACCGCAAGATGTACCGCGCCGGCCTCGCGTCGATTCTGTCGCAGCTCGCGCGCGAAGACCGCCTCAAGGTCGTCGAGAGCTTCGTCCTGGAAGCGCCGAAGACCAAGCTGTTGTTGCAGAAAGTGAAAGAAATGGGCGTCTCCGATTCGCTTCTGCTCATTACCGACCAGCTCGACGACAACCTGGTTCTGTCCTCGAGAAATCTGCCCAACGTGCTGGTGCTGGAAGTGGCGGAAACGGACCCGGTGTCACTCATCCGCTACAAGAACGTGATCCTGACCCGCAAGGCGGTCAGCAAATTCGAGGAGATGCTGGGATGAACGCGCCACAAGCAACCAATACCCCGGCGAAAACTGCGGTGAAAAATCCGCAACGCCTCATGCAGGTGCTGCTCGCTCCGCAAGTGTCGGAGAAGAGCACCTACGTTGCCGAGAAAAACGAGCAGGTGGTGTTTCGCGTGGTCGGGAACGCGACCAAGCCCGAGATCAAAGCCGCGGTGGAACTGCTGTTCAAGGTAGAGGTGGAGAGCGTGCAGGTGGCCAATGTCAAGGGCAAGCAAAAGCGCTTGGGCAAGCTGCGTGGCCGTCGCAAGAACTGGAAAAAGGCTTATGTCTGCCTGAAGCCGGGCCAGGAAATCAACTTTCAGGCGGCGGAGTAGAACATGCCACTCGTCAAAGTAAAACCCACTTCACCCGGTCGCCGCGCCTTGGTCAAGGTCGTCAATCCCGGGCTGCACAAAGGCAGGCCCCATGCCGCTTTGCTCGAACCGCAGTCAAAGCATGCGGGGCGCAATAACAGCGGCCATATCACCATGCGCCACCAGGGCGGCGGCCACAAGCAGCATTATCGCGTTATCGATTTCAAACGCGACAAAGACGGGGTAGCGGCCAAGGTCGAGCATCTTGAATACGATCCCAACCGCAGCGCCAATCTGGCCCTGTTGTGCTATGCCGACGGTGAACGGCGCTACATCATTGCACCCAAGGGTGTTGCAGTGGGCATGCAGCTCATGTCCGGTCCGGAAGCGCCGATTAAGCCGGGCAATGCCCTGCCGCTGCGCAATATTCCGGTCGGCACCACCGTGCATTGCGTCGAAATGCTGCCCGGCAAAGGCGCGCAGATCGCGCGCGCCGCCGGCGCCTCGGCGCAGCTCCTGGCGCGCGAGGGCAGTTACGCCCAGCTTCGCCTGCGCTCCGGCGAAGTGCGCAAGGTGCACATCGAGTGCCGCGCCACCATCGGCGAGGTTGGCAATGAAGAACATTCGCTGGAATCGGTGGGCAAGGCCGGGCGCATGCGCTGGCGCGGCGTGCGCCCGACAGTGCGCGGCGTCGCCATGAACCCGGTCGATCATCCCCATGGGGGCGGCGAGGGCAAGACCGCCGCGGGACGGGATCCGGTCAGCCCATGGGGTACGCTCACCAAGGGCTACCGCACACGCAAGAACAAACGCACCAGCGGCATGATCGTAAATCGCCGCCACCAGAAATAGAGGACAGACATGGGACGTTCAATCAAGAAAGGCCCGTTTGTTGACCACCATCTGTTGGGGAAAGTCGAGAAAGTGCGTGGCAGCGGCGACAAGCGCCCGATCAAGACCTGGTCGCGCCGCTCCACCATCCTGCCGGATTTCGTCGGCTTGACCATTGCGGTGCATAACGGCAAACAGCATATCCCGGTCTACATTTCCGAGAACATGGTGGGCCACAAGCTGGGCGAGTTTGCGCTCACCCGCGTCTTCAAGGGCCACTCGGCCGATAGAAAAGTCGCAGTGCCCGGCGGCGGAACCCCGGCTCCGGCTCCGGCTCCCGCTCCCGCCCCCGCTGCGGCGGCGAAGAAATAGGAGTGACGACGATGCAAACCAGAGCCAGCTTGCGCGGTGTCCACCTTTCGGCGCAGAAAGGGCGGCTCGTTGCCGACCTGATCCGCGGCCTGGCGGTGGACAAAGCGCTCAACGTTCTTGCGTTCAGTCCGAAAAAGGCTGCCAAGATCATCAAGAAAGTGCTGGAGTCGGCCATCGCCAACGCCGAGCACAACGACGGTGCCGATATCGACGAGCTGAAGGTGCAGACCATCTTCGTAGAACAAGGTTCGATGCTCAAGCGTTTTCATGCCCGCGCCAAGGGCCGCGGCAACCGCGTCAACAAGCACTCCTGCCACATTTTCATCACGCTAGGTGACGAGGTCAAAGCGAAGCGCCTCGCGGCCAAGACCGCAACCAAAGCGCGCACGGCCGATGCCGCCGCGAAAAAATAAGGGACAGTCATGGGACAAAAAATCCACCCGATCGGGTTCCGCCTTGCGGTCAACAAGAACTGGGGCTCGCGCTGGTACGCCAACAGCAAGAACTTCGGCGCCATGCTCAACGAAGACCTGAAAGTACGTGACTACCTGAAGAAAAAGCTCGCGCACGCCTCGGTCGGCCGGGTGGTGATTGAGCGTCCGGCCAAGGACGCGCGCATCACCATCCATAGCGCCCGTCCCGGGGTGGTCATCGGCAAGAAGGGCGAGGACATAGAGGTGCTGAAGACCGAGCTGCGCAAAATACTGGGCGTGCAGATGGTGCATGTCAACATCGAGGAGATCAGGAAGCCCGAGATCGATGCCCAGCTCATTGCCGATTCCATCGCGCAGCAGTTGGAGAAGCGCATCATGTTTCGCCGCGCGATGAAGCGCGCGATGCAGAATGCCATGCGCTTGGGCGCGCAGGGCATCAAGATCGCGAGCTCGGGCAGGTTGAACGGCATCGAGATCGCACGTAACGAATGGTACCGCGAGGGCCGCGTACCCCTGCATACCCTGCGCGCCGACATCGATTACGGTTTTGGCGAGGCCAAGACCACCTACGGCGTGATCGGCATCAAGGTGTGGGTATACAAAGGTGAGACGGTGGCGAAGATCGAGCAGCCCGCCGTGGTGCCCGGCTCTGCGCCGGAAGAGTCGCCACCGCCGAGAAAAGCGAGAAAGGCTCCGGTGCCGGTGGCCAAGACCGAGGCGCCTGCAGCGAAAACCGAGGGCCGCACCGAAGGCGCTGCCGCGACAAAGCCAAAGATCGCGCCGCGCGCACGTAAAAAACCCGCATCGGTCGCCGTTACCGCCGATGAAGCTGTCAAGATCGGGATCAAGGCGGAGGACAAGGGCGAGGGATCGACCAACAAACCCGCCAAACCCGCAGCCAAGGCGAAGAAGACTACGGTAACGCGCGTGACGAAGAAGCCAGGAGCCTAAGATGCTTCAACCAGCCAGGACAAAATATCGTAAGCAGCAAAAAGGCCGCAACAAGGGCATTGCTACGCGGGGCAACAAGGTCACTTTCGGCGAGTACGGGCTCAAGGCCATCGGCCGCGGTCGTCTGACCGCGCGCCAGATCGAGGCCGCGCGCCGCGCGATGACCCGCCACATCAAGCGTGGCGGGCGCATCTGGATCCGGATTTTTCCGGACAAGCCGGTTTCGCACAAGCCAGCCGAGGTGCGCATGGGCAACGGCAAGGGCAACCCGGAGTATTTCGTCGCCGAAATCGTTCCTGGCAAAGTGCTGTACGAAATGGACGGTGTAGACGAGGTGCTGGCACGGGAGGCGTTCCGCCTGGCCGCGGCCAAGCTGCCGATGGAAACCGCCTTTGTCCACCGTTTAGTGGGGTGAAGAGATGAAACCGAGTGAATTGCGCGCCAAGGACATGGCGCAGCTGAGCCAGGAACTGAACGACCTGCTGAAGGCGCAATTCAGCCTTCGCATGCAGGTTGCTACCCAGCAGCTAACCAACAACAGCCAGTTGAGGAAGACCCGGCGCGATATCGCGCGGGTGCGCACCATCATTGCACAGAAGGCGGCAAGTAAATGAGCGATACTCAGACAACCAAGGTAGTCCGCACTCTCACCGGCCGCGTAGTCAGCGACAAGATGAACAAGACCGTAACCGTACTGGTCGAACGCCGCGTGCGTCATCCCATTTTTGGCAAGATCGTCACCCTGTCGAGGAAATATCACGCACACTCGGAGAATAACGAGTACAAGACCGGCGATCTAGTGATGATCGAGGAGACGCGCCCAGTGTCGAAGACCAAGGCATGGAAGGTGGCCAGGCTGGTGGAAAAAGCCAAAACAATTTGAGTCGCTCGAAAAACATTGCCCTGGCGGGCAGGGCCGGATATAATTCGCCGTTATTCGTGTTACCGCCCCGCTTCAGGCTGGGCGTTTCGACCCCTACGGGTTCCAAGACTGGCCGCAACGCGCTAGGCGCACCGAAAGGTGAGGCGCGAGTGGTTCAAGTTGGAGAGGAAGCAAATCATGATTCAGATGCAAAGTGTATTGGATGTCGCCGACAACACCGGTGCGCGCGCCGTAATGTGCATCAAGGTATTGGGTGGCTCGAAGCGGCGTTATGCCGGCATCGGCGACGTGATCAAAGTCAGCATCAAGGACTGTGCTCCGCGCGGCCGCGTGAAAAAAGGTGAAATCTACAGTGCCGTGGTGGTGCGCACGGCCAAGGGCGTGCGCCGCTCCGACGGCTCGCTGATCAAGTTCGACACCAACGCCGCAGTGCTGCTCAACGCCAAACTGGAGCCGATCGGAACGCGCATATTCGGGCCGGTGACGCGCGAACTGCGCAATGAGCGCTTCATGAAGATCGTGTCGCTCGCGCCCGAAGTTTTGTAGGAGACGGGTTGAGGGAACAAGGGGGCAATTCCCCGCGTAACTCGCGCAAGTCAGGAATATAGGAATCGAAGGCCATGCAAAAGATTCGCAAAGGCGACGACGTGATCGTTACCACCGGCAAGGACAAAGGCAAGCGTGGCACGGTGCTGCGCTGCGTGGATGACAAGCATCTGCTGGTCGAGGGCATCAATCGCGCGAAGAAACACCAGAAACCCAATCCGATGAAGGGCCAGACCGGCGGCATCGTCGACATGGACATGCCGATCGACATTTCCAACGTCGCGCTGTTCAACCCGCAGACGCAGAAAGGTGAGCGCGTCGGCTTCAAGACGCTGGAGGACCGCCGCAAGGTGCGTATTTTCAAGTCCAACGGCGAAGTCGTGGACGCCTGAGAGAGCAAAAGCCATGGCGCGCTTATACAGCTATTACAAAGAAACAGTGGTTCCAGATCTGGTCAAGAAGTTCGGGTACAAGACGGCGATGCAGGTCCCGCGCATCCAAAAGATCACGCTCAACATGGGCGTGGGCGAGGCCGTGAACGACAAGAAGATAATGGACAACGCCGTTGGCGACATGACCAAAATCGCCGGCCAAAAACCGGTGGTAACGTTGTCGAAGAAACCTATCGCCGGTTTCAAAATCCGCAAAGGCCTGGCGATCGGCTGCATGGTGACCCTGCGCGGCGTGCGCATGTACGAGTTTCTCGACCGTCTGGTCAGCATTGCAATACCGCGGATCCGAGACTTCCGCGGCCTGTCGCAGCGCGCTTTCGACGGCCGTGGCAATTACAACCTCGGCGTGAAAGAGCAGATCATTTTCCCCGAAGTCGAATACGACAAGATCGATGCCCTGCGTGGCATGAACATCAGCATCACCACTACCGCGAAGACCGACGAGGAAGCCAAAGCACTGCTCTCGGCCTTTAAATTCCCGTTCAAGACCTGAAGGATTGCGCCATGGCAAAAACCGCAGTCATCAACCGTAACGAAAAGCGTCGTACGACCGTGAAGAAGTTCGAGGCAAGACGCACCGCGCTGCTCGCCATCATTAACGACGCCAAGCAACCCGACGACGAGCGGATGGCGGCGCGCATGCAGTTGCAGCAGCTGCCGCGGAACGCGTCGCCGACGCGTGTACGCAACCGCTGCAAGCTGACGGGCCGCCCGCGCGGCGTGTACCGCAAGTTCGGCCTGGGGCGCAACAAGCTGCGCGAAATCGCCATGCGTGGCGAGATTCCCGGCATGACCAAAGCCAGCTGGTGAGAGGAGACAGAGCATGAGCATGAGTGATCCTATCGCCGATATGCTGACCCGCATCCGCAATGCGCAACTTGCGGAAAAGCTGTCGGTGACGATGCCTTCGTCGTGCGTGAAAGCGTCCATCGCACAGGTGCTGAAGGACGAGGGCTACATCGAGGATTTCAAGGTGCGCGACGAGGACGGCAAGTCCACCCTCGAAATCGCGCTCAAGTACTACGCCGGCGAGCCGGTGATCGAGAAGATCGAGCGCGTCAGCCGACCGGGACTGCGCATTTACAAGGGCCGCGATGATATTCCCAGGGTCATGAACGGCTTGGGGATAGCCATCGTCTCGACTTCCAAAGGCGTGATGACCGACAGAAAAGCACGCGCCACCGGAATCGGCGGCGAAGTGCTGTGCATTGTGGCTTAAGGGGAGGAAATCATGTCGCGAATCGGAAAAACCCCCATCCTGGTGCCCACGGGCGTCGAGGTGACGCTATCGGCCGAAGAGGTCGCGGTGAAAGGGCCGCTGGGTACGCTGACGCAGCGTTTAAGCAGTGACATCCGGCTCGAGCGCGACGGCGACACGCTGCTGTGCCGCGTAAACAATGATTCGGTGCAGGCCAATGCCATGTCCGGCACCATCCGCGCACTGGTGGCGAACATGGTCGAGGGCGTGAGCAAGGGCTTCGAACGCAAGCTGACCCTGGTCGGCGTCGGCTACCGCGCGCAGGCGCAGGGCGACAAGCTCAACTTGGCGCTCGGATTTGCCCATCCGGTGGTGCATCATATGCCCAAGGGGGTCAAGGTCGAGACCCCGAGCCAGACCGAGATCGTTCTTCGCGGCACCGACAAGCAGCAGGTTGGCCAGGTGGCCGCTGAAGTGCGCGCCTACCGCAGCCCCGAGCCGTACAAGGGCAAGGGTGTGCGCTACACGGGCGAGACGGTGGTCTTGAAAGAGACCAAGAAGAAGTAAGCGGAGCTAAAGCCATGATAGATAAGAAACAGGCGCGACTGCGCCGAGCGCGCAGATCCCGTGCCAAGATCGCCGAACTCAAGGTTGTGCGACTCGCGGTGCATCGCACCAACAGCCACATCTACGCGCAGGTGATTTCCGCCTGCGGCACCAAGGTGTTGACCGCGGCCTCGACGCTGGAGAAGGAAGTGCGCGCGACGGTGGCGAACGGCGGCAATGTAAAGGCGGCCGAGGTCGTTGGCAAGCGCATCGCCGCGAAAGCCAAACAACTCGGCATCGAACAGGTTGCGTTCGACCGCGGCGGAATGCAGTATCACGGCCGCGTCAAGGCGCTGGCAGAAGCAGCGCGCCAAGCCGGGCTCAAGTTCTAATCGGGGACGAATATGGCGAAGATGCAGGGCAGAATGCAGGGCAAGATGCAGGGCCAGGACGACCGCGGTGACGGCCTGCGCGAGAAGATGGTTGCGATCAACCGCGTCACCAAAGTGGTGAAGGGCGGCCGCATCCTCAGCTTTGCCGCGCTCACCGTGGTCGGCGACGGCGACGGCGGGGTCGGCATGGGCAAGGGCAAGTCGCGGGAGGTTCCGGTGGCGGTGCAAAAGGCGATGGAAGAAGCCCGGCGCAAAATGTTCCGCGTCAGCCTCAGGAACGGCACGCTGCACCATGCCGTGTGGGGTCACCACGGCGCGGCCAAGGTCTACATGCAGCCGGCGTCCGAAGGCACCGGCATCATCGCCGGCGGCGCCATGCGCGCGGTATTCGAGGTCATGGGCATCACCAACGTGCTCGCCAAGTGCATCGGCTCGGGCAGTCCTTACAATGTGGTCCGAGCCACTCTGCAAGGATTGAAATCCATGAACGCGCCGTCGGAGATTGCTGCGAAGCGCGGCAAGTCGGTCGAAGAAATCACCGGCTGAGGATAATTATGATGGACAAGAAACTCAAGGTTACCCTGGTAAAAAGCGCGATCGGCTGCAAGGCCGCGCACCGCGCCACGGTGCGCGGGCTGGGTTTGAAGCGCGTCAACCAAACCGTGGAGCTTCAGGATACCCCTGCGATCCGCGGCATGATCGACAAGGTGTACTACCTGGTGAAGTGCGAGGCATAAATGCAGCTCAATACGATCAAGCCTGCAGCTGGCGCGAAGCGCGCTCGGCGTCGCGTTGGCCGCGGCATCGGCTCTGGCCTGGGAAAGACCGCGGGACGAGGCCACAAAGGGCAGAAGTCGCGTTCCGGCGGCTTTCACAAAATCGGATTCGAGGGCGGCCAGATGCCGCTGCAGCGGCGTCTGCCCAAACGCGGTTTCAATTCGCTCGCGAGCGGGCTCACCGCCGAAGTCCGACTTTCGGATCTGCAAAAAATGGCGGGCACGGATATCGACCTGAAGGCGCTCAAAGGGGCCGGCGTGGTGCCGGAAGCCACCGAAGCGGTCAAGGTCATCCTCTCGGGCAAGCTTGAGCGCAAGGTCAGTCTGAGCGGCCTGCGTGTCACCAAGGGCGCCAGGGCGGCAATCGAAGCGGCCGGCGGCAGCATCGCCGCGATCGAAGTGAAAGCGCCGGTGGGCAAGGGCAAGAAGGCCAAGGCCAGGGTCGAAGCCATTGCCAAGGCCAAAGCCAGGGCGGAGGCACCCAAGGGAGCCGCAGCTAAACCGGCGGAAAAAGTGAAAGCCAAACCCAAGGCGCCCAAGGCAGTAGCGGGCGAGCCGGCGGCCAAAGACAAATCCAAACCCAAGGCGAAGGGCGAGAAGGCTTAATTGCCGCTCAGCTAAATGGCTACCCCGACTCAAAACATCGGCAAGACCGGCAAATTTGGCGACCTGAAGAAGCGTCTGCTGTTTCTGCTCGGCGCGCTGGTCGTGTTCCGCATCGGTGCGCACATTCCGGTGCCCGGAATCGATCCGAACGTGCTGGCCGAGCTGTTCAAGTCGCAGCAGGGCGGGATCCTGGGCATGTTCAACATGTTCTCCGGCGGCGCCTTGTCGCGCTTCACCATCTTCGCCCTCGGTATCATGCCCTACATCTCGTCCTCGATCATCATGCAGCTGATGACGACGGTGTCGCCGCAGCTCGAGCAGTTGAAAAAGGAAGGCCAGGCTGGACAGCGCAAAATCACTCAGTACACGCGCTATGGCACCGTGTTCCTGTCACTGTTTCAGGCGGCTGGCATTTCCATTGCGCTCGAATCGCAGCCAGGGCTGGTGCTTGAGCCGGGGCTCATGTTCCGCTTCGTCACCGTGAGCACGCTGGTGACCGGTACCATGTTTCTGATGTGGCTGGGCGAGCAGATCACCGAGCGCGGCCTGGGCAACGGCATTTCCATCATTATTTTCGCCGGTATCGCCGCCGGTTTGCCCAACGCCATCGGCGGCACGCTGGAGCTGGTGCGCACCGGCGCGATGCACCCGCTCACAGCGCTGCTGATCGCGGCGGCAGTGGCGCTGGTAACCTGGGCCGTGTGCTTCGTCGAACGCGGCCAGCGCAAGATCCTGGTGAACTACGCCAAGCGCCAGGTCGGCAACAAGATCTACGGCGGACAAGCCTCGCATCTTCCGTTCAAGCTCAACATGGCGGGAGTGATCCCGCCGATTTTCGCATCTAGCATCATCCTGTTCCCGGCGACCTTGGCCAACTGGTTCGGCCAGAGCGAAGGGATGAGCTGGCTGCGCGACATCTCCGGCACGCTCTCGCCCGGCCAGCCGATTTACGTCATGCTGTATTCCGGTGCGATCATCTTTTTCTGCTTTTTCTATACCGCGCTGCAATACAATCCCAAGGATACCGCCGACAATCTGAAAAAGAGCGGCGCCTTCGTGCCCGGTATCCGTCCGGGCGACCAGACTGCGCGCTACCTGGAGAAAATCCTGACGCGGTTGACCCTGGCCGGCGCGGTATACGTGACCTTGGTCTGCCTGTTGCCAGAATTCCTGATCCTGAAATGGAACGTGCCATTCTACTTTGGCGGAACTTCGCTTCTGATTATCGTGGTGGTAACCATGGATTTCATGTCCCAGGTGCAGGCCTACATTATGTCGCATCAGTATGAAAGCCTGCTGAAAAAAGCAAATTTCAAAGGGGCCGGATTCCCGACGAGATGAGAGAACAAGGGGATGCATCCCCTTGTTGATCCAGGGATTCAGAGCGGAGAGCGACACGAAAGGGATATGGCGAAAGAAGACGTTATCGAGATGCAGGGGGAGATAGTCGAGAACCTGCCGAATGCGACCTTCAGGGTGAAGCTGGAAAATGGCCACATGGTGTTGGGACATATCTCCGGCAAGATGCGCATGCATTACATCCGTATCCTGCCCGGTGACAAGGTGACGCTGGAGTTGACGCCGTATGATTTGACAAGAGCGCGGATCATTTTCCGCGCGAAGTAGCCCGGGTGCGGGTATAGCAACGCGGACTAGGGCGCAGCAGGAGAGGACCATGAAAGTACAGGCATCGGTGAAGAAGATGTGCCGCAACTGCAAGGTGGTTCGCAGAAAGGGCGTGGTGCGCGTCATTTGCACCAACCCGCGGCATAAACAGCGTCAAGGCTAACTGGTTGGCAGAGAAGATGATATTAAGCTATCATAATCAGTTTCGCATTCCTGGAGTGAACTAATGGCCCGCATTGCAGGCGTCAACATTCCAAACCACCAGCACACCGAGATTGCGTTGACCGCGATCTTCGGCATCGGGCGGGAGCGGGCGCGGGCGATCTGTGCCGCCGCCAAGGTTACCGGATCGGCCAAGATCAAGGACCTGTCGGATTCCGATGTGGAGCGCTTGCGCGACGAGGTGGCCAAATTCACGGTCGAGGGCGACCTGCGGCGCGAGGTGTCGATGTCGATCAAGCGCCTGATGGATCTGGGCTGCTATCGCGGTTCGCGCCACCGCAAAGGCTTGCCCGTGCGCGGGCAACGCACACGCACCAACGCGCGCACGCGAAAGGGGCCGCGTAAAGCCGCGATCAAGATGAAATCCGTGGCGACCAAGACTTAAGCCCCGGATTAACGGATACATAGAGGAAAGCACAAATGGCCAAACCCCCGAGCACTTCCTCCGCCGCAGCGGCGCGTGTGCGCAAGAAGGTGAAAAAGAACGTTGCCGAAGGCGTCGCGCACATCCATGCGTCGTTCAACAATACCATCATCACCATTACCGACCGCCAGGGCAACGCGCTATCGTGGGCGACTTCCGGTGCCGCCGGCTTCAAGGGTTCGCGCAAGAGCACGCCGTTCGCCGCCCAGATTGCCGCCGAGCAAGCCGGTAAGGCGGCACAGGAATGCGGCGTGAAGAACGTCGAGGTGCGCATTAAAGGGCCGGGTCCGGGACGCGAGTCTGCGGTGCGCGCCTTGAACGCCATTGGACTGAAGATCACCAGTATCAGCGACGTGACGCCGGTACCGCACAACGGTTGCCGCCCGCCCAAGCGTCGCCGGATCTAAGAGGAGACTGGAACGTGGCCCGCAACCTAGACCCGAAATGCCGCCAGTGCCGCCGCGAGGGCGAGAAATTGTTCGTCAAAGGCGAGAAATGCTTTACCGACAAATGCGCCGTCGAGCGCCGCGCCTATGCGCCGGGCCAGCATGGCCAGAAGAGCGGCCAGCGCCTGTCCGACTACGGCAAGCAACTGCGCGAGAAACAGAAAATCCGCCGCATCTACGGCATCCTTGAGCGCCAGTTCCGCGGCATTTATGCCGTCGCTGCGCGCCAGAAGGGGATCACCGGCGAGAGTCTGCTGCAGTTGCTAGAGTCGCGCCTGGACACAGTGTGCTTCCGCATGGGTTTTGGTGCCTCGCGCAACGAGGCGCGCCAGGTCGTGCGTCACAACGGCATCATGGTAAACGGCAAGCGCGTCAACATACCGTCCTACCAGGTTCGCACCGGCGACGCCATTGAGGTGGCGGAAAAGGCCAAGAGCCAGCTGCGCATCAAGGGTGCGTCCGAGGCGGCCGCCTCGCGTGGCATTCCCGAGTGGCTGCAGGTGGATACCACCGCGATGAAGGGCATGTTCAAGGCCAAACCGCAGCGCACCGAGCTGCCTTCGACCATCAACGAGAGCCTGGTAGTCGAACTGTACTCGAAGTAATTGTCAAAGCTTCCCAGAGGAACCTCCATGCAAAGCAGTGGATTTCTGAAACCGCGCATCATCGACGTGCAGAACATCGCTCCCAATCATGCCAAGGTGGTGATGGAGCCATTTGAGCGTGGCTACGGCCACACGCTGGGCAACGCCCTGCGGCGCGTGCTGCTGTCCTCGATGCCGGGTTTTGCCCCGACCGAGGTGCAGATCTCGGGCGTGCTGCACGAATACTCGACCATCGACGGCGTGCAGGAGGACGTAGTCGACATCCTGCTCAACTTGAAGGGCGTGGTGCTGAAGGTGCACAACCGCACCGAAGTGCTGCTGACGCTAAAGAAGAAGGGCGAGGGTGCGGTGACTGCCGCTGACATCGAGGTTTCGCACGACGTGGAAATCATCAATCCAGAGCAAGTCATCGCCCATCTGTCGCCAGGCGGCAAGCTGGAAATGCAGATAAAGGTCGAGCGCGGCCGTGGCTACGAGCCGGGTAACATGCGCGCGATGTCGGGGGAGACCAAGGGCATAGGCAAGATCATCCTCGATGCTTCGTTCTCGCCGGTGCGTCGCGTCAGCTACGCGGTCGAGTCGGCGCGCGTGGAACAGCGCACCGATCTCGATAAGTTGATCATGGATATCGAGACCAATGGCGTGGTCGAGCCGGAAGAGGCGATCCGCTACGCCGCGCGCGTCCTGGTGGACCAGTTGTCGGTGTTTGCGGCCCTCGAAGGCACACCGATCGCAAGCGAGCCGGTCAAGGCGCCGCAGGTCGAACCCATCCTGTTGCGTCCGGTGGACGATCTCGAACTCACGGTGCGTTCGGCTAACTGCCTGAAGGCCGAGAACATCTATTACATTGGCGATCTGATTCAGCGCACCGAGACCGAGCTGCTGAAGACGCCGAACCTAGGCCGCAAATCGCTCAACGAGATCAAGGAAGTGCTGGCCTCGCGCGGGCTGACCCTGGGCATGAAGCTGCAGAATTGGCCCCCAGCCGGGCTGGAAATCGCCCACGTATGAGCCCAGGCCGAGCGTAGATTTCTTGCGCTCAAGCTACATCGCCCTCGGGACGAGGGCAGAACAGAAGAGGCAACAACATGCGTCACCGCTCAGGACTGAGAAAGCTTAATCGCACCAGCAGCCACCGCCTCGCGATGCTGCGCAACATGACGAATTCGCTGCTGAAGCACGAGGCGATCACGACCACGCTGCCGAAAGCGAAAGCGTTGCGCCGCGTGGTCGAACCGATGATCACGCTGGGCAAGATCGCCACGCTCGCCAACCGCCGCATGGCATTCAACCGCCTGCGCGACCGCGATGTGGTAACGAAACTGTTCAACGAACTCGGCCCGCGTTACGCCAAGAGGAATGGCGGCTACCTGCGCATTCTCAAGTACGGGTTCCGCCAGGGTGACAACGCGCCTATGGCGCTGGTCGAGCTTATGGATCGCCCCGAACCAGCGCCGGAGACCGCTGCGGCGGAAGCCAAGGTTTAGACAACGTTGTTGTCGGGAAGAAGCCGGCCAGCGCGCCGGCTTTTTTGTTTGTTTCTGGCGTGTCCGGATCGGGGGCTACAATGCGCTCATGGCGATCGTGCTGTTTACCGATTTTGGTTCCGGCGACCTCTATGTCGGCCAGGTAAAGGCTGTACTGCAGCGGCTCGCGCCGGGCATGGCGGTGATCGACTTGCTGCACGACGCGCCGGCATTCAATGTGCGCGCCAGCGCGCACCTGCTCGCCGCGATGGTCGGGTATTTTGCCGATGACAGCGTGTTTCTGGCCGTAGTCGATCCCGGCGTCGGCGGGATGCGCAATGCCGTCGTGGTGCAAGCCGACGAGCGCCGGTACGTGGGGCCCGACAACGGGCTGCTTTCGGTAGTCGGTGCGCGCGCGGTCAAGGGCGACTGCCGGCGCATCGTCTGGCGGCCGGAGCAGCTTTCGGATTCGTTCCACGGACGCGACCTGTTTGCCCCGGTTGCGGCGACGCTGGCCGTGCAAGGCAGCCTGCCCAAGGGTTGGTTCGAGCGCGCCGGCAGGCTCGAGGTCGAGTTCGGCGCTGACGACCTGCCCGAGATCATCTACGTCGACCATTACGGTAACGCCCATAGCGGCATCCGCGCGAGCGGGATTGCGCGCGACGCTGTGCTCGTCGTGGGCGAGCATCGGTTGTCCTATGCGCGGGTCTTTTCAGAAGCGGCCGCGGGCGAGGTTTTCTGGTACGAAAACGGCCAGGGTCTGGTGGAGATTGCAGTCAACCGCGGCAGTGCAGCGCAGCGGCTGGAATTGAAAATTGGCGGCAGGCTAGGCTGGGCGTAACCATCGACGTCACAGCCAAAGGCTGTGAATCCACCTCGTTCAATACGAAAAATCCTTACAGTATAAGGATCACCCGGAAATCATTGACATTGGTCCGGGTCGGGCCGGTCACTATCAGGTCGTTCAAAATCTCGAAAAAGCTGTAACCGTCGTTGTTGGCCAGGAGTTTCTTGGCCGAGCTGCCGGCCTGGGCGGCGCGCGCGATGGAGTCCGGTGCAAGCACGGCGCCGGCGTTGTCCTCCGTGCCGTCGATGCCGTCGGTATCGCAGGCGAGCGCATAGGTATCGGACATGCCCTCCAGTTCCAGCGCTAGCGATAGCAGGAACTCGGCGCAGCGGCCGCCGCGGCCTTTGCCGCGCACGGTGACCGTGCATTCGCCGCCAGAAATCAGCGCCACCGGCGGCTTGAACGGCTCGCCATGGCGGCGGATCTGGTGCACGAGCGCGGCGTAGACCTTGGCGACTTCGCTCGCTTCGCCGGTGACGCTGTCGCCCAGTACCACCGGCGCGATGCCTTTGCCGCGGAAGTAGGCGGCTGCGGCCTGAAGCGAGCCTTGGGCGGTGGCGACGACGCGGTTTTCCACGCGAGCGAACAGCTTGTCGCCCGGCTTGGGTGTCTCGGCGATCTCGCCCCGCACGCCCCGCTGCAGATGCGTCATTACCGGCGGCGGTGCCTTGACCTCATAGCGCGCGATGATGTCGAGTGCATCCTGATAAGTGCCGGGGTCGGGGGCGCAAGGGCCGGAGCCGATATGCGTGGGGTCGTCGCCGGTAACGTCGGAAACGATCAGCGTCAGCACCTGCGCCTTGCACGCAGCGGCTAGCCTGCCACCGTGGATGCTCGAAAGGTGCTTGCGCACCGTGTTTATGTCCTGAATCGGGGCGCCGCAGCGCAATAGCTCCTTCGTTGTCGCCTTCAGTTCGTCCATGCCGATGCCCTCGGCGGGCAGGCTCATCAAGCTCGATCCGCCGCCCGACACGAGCACGAGCAGCAGGTCATCCGCGCCCAGGGTCTTCGCGTGGCGCAGGATTTCCCGCGCCGCTTTTTCGCCGCTCTCGTCGGGAACCGGGTGTCCGGCTTCGATCACCTTGATGCGGTTGGTCAGGAGGCCGTGCCGATAGCGCGTGATGACGAGGCCGTCGAGCGGCGAGGCGGCCGGCCAGTGCTGCTCGACTGCGAGCGCCATTGCGGCGGCGGCCTTGCCCGCTCCGACCACCAGTGTCTTGCCTGCAGGTGGCTGCGGGAAATGTTGCGGCAAAATTTTCAGCGGATCGGCGGCGCCGACCGCGGCCTGAAAGCTTTCTATAAGTAGCGTGCGCGCATCCATAGTTGACGAAAGATAACAGCTTTTCCGGGCGCCCGCAACACGGCGGCACGCTGGCAGACAGATCACCGGCTCATCATGTTCATCGCGCCTTTGAACAGGGCGCTATCGGGGTTGGCGAGTTCTTCAACCACCGTGAGATGATTACGGCCGGGCATGGGAATATCGCCGGCAAAGACATGGCGCCAGTGCCTGGCAATGAGCTTGTTCTGGCGCAAGAACTCGTTCGTCTCTTCGCCGCCGACTGCGGTATAGAACGGTGCGTTGGTGGTGGGCGGCATAGTCACGGGACTCAGCCTGCGCGCCAGCATCCGGTCCAGATGCAGGTCTTGATTCAAGAACGGCGTCTGGACGAGGGGCGCGAGGTCGTAGATGCCGCTCACCGCGAGGCCGCCTTTCACCAGGTTGTGGGGCAGCTCGGGCATGTAGGCGTTCCAGCGCGCCGCCAGCATCATCGCCGTCAGGTGGCCGCCGGCCGAATGTCCCGCCACGTACAGCCTGCGCGGATTGACGCCGTAGCGCGTGCCGTAGTGCCACAGCCAGGCGATGGCGAGCAGGTTCTGCTTGACGATATCCTCGATTCCGACTTTGGGGCAGAGCCCGTAGTTGGGCAACGCGAGAGCCACGCCGCGGCCGTTGAGAGCGGGAGCGAGATAGGAGAAATCGCTTTTGTCGAGCGATCTCCAGTAACCGCCGTGGATGAATACCAGCAGCGCCCCGCCATTTCCCGCTGCGGGAAAGATGTCGAGCTTTTCCGCCGCGCTCTTCCCGTAGGCAATGTCCAGGTGGCAGGGCAGGCGCGCGCGCGCTTCGCGCGAGCGCGTCTTCCAGCGCTCAAAAATTCCGGCGTGGTCGGAAATCAGCGCGCGCACGTTGTACTGCCGGTCGTAGTAGGCGTTCATCACGTCTGCCATGGTTTGCTCCTCGAGTACTGCCTCAACTATAACTCGATCCTCCGCCGCCTGGGCCCGGCGCTGGCATTCCGGCATATCGTTCGGCGCCGGCCCGCGCTAGAATCACGACCATGAGCACCGTGCTGCCCCAGGAAAAAAACGTCCTCGGCGGGCCGTTGCAGGCCTGCGGTCATGATCCACTAACCGCTTTTTTCCGCGACGGCTGCTGCGCTGGATCGAGGCGTGGGAGGCGGGCATGGCGCAAAAAGTCATGCTCGAGGCCAAGCACGAAGACCTGCTGCGGCTGGTGCCGCTGCGCGCGTTCAAGCGCCATGCGCTCGATCTGCATTGAGGGGCCGTGAGTCTTTCATTTCCGCCATGACGAACGTCCAGCACCCCGTGCATCGCATCGAGCTGCGCCTGCAGGAACTCGGGCAGCTATTCAACTCGATGGACCCGACGCCGTTCCATCACAAGGATCTGGATCCCGATGCCGAGGAGTTCATCGAAAGCTGGGCACTGGAATTTCCGCAGGACGGCCGCTTTCAGATCACGGTCCTTCTCGGGCAGATGCCGCCGGAGGATCCCACCGCGCTGGTGGCCGAGGCGATCCACAATTATTTCGACTACAAGTCCGAACTGGCGCGCCGCAAAGTGCGGGTGCTGCTGCTCGAAGGGCGCACGAGCCTGATGATAGGCGCCGGTGTCCTCGCCTTGTGCCTGCTCGGCGCGGACGTGCTGGCCAGGTTAGCGACCGGGACCTTTCTCAAGATCCTGCAGGAGAGCCTCACCATCGGCGGCTGGGTCGCGATGTGGCGGCCGATGCAGATTTTTCTGTACGAATGGTGGCCGCTGGTGCGCCGGAGCCGGATCTACCGCAGCCTGAGTCGCGCGCAGGTGCACGTGTTGCAGGGAAAACCATAGTTAGAGGTCCATGATCCGTTCCAGCCGGAAATCTCCGACAGTGTTGACCGACATGGTCGATTTGCCGGCCGGCGTCATTGTGCGCACAACCGGTCGCGCAACGCGATCTCTTCATGTGCGTCGCGGCTGGCGGTGCGGTGCCCGCGCACTGGACCGACGAAATCCACGAGGAATGGATGAGCAATGCACGGTGACTCCAGTGGTGCCTATATCGCGTGAGTGTGCAGGTGCGTATCCAGTTCACCCCGGTTGAAGAAGCAGTGGCTTGAGCGTAGCCTGACCGCGCTAGCCCCCGCTCTTGGGGTCTTATAACGCCCCTTCTTGGGGGGTGTGGCGACTTTGAGTTAGGCTCCAGAACGGTGGCACGCTCGGAAAGCAAAGCGCGAACGTCGTTAGAGAACCATCTTTTTGGAGGAGTAGTCTCATGCCAGACAATGATCGATTGATGTTGCAGACCCTTGTGCTGGTTGCCGCAATGACGCTGTGCGGCGCTAGCGCATACGGGGAGAGCGATCTCCAGCCGACGAATGATTTTCCCAATCCGTACCAAACCATTGCACCGTGGGGAAAACTTCCCGCCGGAAGAACGTGGGGCGCGCTAAACGGCGTCGCCATCGACAGCGATGGCGAATCCGTGTGGGTGGCAAACCGGTGCGGTGCGAACCCGGACATTCCGCCCGGCGCGTCCCCATTTCTGTACGATAGCTGCGCCGGTTCGGCCGTGCCGCCGGTCCTCAAGTTCGATGCGTCTGGCAATCTACTGAAAACCTTCGGCGCCGGCATGTTTATTTGGCCGCACAAGATCTACGTCGATCGCGACGGCAACGTGTGGGTGGTCGACGGACGAGGTGCAAACGAGCGCGAACGCAAGAACCACCCGGCGGAAACCGGCAAAGGCCACACGGTCGTCAAATTCAGTCCGGACGGCAAGGTGCTGCTCACGTTCGGGAAGGCAGGCGTGGCTGGAGATCCGCCACATGCCCTGACCGAACCGACCAGCATTGTCGTGGCGCCGAACGGCGACATATTCATCGCGGAAGGGCATGCCTTTCAGGAGGCCAATGCGCCACCGAATACGGTCTCGCGGATTTCGAAATTTGCCAAAGATGGCAAGTTCATCAAGTCGTTCGGCAAGTTGGGATCCGGGCCGACCGAGTTCAGACTGGCGCATGACCTCGCGATGGATGAGCAGGGGCGGCTCTTCGTTGCCGACCGTGGCAACATGCGCATCCAGATTCTCGATCAAGACGGATCGTTCATCGCCGAGTGGAAGCAGTTCAGCCGCCCGAGTGGCATTTACATACGCGGTGACATGATCTATGTGGCTGACTCCGAATCCAACGGCGTTGCGCCCCACCCGGGATGGAAGAGGGGTATTCGAATTGGAAGCCTCAAAGATGGCCGCGTCCTATACCGTATCCCCGATCCGCTTGAGATGAACGGAACCAGCGCGGCCGAGGGTGTAGCGGTGGATGCGAAGGGAAATGTGTACGGTGGGGAAGTCGGACCGAGGCAATTGGTAAAACACGTCAAATAGCAGCAGGCGACGCGTGCGCCGCCGAAGCGAGGCGACGGAGCAATCGTCTCGAATTCAGCTCAGGCCGGTTGCAACCAGTCTATGACCACGGCGCGCAGGCGCGCGGTAAAACGGTCCCAGGCGTTCGGATTCTGCACTGCCTCGGCGCGGTAGAACGACGGGCACAGGATGGCTGCATGAGCGACTTCGCCGCACAGGCCGCAGCCGACGCAGCTGTGGTCGACGTGCGCCACCGGGTCCACCTTGAGCGGGTCCAATGAAGCCTTCAACGTGAGCGAGGGGCAGGCGGAGAGCCGGATGCAAGAATGGTCGCCCGAGCAGGTGTCGTCGTCCACGCCGAAGCGGGTGCGCACCACGCGCGCACCCGACCCCAGCAGCCGCGCGAGAATGGGGCGGATGCGGCGCTGGCGCTCGAGCTGGCACTCGCCCTCTGCGACGATGACTTTGAGCCCGGGTTCGTCGGTAGTGAAGGCCTCTAGCAGCGCGCGCGCCATGTCGGCGACGCGGTAGGTATAGACGTTGCGCAGCCATTTCACGCCGGCGCCGCGCAGCGTGTTCTCGATCGCGCGCTCGGCGCGCACCGCGCTTTTCTCTTGCAACAGTTCATCGCTCTCGGCGCGTGGCGAGGAGACCAGGTCCTGCGTTCCGGTGGCCGCGGTGTAGCCATTCTTCATGATCAGCAGCACCGCGTCACCGCCGTTCAGCTGGTTGGAGACGACGCCGAAGAGAAAGCCGTTGTGCCAGAAGCCGCCGTCGCCCATGATCGCCAGCGAGCGGCCGGCCAGCATAGGCGCGACGCCGGCCGCGCTCGCGAGGCTCATGCCGTAGCCTAGGATGGAATGACCGAGCGAGAACGGCGCGAAGGTCGCGAACGAATGGCAGCCGATGTCGGCCGAGATGTGACGCTTGCCGATGTCGCGCTCGACCAGTTTGATCGCGGCGAACACCGGACGTTCGGGACAACCGACGCAGAAATTCGGCGGCCGCGGCAGCAGCGGCGAACCGAGCAACTCCGCGGCGCGCGCCCACGGCGTCCACCGCTTCGAACCAGCGAATCCCGGACGAAATGTCCAGCTACGGCGCATGTTTCGCAAGGAAGCTCACCAGGCCGCGCACGATCACCTCGGAGGTATATTCTCCCGCCATGATCAGCAGGTTCTTGCCATGCAGCCCGGTCTGCGCAAGCTGTTCCAGTTCGGGCTGCCCGGCCGCGCGGCGCAGCAGGGCGGCGATATCCTGTTCGATGAATTCGGGCTGGCCCTCTTCCAGCACTAGCACCGCGGCCTTGCCCGAGCAGAAGGCGGTAATTTCCTCGGGCACCAGCGGATAGACCACGTTGAGCGCGAGGATGGGGATGCGGCAGTTGCCGAAATCGTCGGCGAGCCCGACAAGTTGCAACGCGCGCGGCGCGCACGCCCTCAGCGCGCGCCTTTGCATCTGCGAGGGCACCGCCCTCCACCAAGGTGTCTAAAATGCGCAGGAAACTCGCCTTGGCGCGCCGGTTGATGTCACCGTAGCCCTTGATAAGCCGGCCGCAGAGCGCGATTTCCAGCGCGAGTCCCGGCTCGGGCGCGGCGGCGATGGCGCGCCTGGCCAGTACCTTAGCCGCCGCAACGATGCGCTCGCTGTCGATGCGGCCGTCGCCCAGCGCAATTTTCTCGTCTACCGTGTAGATGCGGTGAGTCGACGCAATGAGCGTGGTGCGCTCGGGCGTGATATAGCCGTTTGACAAGGCGCGTCCTGCTTCCAGCAGCTCGGAAGCTAGCATCACGTCGATGTTGGCGGGCGAGGGCGCAAGCGTCATCACCGGTCGCCGGCCGCCTAGCAGCGCCGCGCGCGCAGGGTACAGCTCGATGTAGTAGGTGGTCGCTCCGGTGCGCTGCGCCACTCCGGGGATGGAGGTGCTCTGTACGGGGTAGTCCGCGGCTGTCGCGGCGGCGATGATCCAGTTGGCTAGCACCCCGCCGCCTTCGCCGCCGAGTGCGGCGATCAGGATGGTAATTGGTCGTTCTGGAATGGGCATGGGTTTACTCGAAGGAATCGATCACGCAGAGTACGAGATCGTGCTCACGGGCGGTAGCCGACGCAGGGCTACGGTTCAGGCCGACGCTGCAGGCGACTGAGGTTTGGCTGCGGCAAAACCCTGGATGCGCGCGAGGTTCGTTGCCAGGGTGCGCTCTATATGGGCGACCTGCTCCGGCACAAGGTGCCGGTACTTGCCGAGCACTTCGAGATACTCGGTAATCGGACGCGCGTGCTCGACCGGGCGCGTCAAGCGCAGGCCGTCGCGCGGATTGAACTCCCACAGCAGCACGAAATTGGTCTCGACCGCCTTGCGCGACACCTCGATGTTCTGGTCGGAAGGAAAGCGCCAGCCGGTAGTGCAGGGAGAGTAGATGTGCAAATAGGCGAATCCGGTCTTGGCCGCGACGATCGCGCGGTCGAGCTTGTCGTATAGATCCTCCATGAAGGCGGTGGAGGCGGTCGCGACGTACTCGCAGTCGTGCATCACCATCAAGAGCGGCAGGTTCTTCGCGTCCTGGGTCTTGCCGTGGGCGCGTTCGCCCACCGGCGTGGTCGAGGTCCAGGCGCCATACGGCGTGCAGCCGGAGCGCTGCATGCCGGTGTTCATGTAGCCTTCGTTGTCGACGCAAATGTACAGGATCTCCTCGCCGCGCTCGGCCGCGCCCGAAAGCGACTGGAAGCCCACGTCCGCAGTGCCGCCGTCGCCGGCCAGCGCCACCGCCATCACGTCGCGGCCGCTGCGCTTGTAGAACCGGCGCACGCCCGCGAGCATGGATGCGGTGTTGGTGAGCAGCGGATGGAATACCGGCACCTTGGTGCCGGTGAGCCCGTTGTAGCCGACCGAGCCCATGCCCGGGATGCAGCCGGGTGGGGTCGCCACCACCACGTCCGGACCGATGCGCCGCAGCGTATGGCGCATGATCAATTCGGCGTTGCAGCCCTGGCAGCCGGAGAGTCCGGGCACGAACAGGTCTTCGAGATTGCCCACCTCGTTATAGATGCGCGCGGCCTTGACGTGCTTCAGTGCACCTGGGGTGCAGGCCTTGACGCAGGCCGGGGCACCTTCACACAGGTCGCACTTGATCACATGGGCCGAAAGCGCGTCGTAGGCGATTCCGCCGTAGGCGCAGCCGAGGGTGCACAGCAGGCAGTTGACGCACTTCGTTCCGTCCCAGTCGACCACGCCGCTGCCGGCGTTTTTCGCGAGCGCCGCCGCCGGGCAGTTGAGCACGCATTCCGGATCGCCGCACTGGCGGCAAATCGCGAGTTCAAAGCCGTCGCCGGAAGGCACGATCTGGATGCGCGATCGGATCTGGTCGTCCGACTGCGCCTTGGCCTGCGCGCAGGCGCTCATACAGTCAAGGCAGCCGTCGCAGGCTTCCGGCTTGAAATTGATGGTCTCGTAGGCGGCGCCCATGGTGGTCATTATCTCCAGTTCCTGGACATCAGCGCGCGTGCCGTCTGCTGCGGTGAACGCAGGAACGCCAACTTTTCGTCGCCCAGATCGATTGCGCGCAGTATCAGTTCCCACATGATGCCGGGGTCGAACGCGCTATTGACCCCGAAGATCCCGGCGAGACGGCTGTCCTTGAGCACGATCTTGAGATAACGGTTCTGCTCGGCGTCCACCTGTTTTTTTACCTCGACGCCCGATTGCTCCAGGGCACCTTCATGCACGCCGACCGAAACCGCCTGCTGGCCGAAGAAGCTGTAGGTGTTGAGCGGCACGCCGCCGGCGTAGGTCTTCGATCCCGGGTCCTCCGCCATCGCCATGCCGGCAATGCGTCCCTGGTCGACCGCATCCGGAAGAATGCCGTTGATGATCTGCTCGCCGGTAAAAAAGCCGCGCGCCTGGGCCACGTCTCCCGCGGCCCAGATGTTGGCGATATTGGTGCGCATGTGATCGTCGACCAGCACCCCGCGCTCGATCGCGACGCCGCTGCCCTCGAGAAAATCGGTCACCGGCGCAACGCCGGTGGCGACGAGCAACAGGTCCGCATCGAGTTCGGCGCCATCGGCCAGCTTGGCGCGGCAACCTTCGCCGTCGGCCGCGAAC
This sequence comes from Pseudomonadota bacterium, assembly GCA_043805375.1. Taxonomy (GTDB): domain Bacteria; phylum Pseudomonadota; class Gammaproteobacteria; order Burkholderiales; family SG8-39; genus 2-12-FULL-64-23. Next base: position 24,577 of record JAZDIA010000019.1, read on the forward strand.
GAAGCCACATGCTTGCCCGTGAACAGGCGCACGCCGTTGGCGGCGAAAACTTTTTCGATCATGCCGGACGCTTCCGCGTCGAAATAGCCGGCGAGGACATGGGGCAGTATTTCCACCACGCTCACCGCCACGCCGCCCTTGGCCAGGTTCTCCGCCGCGCGCATGCCGATCAGGCCTCCGCCCAGCACCAGCGCGCGCTTGATGCGCGGCAGCGCCTTGCGCAGGGCGACAGCGTCGCTGAGGGTGCGCAGCACGTGAAACTGCAGTCCGGCGAGGCCCGGGATCGCCGGCAACAGTGGCGCGGCGCCGGTCGCGAGCAGCAGCTTGTCGAAACCGATTTTGGTTCCATCGGCGAATTCGACTGCGCTCTCGCCCGCGTTCACCTTCCGCACTTTCGCGCCGCGCAGGTAGCTCACCTTGTGCTCGGCGAAATAGCCCTCGTCGCGCAGGAATACGCGACCCGGGTTGGAGCGGCCCGAGACCACATAGGGCAGGACCGTGGGCGAATACGGCAGGCTGTCGTCGCGGGTGAGGAGCGTGACCTCCTGCTCCGCGTCGTGCAGCCGGATCGCGTGCAGAGCCGACAGCGCCGCGTGGCTCGCGCCGACGATAAGGTAATGAGTGTGCTGCATCTCAGTGTCCGTTACGAAATGAGGGGATACATCCCCTCATACTCCCCTAAGTCAGGGCGGTTTCAGTCATTCTGAAACAGCCCCCTAGTCCTTTTCGTTGAGCCACACCGTCTCGGCCGGCTGGCCGTCGCGCGCGAGATCGGCGGTGCGGCGGATCACCCGCTCGAAGTGTCCCAGCGTGAGGTCGGCGCCGGAGAGCCCGCCGATGAAACTCATCGCCGGGATGCGCCTGGGGGCGCAATACAGGGCTGTCATCGTGTCCTGAAACAGCGGCCCGCAATTCCAGCCGAACGAGACCGAGCGATCGACCACGCCCACGGCTTTCACCTCGGCCAACGCGGCTGCGAGCGCCTGGACCGGGAACGGGCGATAGGTTTTCACCTTGACCAGGCCCACTTTCTCGCCGCGCGCGCGCGCCGCGTCCACCGCGTCCTTGGCGGCGCCGGTCATGCTGCCGATGGTCACGATCGCGTGCTCGGCGCCGTCCATGCGGTAAGACTCGACCAGCGGCGCATGGCAGCGGCCGAAGCGCTGCCCCCATTCTTCGTGCACCTCGGTAATGACGGCGAGCGCGTTCTGGGTGCCGCTGCACTGGCCTTTGCGGTAACGCACAAAGGCCGATGGGCCGATGCCGCCGGCGCCGCCGGTCAGAGGATCGACCGCCATCGGGCGTTGCGGATCGAGCGCCACATGCCAGTTGACGTTCTTCGCGCCGAGGAACGCGCCGACCTCCTCCTGGTCCGGCAGCTCCGCGCGCGCGGCGCCGAAGGACAGGTAGTTGCCGTCGTGGTTCACGTTCACGGGCAGCATCACGTCGCGGTGTTCGGCGATCTTGTAGGCCATGATGGTGGTATCGAGCACCTCCTGCACCGACTCGCAGTACATGTGGATCCAGCCGGCTTCGCGCACCGACATCGCGTCCTGGTGCCCGCCCCAGACGCTCTGCGGCGTGAGCATGTCGCGGGTGACGATGGTCATCACCAGCGGCAGGCGCAGGCCCGGCGTGCGCACATACGGCTCGAACATGAAGGCGAGTCCGGGGCCGGAAGTCGCGGTGTAGGTGCGCGCGCCCGCGAGACAGGCGCCCTGCAGCACCGACAGCACCGAATGCTCGCCTTCGACGTCGACGAGTTCGGCGCCGAGCCGGCCGTCGGCGATGAATTTGGCCAGATACTCGACCAGAGAGGATTGCGGCGTGATCGGATACACCGCGACCATGTCCACATTGGCGAGCGATACCGCCCATGCCGCCGCTTCGTTGCCGTCGCAGACGATGAGTTTCGATTTTGGCTTGAGTATCGTGCTCATTACGCTGCCTCCTGGATCATCGCAATCGCTCGTTGCGGGCACTCGGTGGCGCAGATGCCGCAGCCTTTGCAGGTCGCAAGATTGAAGTCGAACCAGGCAGGGCGCTCGACCACGCATTGCACCGGGCAGTAGAGCCAGCATACGGCGCATTTCACGCACTTGCCGCGGTCGACCACCGGGCGCATGCTGCGCCAGTCTCCCGGCAGCATCGGCGTAGGTTTGGTCGCGATCGGACACAGGTCGTCCGGGATCGTCGATGCGTCGAACATGTCGTATGCCTGGCGTTTCATGCCGCCGCCTCCGCCATCCTCTCTATGTGGTGCACCCGGGTCGATTCGTAGCCGCGTTCGAGCGCGACCATGTTCTGCGCGAGTCCGGCATCGCGAAAATCCGACTTCTGGATCGCGGCGCGCAGCGAATCGAGCGAAACCAATCCGGTGGTGCGCGCGAAGGCTCCCCAGCATGATGGTGTTGGTGATCGAGCGCTTGAATAGGTCGAGCGCGATCGAAACCGCGTCGCACAGCCCGACCGTCGCGACCTCGCGCGGAAGCTGAAAGTCGGCAATCGTCTTGGATCCGGTCTGCACCAGCACGGCGCCGTCCTTGATGCCGTCGAAAATGTTCACCGCGCGCGCCACCGTCGGGTCGATGCACAGGACGCAGTCCGGATGATAGATGTTGGTCATCTACCGGATCTCGCGCTCGTCGAAGCGCAGGTAGCTTGCCACCGGCGCGCCGCGGCGCTCGAAACCGAAAGACGGTACGGCGACGACGAACTTGCCTTCGAGCACCAGGGCGGTGGCGAGGATGCCGCCCGCCAGCACCGCGCCCTGCCCGCCGCGACCGTGGATGCGGATTTCGTACATGCTTCCTCCCCCTTGCGCTTGCTCCAGCATGACCTGGGCAAGCCTCTGATGAAACGAGAGTAGGCGCGGGTCTGGCATTTGTCAAATTGATGGAAAATATGATATATATTCCATTCATGAATGTAACGGACCTCGATCTGAACCTGCTGCGCGCCTTCGACGCCATCGCGACCGCGGGCAGCGTCACCGTCGCCGGCGAGCGCCTCGGGCTGTCGCAGCCGGCCATGAGCAACGCGCTTTCGCGGCTGCGCCAGTTGTTTGACGACCCGCTATTCGTGCGCACGCCGCGCGGCATGCGCCCTACGCCTTTCGCGCAGCAACTGGCGCAGCCGGTGCGCGAGGCGCTGCGCCTGATTCAGACCGCGCTGCAGCAGCACGCCGGCTTCGAGCCGAAGAGCTCCGATCGCGCGTTTCGTTTTTACATGTCGGACATCGGCGAAATGGTGTTCCTGCCCGGCCTGCTCGAGCGTATCAAGCAGGACGCGCCGGCGGTCAAGATAGAAGTGGTGCGGATTCCGATCAAAGACGTCCACGCGACGCTGGAGGCGGGCGAGATCGACCTTGCGGTCGGCTTCCTGCCCGGCCTGACGACCGGCACGCGCCAGCAGCCGCTATTTCGCGAGCACTATGTGTGCATGCTGCGCGCCGATCATCCGGTGATCGGCCAAAGGATCAGCGCGAAGCAGTTCCGCGAAGCCGCGCATGTGCTGGTGTCGTACGTCGGCAGCGGGCATCAGGTGATCGAAGATACCTTCGTCGCCGAAGGCTTGAGCCCTCGCATCGTGGCGCGCGTGCCGCATTTCCTGGTGGTGCCGATGATCCTGGCGCGCACCGACCTGATCGTCACCGTTCCCTCCCGTGTCGCCGCCGCGTTCGCGCGGCTGGGCAACTTCAAGGTGCTCAAGCTGCCGCTGGCAATGCCCGGCTTCGAGGTGCGGTTGCATTGGCACCAGCGCTTCGACCAGGACCCCGCCAACCGCTGGCTGCGCGAGGTGATGACGGAGCTGTACGCAGAGCAGGCTTAGAGCGGACTGCAAACTTTCTGGATGCTTTGGCGTTGCGCGCCTGGTGCGCGTATTAGAAAGCTTCGTTCTCGATTGCCGGCTTGATGTCCTCGACCAGATCGGCGAGGTGCTTAGTTGTAGTAGTCGCGACATGAAAGGCATCCGATGCGATCAGGACTTGTGGGGCTGCAACCGGCCACTATGCATAGATCTCAACTAGGGAGAGGTCGTACGGCCAGGATCTGTTTGATGCAGGCGCAGCGCGGCCGTTGGCGAGGTGGGTCAGCGATTTTCTAGACATAGTTTCGGCAGCCGAGGCCAGTGGTGGTCCCACTTCGGTAGACCTCTATTGGTAACGTCCGACTCTCTCGACTCCAGTGCATCAACTGGTTCCAGGCGCCGGACTCGCTCATGCGGTTCTTGCAGACGCTGTAACTATGTAAAGAACGCGCCGGCTCCTGATGCGCCGCGCCGCAGGGGCCGGCGTCATTCTTCTCAACATAACTACGCCTAGTTGGGATCTATGCATAGGGGTCGCTATGTAAAGCTTTACATAGCGGCCAACTGCGGACATTCGCGACGCAGCCGCCCCGCATAGTCTTGGCTTTACCTGGCGCCAACCGCTAGTGCCCTTCCGGCGCTCCTTGCCACAGCATGTCATAGCCCAACTCCTTGGTATCGGAGCACATCTTTGCCAGTGCCTCGAACTTAGTGGAGAAGATTGTGTCAGCGTGCGATTTCTCGTGCTCTCCGAATGAGCGCCAGTACGTGACGATGACGTAGTGCTCGTCCGCGCTGCGCGATGCATTGAGCGAACCTTCGTCGGAAACGAAACCGGAGAACTTAAACACCTGGCCGGCGATGAACCCGCCTTGGTCTCCGCCGTATGTTTCCTTGACGACGTTGCACATCTCGCCCACGGCCAGTTCGACTTCCTCGAAGGTGACGCCCGGCTTGAGCTTGACGGTATTGAACAACATCTTTGCGCCATATGGCAGCGTGATGGGATCGAACATATCGGTGGTTTCCTTCATTGTCAGTTATTCGTGGAAGGTGGCCCCGTGACGGCCGAAGGTGAGACTTCCTACTGGGCTGATTTGGATCAGCTTCCTCGATAACGGTAGCACAACATTTTGAGTTTTGGTATAGCACGACATTGAACTTCCGCGACCGATTCGGCTCATGGCGGAGACGCGTAAAGTGGGGTGGCGCATGAGGCAAGCGGCATTGCCCGCCGATGCCCTGCTGTAGCGACGCTGTTCGTTACCGGTTAGCAATCTTCCACGGATTGAGCAGCGGCAGTTTCAGGTCCTGGAAATGTCGCTGGTTGCGGGTGGCGAGCGTGGCGCGGCGCGCAAGGGCGATGCCTGCGATCAGTGTGTCGCGCACGTCCACCGGGCGTCCGGCCTTCTGGCGCATGGCCGCCAGCGAAGCGGCTTCGGCTGCGGCGGCGCCGTCGAAATCCAGCACGCGGTTCTCCAGGTCCTCCGACAGCGTTCGCGCAAACGCCGCTTCCAGAGCCTGCCGCCGTCGGCCTTTGGGCAGCAATGCGAGGCCGAGCCGTGTCTCGAACAGGGTAATGCTGGTAATCCAGATCGATTCAGCGGCCTGGAGATCCAGCCACGCCACTACCGCAGCGTCCGGCGGATTTCGCATCAGCGCCGAAAGCACATTGGTATCGAGGATGATCATTTGCCGAAATTCGCCGCGCGCACCGGCTGGCCGTGCAATTCAGGCAGATCCGTCGTCAGTCCGTCCGGCCCGAAGCGCGCGGCGATGCGTGATCCCAGCCGGGTGACCGGTCGGTTGTCGTCTTTCACCGCATTGCGCAGAATGTGCCGCACTTCCTCTTCCATGCTGCGCCCATGGCTCGATGCGCGGCGCTTCAGGCGCGTCTTTACTTCTTCTTCAATCCGGCGAACCACCAACTGGACCATTGATTACTCCCTCGCGAACATTGACGATATCATGATATCACATGGGCGCCTCAAGCGGACTGCGGTCTGCACTGACGCGAGCGCTTCCACCAGGATCCCGCCAACCGCTGGCTGCGCGGGGTCATGGCCGAGCTGTACATGGAGTAAACTGCCCGCCTTCAGCGGCGACTCCAATGTCGAGGTGAATGTGGCCAAGAAACAGGAAAGCGGTTTCATGAGTTATCGCGCCAGCGCGGCGAAAATCGAATCGATCCAGGCCTGCACCGTGCGCGTGCCGCTGGATCGGGTCACTTCGTTTGCCACGCGCACCGTGGCGGCGCGCGACTACGGCCTGGTACGGGTGCGCACAGCGGACGGCGCCGAGGGCCTGGGCTTTTGCTACGCCGGCAGCAAGGCCGGCGGCCTGGTGGCCAAAGCGGTGAGGGAGCTGTTCGTGCCGCTGCTCATCGGCAAGGACCCTTACCGGGTCGAGGGCCACTGGGAGGCCATGTACCGGGAAGCGGTGCTGCAGGGCCGCGCCGGCGCGGTGATGCGCGCGCTTTCCATCATCGACATCGCGCTGTGGGATCGCAATGCCCGTGCCGCCGGGCTGCCGCTGTATAAGTTCCTCGGCGGCTATGCCGAGGGCGGGGTCGAGGCGTATGCGAGCGGCGGTTATTACCTCGACGGCAAAACGCTGGCCAAGCTCGGCGCCGAACTCGCCGGCTACATGGAGCAGGGCTTTCGTGCGGTGAAAATGAAGGTCGGGCGCCTGGATCCCAAGGCGGAGGAGGCGCGCATCGCCGCGGCGCGCAAGGCCATCGGTCCCGAGGTGCTGCTGATGCTCGATGCCAACAACGCCTGGTCCGACCTGCCCACCGCGCTGCGCTACGTGGCCCGCTACGAGGCCTACGATCCGTATTGGATCGAGGAGCCGTTCGGAGTCGACGACATCGACAACCACGCGCGCCTGGCCGAGCGCACGCCGGTGATGGTCGCGACCGGCGAAATCGAAGTCGGGCGCTGGCGCTTCAAGGAACTGCTGGAGAAGGACGCCGCGCAGATCCTGCAGACCGATGCCGCGGTGTGCGGCGGCATCAGCGAATTCCGCCGCATCGCGGCGACCGCGGCGAGCTACGGCGTGACCGTGTGCCCGCACTGGTTCCACGACCTGCACGTGCACCTGGTCGCATCCACGCCCAACGCGCGCTTCGTCGAATTGTTTACCGACGACCAGGTGCTCAACTTCCGCCGCCTGGTCGACCGCCAGCTCGAGTTCAAGGGCGGCAAGCTGCTGCTCCCCACGGAGCCGGGCCTGGGCTTCGGCTTCGACGCCAAAATGATCAAAAAGTACGCGCTCGATACCTGGGCGTGAGCGCGCCATCGGCGTTAAGGAACAGCGCATGAAACGCATACTGATCACCGGCGCCGCCGGCGCCATCGGCAGGGCCCTGCGCGCGGCCTACGCGGGAAAATACCGCTTGCGCCTGTCGGACATCGCCCCTTTGGGCGAGGCGGCGGCGGGCGAGGAACTCGTGCGCGCCGACCTTGCCGATCTCGCGGCGTGCGAGCCGCTGATGCAGGGCGTGGAATGCGTGGTGCACCTGGGCGCAGTGCCGGTAGAGGACGCGTGGGAGAAGATCCTGCCGGCGAACATCGCCGGCTGCTACAACGTGTTCGAGGCGGCGCGGCGCGCCGCGGTGAAGCGCGTGATTTTTGCCAGCTCCAACCACGCCATCGGTTTTCACCGGCGCGAGCGCTTCATCGACAACACGGTGCAGCCGCGCCCGGACACGCGCTACGGCGTGTCCAAGGTGTTCGGCGAGGCGCTCGGGCGCCTGTATGCCGACAAGCACGGGCTGTCGGTCGCGTGCCTGCGCATCGGCACCTTCCGCAACCCCGACCGCCCGGACAACGCGCGCCAGCTGCTTACCTGGATCAGCCATCGCGACATGGTGCAGTTGGTCGAGCGCTGCATCGATCATCCGGATTACCATTTCGTCGTGGTCTACGGCGTATCCAACAACCTGCGCAGCCGCTGGGACAACACCAACGTCAAGTTCCTCGGCTACCGGCCGGAGGACGATTCGGAAATCTACGCGGCGGAAATCCTGGCCCGAGGCGAAGTGGAAAACGAAATATCCGCGCAATTCCACGGCGGTTTTTTCACGCCCATGGAATTTTCCGGGGACCCCGGCAAGATCGACTGACCCAAATCACTTTCCGCAATACTGGGACCAAATTGACGACCAAAAAACGCGGCCCCGGCCCCAAGAAAGCGCAAGCCATAGAGCTGGCCCGGCGCCGCAGCGCGCACCGCCCGCTCAAGCTTCAGGCCGAGCGCGGCTACGCCAAGCTGTATATGAAGAGCGTGCTGCAGGCCGAGCAAGGCTGCGATTTCGATTTCCTCAGAAAAGTCTGAGCAAGCTGTTTCTCGGCTGACCGTCACCACGCTACCTGGAGCAAGCGCTATGACCCAACGCATCACCGGAGTATTGTCCCCCGTCGTCACCCCGTTCAAGCCCGATTGCAGCCCCGACACCGAGCGCTTCGTGCGCCAGTGCAAGTGGCTCATAGCCAACAACGTCGGCCTGGCGGTGTTCGGCACCAATTCCGAAGCCAATTCGTTAGCCGCAGGCGAGCGCATGGAATTGCTGGAGAAACTGATGGAGGCCGGGGTCGATCCGGCGCGCATGATGCCCGGCACCGGCTGCTGCGCGCTCACCGATTCGGTGCGCCTTACGGCGCATGCGCTGAAGCTCGGCTGCGCCGGCGCGCTGATACTGCCGCCGTTCTACTACAAAGGCGTGTCGGACGAGGGCCTCTACCGCAATTACGCCGAAATCGTCGAGCGCGTCGGCGATGCGCGCCTGCAGATCTACCTCTATCACATTCCGCAGGTGACCCAGGTGCCGATCAGCCTCGCGCTGATCGAGCGCCTGCTCAAGGCTTACCCGAAGAACATCGCCGGCACCAAAGACTCATCCGGCGACTGGAACAATACCAAGGCGACGCTGGATGCGTTTGGCAAGGACGGCTTCGACGTGTTTCCCGGCAGCGAAACCTTCCTGCTCTCGGGTATGCGCAACGGCGGCAAGGGCTGCATCAGCGCCACCGCCAACGTCAATCCGGTGGCGATCCACGAGCTCTACACGGAATGGAAGTCGGACGGCGCGGACAAACTGCAGCAGGGCCTGAACCGCATACGGCTCATCTTCCAGAAATATCCGATGATTCCGGCACTGAAGTGTGCGGTCGCGCATTGGAGCGGGTCCCCCGGCTGGAGCAAGGTACGCCCGCCACTGGTGGAACTCGGCGCCGAACAGTCGGCGGCGCTAATCGCGGAATTGCAGGCATGCGGCTTCTCGATGCCCGGTTTGAAGGGCTGATGATGCTGGATGCGCTCGGGGACGGCTACGGCAAGAACCCGACGAGCGCCTGCGAGTACGCCTCGAACGCCTCCACCTGCGGCATGTGCCCGACCCCCGGAATCTCGACCAGCCTGGCGCCGGGGATCGCGGCTGCCGCTCGCTTTCCGAGCGCCGGGTAGTCGCCGAGCGCCGCGGCCACATCCTTCGGTGCCCAGGCGCGGCCGAGCGCGGTCCGGTCGCGCTGACCGATGATGAGTAAAGTGGGCACTTTGAGGAGCGGAAACTCGTAGACCACCGGCTGGGTGAAAATCATGTCGTAAGTGAGCGCAGAGCACCACGCGACTTTCGGGTAATCGGGATGCTGCGTCACGCCGCCGGGAACTTCGATGAGCCGCTCGTACTCCGGCTTCCACTGCCCATCGTAATAGCTCTGCTTTTGATACTCGCGCACCGTATCGACGCTGGCCTTGAGCTCCTGCGCGTACCACTCGTCGACGCTCTTGTAGGGAACGACGGTCTTCCAATCTTCGAGCCCGAGGGGGTTCACCAGCACGAGCTGCTCCACGCGCGCCCCGTGGAGCAGCGCGTAACGAGTCGCGAGCATGCCTCCCATTGAATGGCCAATCACGCTCACTGTCTTGACCCCCGCTGCATCGAGGAGGGCATTGGTGTTCTCGGCCAACGCGTGAAAGGTGAACTGATATGCGCCCGGCTTGCTCGACTTGCCGAAGCCGATCTGGTCGGGCGCGATGACGCGGTAGCCGCGAGCGGTGAGAAGGCGAATCGTCGCGTCCCAGTAAGAAGCCGGAAAGTTCTTTCCGTGAAGGAGAAGGACCGTATGGCCGTTGGGCGTTTCCGCCGCGACGTCCATGTAGGCCATCTTGAGCACCTGGTTCTGCGCGCGAAACTCGTGGAAGCGGACAGGAAACGGGTACGCGTATCCGGTCAGTTCCGCGTCGAAGCGCGAATCGCCTGCGGCATTCGCTCGCGCGGTTTCGCTGACGGAAGAGGAAACAGGGGGCGGAGCGGTGGAGGGTTCTGCGGCGGCCGCGCCACATCCGGGCGCGGCGCAGGCGATGGCAATAGTGGCGAGAACGGCAAGGAGCGTGTCGCGTGAGGCAGGCATGAGGACGATCCGGCGCGCGCCGGTGGGCAGCGCCAAGTTATGCCGCAATCTCAACGTACTCGACTCGACTCGCAGCTTGCGGAATTGGAGCACCATCCTCGCGCAGACCGTCAAGATGAAATTCGATGGCCTCTCGGATTTGCGATTCCGTTTCCGCAACTGTCGTGCCGGTGGCCACGCACCCGGGTAGATCGGGAACGTAGGCCGAGTAATTGTTTTCTGCTTTCTCGATCACGATGGCGTAACGCATTGGGACCTCACTTTTCTAACCCAGCTTGTTTCAAGATACTGTTCAGCGTACCCGGAGCGAGATCGTCACTCGGTTTTCCCGGAACCGTAACGCGGCCCGGTTCAAACGAATGTTTAAATTGTCGGTAACTTCCCCGGGTAGCCACCAAATGCCAGCCATCATCTTGCAACATTCGGAGCACCTCGCTGACCTTCAGTCACTCAGCATATCAGGGTTCCGCACCTGCTGTAGATTTGCGGCATGCGATGTCAGGTTACAACGCCTATACTGGGCTCGGTTACGACGTACAACACGAATCAATGAAGAAGGGATGGGCGATGATGACTATGCGCGTTTTGGTTGCGGCGGTAAGTTTGGCTGTGCTCGCAGGCTGCGCCGGCATGCAGCAATCGGGCGGCAAGCGCGAACTGATGATCGTCGGCAACGACGAGAAAGTGTCGTGGGACGAGGCCGGCAAACTGGTGCTTCTGCCGCCGGGCAAGGACACCGTGTCGGTGATCGATATCGGCACCGATCCGCTTGCGCCCAGGATTCTGGCCAACCTGGCGCTGATGAATTCGATCGTCGGGCCGCCCGTGAACCTGGCGATCACGCCGGACGAGGGCCTCGCGCTGGTGGCGAATTCGATGGACGTGCAGACGGACGGTGCGGGCTGGAAGATGGTGCCGGACAACAAGCTCTATGTCATCGACCTGACAGCGACGCCGCCGGAGTTGATCGACACGGTAACGGTCGGCAAGCAGCCCTCGGGCATGTCGATCAATCGCGCGGGCAATCTCGCGTTGATCGCCAACCGCGCCGATAATTCGGTCAGCGTGCTGCGCATCGAGGGCAAGAAGGTGACGCTCATCGACACGGTGGCCATAGGCGAGCAGGTGGCGCACGTGGTGTTCACGCCCGACGGCAAGCGCGCGCTCGCGGGCAAGTTCCCCAACCACAAGGTCGCGCTGCTCGAAGTGGCCGGCGAGAGCGTGACTTACGCGAAGCAGGACGTCCCGGTCGGGCTGTGGCCGTATAACCTCGACGTCACGCCCGACGGCAAGCTTGCGCTCACCGCGGACAACGGCAACGCCGGCGCGGCGGACGGGCATGTGGACACGGTGACGGTAATCGATACCGAGGCGAATCCGGCGCGCTTGATCGACAAGGTGGTGGTGGGCGATGCGCCGGAAGGCTTTGCCATCAGCCCGACCGGCAAGCTCGCGGTCGCGCTGCTGTTGAAAGGCAGCAACTCCGCCCAGTCCGCGTGGTTCTACAACCGCAATGCGACGGTGGTCGCCCTGAAAATCGACGGCAAGAAGGTGACGCGCACGAACGAAGTGGAGGTGCGCGGGTTGCCGGAGGGCGTGGTGTTCAGCAACGACGGGCGCTACATTTACGTCGGCAACTTCATGGACAGCGACATCTCCATTCTGCGCGTGGACGGCGACCGGATCGTGAACACGGGCAAGTCGCTCGCATTGCCCGGCCACCCGGCGTCGATGCGCGGGCGCACGCGTTAGGCGGGGACCGCAGGTCGGATCGGCGACTCGGATAGAAGTCAGCGGCTGACCCGGTTCCGCCCCGCCTCCTTCGCCCGGTACAGTGCCCGGTCAGCGGCGCGCAGAACCTCGGCGGGCGTCGAGCGCAGGTCGTCCGGCTCGGCGACGCCGATGCTCACCGTCACCGACAGCGTCTTGTCGGGCGAGCGCAAGTGGCGCAGCCTGGTTCCGGCCTCGGGGTCTTTCGGCCGATCGTCGCTGCGCACCGCCATCCGGTAGGCGGCGATGTCCGCGCGCATTCTCTCGACATGCGGCATGGCCTGATCTAAAGCGCAGCCGTCGAACAACAGGCAGAATTCCTCGCCGCCGTAGCGGTAGGCGGTACCGCCGCCTTCGATCTCGGCGAGGCGCGCGGCAACCAGCTTCAGCAGCTGGTCGCCGATGTCATGACCGTGGGTGTCGTTGAATTCCTTGAAGTGGTCCACATCCACCATCGCGATCGCGTGAACCGGACCGAGCCCGTGCAGCCGCTCTTCCAGCGCGCGGCGGCTCGGCAGGCTGGTCAGCTCGTCGCGGAACGCGAGGCGGTGCGATTCTTGCAACAGCGACACTAGCATGATGGCGCCGGCAGCCGCCATGAATGTGTTGAACGCCGACACTGCAGCCACCCACTCGCAGGCGATGAAGAAGGCCACGAGGGCGCCCGCCAGTCCAATGTCCAGCGGTCGCGTGTGGGTTCGAGGAGGTCTTGGCGACGCCCGCCAGATTGCGGCGATCAGAGCCGCGACCAACAGCAGCCCCCCGGCGGGGGGCATCGGCGGAGAACGGAGCAGCCAGTGCTCGAACAGGTCCTGCCACACCGTGCCGGACAGGCTGCTTCGGCCGGCGCTCGCGATCCAGGCGACGAACAGGGTTTCCACCACGGCCAGCATGAGCCAGCGATAGTTGAAGTGGTGGGATACGCCGCGCTCGGGGAAGACTAGCGCCAGCAGGAAGTTGAGCGGAACGAGAACCGCGGCTGCGGTGAATACCGCGCGCGCGGCGAAGCTGGCGGCGCCGAACTCGAGCGCGAGGCTGTAGCCGGCAAAGGCGGCGAGCAGCGACGCGAGTGCGATGAATGCGCGGCCGCGATTGAACCACAGCCCCATGCCGGTTCCGAACAGCAGTACCACATAGGGCCCCAGCGTCTTCAAGCCGGAGAGGGAGGGCGGCAGCGCCGGGCCTGCGGACAGCGCGAGCACGGCGGCCAACAGGATCGCGGCCGGCGCGAGTACAGGCCGAAAAGCGCGGAGGAGCGAAAGGTTCAACGGTGTGTGCGCGCGCTCGACGCGGCAAGTTCGTTGAAGAGCAGAGCGGCGATCACCAAGGCGCCGCCGGCCAGCGTGGCCGGCGCCGGCGCTTCGCCCGCGCCGAGCCAGGCCCACAGCGGACCGAGCACCACCTCGAGCAGCGCGAGCAGCGCGATCTCGGACGCCGACAGATGCGGGCTCGCGCGCACCAACAGCATGCAGGGCAGGCCGAGCTGCAAGCTGCCGAGCAGTGCAAGCAGGACGAGGTCGTGCGCGTTCGCGCTGAAGGGCAGCGCGAAGGGCAGGGTGGCGGCGGCGGAGAAGACGCCACCCAGCAACACCGCCGGGATGAGATCCACCGATCGGCCGGCGTGCTTGAGCGTGACCAGATTGACGGCTGCGGCTAGGGGCACCGCGAGCGCGATCAGCATCCCGGCGAGGTGGCGCGGCTCGCCGCCGGCGAAGCCGGAGCCGAACATCCACAGCATGCCCGCGATGGCGAGTGCGATCGCCGCCCAGGTGCGCGGCGCGATCGGCTCGCGCAGCACCGCGCGCGCGAGCAGCGCCGTGATCAGCGGTGTGATGCTGTTGACGATCAGGGTGTTCGCGGTGGTGGTGGTCATGAGGGCCAGCATGAACGCCGCGAACATGATGGCCCACATCGCACCTGAAAGCACACCGTAGCCGCCTGCGGCGCGCACCGCCTCCCAGGTTTTGGCGCCGCGCGTGAGCAGCAGCACGGCCAGCACGAAGACGGCGGCGAACAGGCTGCGCCAGAATGTGACTTCCCAGCGTCCGGCGAATTCCAGGTGCCGCGTGACCACGCCGGCAATGCTCCACAGCATCGGCGCGACGATCATCAATGCTATCGCGCGGCGGTGCGCGCGCGGGTCGGGGTCGTTCATCGCGCGCTGACTGACCAGGGCGGCACGCGGGCACTTTCGATGCAATTCGGGGTGCGGAGGAATATCACGGACTTTTCCCTACGTTGGCTCAACCCGGCAGATTACGGATCATCAATCGCCCCCGATTGTGCCATGAGTCGCGTTCCGCTTTGCAGGCGGACCTTGATTGTTCGCGGCCGATCATTGCAGCGGTTCGCATGCGGTCCGGCAATTCGGTCACGGCGATTCGGCCAAATTGCGCTCGTACGCAAGCTGGGCTAGACTGATCCGCATATGCGAACAGATGAAAACACCCAACCCGATCGTGCCGCTGGAATAGCTGGCGTCACGCCCTGGCACGTAAAGTATGTCCGGCCGCTCGCCGACTTCACGCTGGAAGTGAAATTTGCCGACGGCACTCAGGGATTGGTGGATATGGCACGCCTCCTGGCGCGCGAATGCGGCGTATTCGAGCCATTGCGCGAACCGTCGCTATTCAATCAGGTGTTTGTCGATGACGGTGCCGTGGCATGGCCGGGTGGCCTGGACCTGGCTCCTGACACGATGTACGAAGAATTGTGTAAGGCCGGCGTCTATGCAATGCGGTGATGCATCCGTGTAAAGCGACAGCATAATCTGCGGTTTATTACGCTAAGCGCTGAAGCTTACGATCCTCTGGAATCACCTACCTGCGGAGCCGGCGTTAATCCAATCGCGTGCTACGTAGCCAGGGCGCAGATTGCCGCCCAGTTCTATGAGCCGGAGTTGGGACTGGCAGTTGCCAAATATGATGGCCGCAAAGACAACTACGCCGATATGCTCAAGAAGATCAATAGCCGCAAAGAGTGGCATCGCGAGCAAATAGACCCGCTATATGCCGCCGCCGCAAGGCACCTAGCGGGAAACATAGATGGCATGAATCTGCTAAAGGATTTTCACGCCTTCTGGCTCGGCACCTTGGACAGTTTTCCCCCGCGCTTGGACGAAACAGAAAATGCGTATAAACGTCGCGTGGCGGACCGAAAAGCCGCGCTGCACGATAAAGAAATCCGCTTGCTGCTTGAGAAGTAATGGCTACCCCGCTGCCGAGCACGTTAACCCAGCGTTACCGTAAGCTGCCAGCGGTGCCCAGAATTGCACTGGTCGGGGAGCCGATTAGCGCGCGAACGCGCCCGACATTTTGGCCTGCGCGAGCATCAGCCTGCGGATGATCCGGAACCGCGCCGCCGGTGGCGAAATCATCCTTCAGTCATGCCCGAAGTATCTTCCGCCTTCCTTAGATAGGTGTGATCGCAATAAGCGTCTCCGGTAGCCAATTGATGGATGCGTTCGAAGCGCCATTTGTCCCGGTTTTCCTTGGCAATCTCCCAATCCGCTTGGCACACGAAAGGCGTTGCGCCGGAAAGGCCCAGGGTTTTCAGCGTGTCGCAGATCGGACAGTAAGTAATGTTCATTTCGACGACATCGCCGGTGTCTTTGACGATTGAAAAATCAAAAAAAGGCCTCCATAGCCAGAATCCCTTCTTCATCTTCGTGGAAAAGCTGCCGAAGTCCGACGCGCTTTCCATTCTCGGTACCCAATTCCGCGCGAATGGCCCGGAGGCCAATGTAAAAAGCGGCCCGCTTAATTCGATCGCTTTCTTCCTGCCCACAAACACCGCAAGGGCGTATGTCCCGGCTATACCGGGAGCAAGTATTGCAGTCGCCGCGATTCGTCTGAAGAGCCTTTTCATGGTGAGCTCCAAGTAGCTGGATGCAGTATTTGGGCAGGAGCGCAATCGTGGACGCAGGCCGTTATCGGCTTCGCCGCAACCGATCCAACCCGAACATTTCGCTCAGCTTTCGGTCGACCATTCGGGTCGGCAGCCAGCGCTGGAGAAACGGCAGACGGAAGCTGTGGGGGCCGCCGCGCACGACCACTGGGGCCGAGTCGGCAAGCACGGCCGTCGCCACCTGCCGGGCGAAATCGCGGGCGGGCATGGCGCCCTTCTGGGAGGCTACGGCCCGGCCGCGGATGTGCTCGGCCAGGGGCGTAAAGATGGAATCGGCCAGGAGGGCCGCGTTGCGGGTGCCGGTTTCGCCGAGCTTGGACGCGACGGAGCCGGGCTGGACCGTGATCACCTCGATGCCGAACGGGGCCAGTTCCATGCGCATGGCATCGGAGAGGGCGTGCAGGGCCGCCTTGCTGGCGCAATAGGCGCCGGCGAAAGGCGTGGTGAGGATTCCCGAAACGCTGCCGACGTTGACGATGCGGCCGCGGCGCTGCGGCAGCATGAGGGGCAGGAAGGCGCGGACCACCTGCACCGGCGCGATGACATTGGTATCGATCTGGCGGCGCAGTTCGTCCGTGGAGAGGTCCACTACGGCGCCTTAGAGGCCGTAGCCGGCGTTGTTCACCAGCATGTCCAGCCGGCCCGTCTCTTGCGCCAGAGCCGCGGCCGCGGCAGCGATGCTGTCGGCATCGGTGACGTCCAGCGCCAGGGTGCGGATGCCGCGCGCGGCCAGGGCCGCCAGCGATTCCAGCCGGCGGGCGGTGGCGTAGACCTTATGGCCGCGCTCGTGGAATTCCTCGGCCAGGGCGGCGCCGATGCCGCTGGAGCAACCGGTGATCAATATGACGGACTGCGGGGCCATGGCGATTTCTCCCGGAGATTCGACCGGCCCGTACGATCGAGGGCGATCCGTTGGAACGAAAACGTAGAAGAACTACTTTGGTTGCGGCTGCGCGAGTTTATCCCATCGGGTGTTAGTATCGACCGCGAGCATTTCTTTCCTTGACGCCGCGGGCGATGGCTTTTTCCATGTCGGCAAGGGATTTCGCCTTGCCGGTATAGCCGGTGGATCTGATTACGTCCTGCAAGGTGGTGGGTTTAAAGGGTTTCAACGGCCGGAGCAGGACACCCCCCTCTGTCGTCTCCACTGCGAATTCGGTCCCCGGAGGCCAGTTGTGGCCATCCCGGATCGATCTGGGCAAAGTGACCTGCCCCTTCGACGACAGCTTCGTGGTTTTCATGGTGAATCTCGATAGCATGAATATGATGCTTACCCACCCATCGGGTTGGTGGGATTGCGCTCCTGCAGGATGTCTTCCATGCGCCACTGGATCGAGGGCTTGATCTTCGGATGAGTGAGGATGTAGAAGCGCTCGTCGCGCACCGCCTCATACACTTTTTGCGCCACGTCCGCAGCCGAGAGTTTCCCGGACTGCACCGCCTCTTTCAGGCTGGCATCGAGCGCCAGGTCGGCGGCGCTCTTTTGCCGGGTATCTTTCAGATCGGCGGGACGGTTGCGCCCGGAATCGGCGATGCCCGTGGGCACGTAGGCCGGGCACAGCACCGAGCACTTGAGCTTGTCGGTCTTTTGCGCCAGCGCCTCTACCTCGGCCGCTTTGGAGACGTCGGTGCGCACGCCGATGACCCTGGCCCCGGCGGCTTTCATTTCGGCCTCGGCTTTGGCCAGCGCATCGGGCTCGACGTCGGCAAGGACGATGCTCATGCCCTCGCGCGCGAAACGCTCGGCCATCGCGCGCCCAAGGCCGCTCGCGCCGCCAGTGATGACGGCCACCTTGCCTTGAAATTCTTTCATGGGACGAACGCTCCGGTTTAGAGGGGGGGGGAAAAGCAGCATAATACTGAATTGGCGCGCGCGCCGACAGGCCGCTCATGGCGTGCGCGGCGGATTGATTTTTCTATCGCTTGAATCATTCGGAGGTGGCAACGTGGCACTTAAAGATGGAAATTCATACAGAGAAAGCCTCAGGGCGCTGAAACTCGACGTCACTGCCTATGGCGAAAAGATTGAAAACGTCGTGGACCACCCATTGTTCCAGCCGCATATCAACGCCGCCGCTTTGACCTACGATCTGGCGCACGGTTCCGGTGCCGAGACCCTGTTTGCGACCACCTCTCACCTGACGGGAAATAGAATCAATCGATTCACGCATATACATCAGAGCACCGACGATCTGATCAAGAAAGTCAAAATGCTGCGTTTGATAGCGGGAATGACCGGCAGTTGCTTTCAACGTTGTGTCGGTTGGGATGCTTTGAACGCCAATTACACGGTTACTTTCGAAATGGACCGCGAATTGGGGACCGATTATCACCGACGTTTTCGTCGTTATCTCGAGTTCATCCAGGAGAACGACCTGATGGTGGCCGGCTCCATGACCGATCCCAAGGGGGATCGAGGGCTATCGCCCGGAAAACAAAAAGACCCGGATATGTTCGTTCATATTGTCGAAAAGAACGACAAGGGAATTGTCATCCGGGGGGCCAAAGCCCATCAGACGGGGGTCGTTAACTCGCACGAAATGCTGATCATGCCGACCATTGCCATGGGAGAAGAGGACAAGGCCTATGCCGTGGCCTGCGCGTTGCCCACGAACACGCCCGGCGTGCTCCATATTTTCGGTCGTCAAACCAACGATACAAGACGCACGGAGAGGGGGGAACTCGATCTGGGGAATGCCAAGTACGGCGTCGTCGGAGGCGAAGCCCTGACCGTCCTGGAGAACGTTTTTGTGCCCTGGGAGCGGGTCTTCATGTGCGAGGAATATCAGTACGCCGGGCTGCTGGTGGAAAGGTTCGCCAGCTACCATCGGCAAAACTACGGCGGCTGCAAGGCGGGGGTCAGCGACGTCATCATCGGAGCGACGACGGCCATGGCCGAATACAACGGCACCGCCAAAGCTTCGCACGTTCGGGATAAGGTCGTGGAAATGGTTCACCTCACCGAAACCCTCTACTGCGGATCGATCGCCTGTTCCTGCGAAGGGGCGCCGACCGCTTCCGGGGCCTATTTCGTCGACCCGCTGCTCGCCAACACGGTCAAACAGAACGTGACGCGTTTCATCTACGAAATTGCGCGGTTGTCGCACGACATTTCCGGCGGTTGCATCGCCACCATGCCTTCCGAAAAGGATCTGCGCGACGCGCGAATCGGGAAATACGTGGATAAGTATTTCAGTGGCGTAGCAGCGGTCTCCACCGAGGATCGCATGCGCATGGCGAGGCTGGTCGAGAATATGACCGGAGGCACGGCCCTGGTGGAAAGCATGCATGGTGCCGGTTCGCCGCAAGCTCAGAGAGTCATGATCCTGCGTCAGGCAAATCTTGGCCGCAAGGTGAGGCTCGCCAAGAAACTTGCCGGTATTCGGGACGAGAAATCATAAGCGGTATGCAGAGGATGAAAGTCGGCGTCAAGTTCTACGGGAACTGCAACCCTTATCCAGACGGTCCTGCGGCAATCAAGGCAGATGGAATAGCGGGCGACCCGGTTGGCTTCAGGCTCGGCCGGCTGAGGGACGTTATTTTTTCGCCAGGAGGGGCGGTACCGTGCGCGGCCGGCCGTTCCTGTCGGTGGCGACGTAGGTGAGCGTCGCCTCGGTCACCTTGACGATCTCTATGTCCTCGGGATTGCGCTGCGCGTACACCTCGACGTTGATGGTGATCGAAGTGTTGCCGACGCGCACGATCTCGGCGTAGAAGGAGAGCAGATCGCCGATTTGCACCGGCTGCTTGAACTGGAACGAATTCACCGCCACCGTGGCCACGCGGCCGCGCGCGCGGCGCCCGGCGAGCACGCCGCCGGCAATATCGACCTGGGACATGATCCAGCCCCCGAAAATATCGCCGTGATGGTTGGCGTCGGCGGGCATGGGCATGACCCGCAGCACCGGTTTCTTGTCTTCGGGAAGTTTCAATGGTTCAGCCATGGTGTCGAATCTTACGCCTAATATTCTTCAGGGTCTTCGGCGACTAGTACAGGTGATTTCAGAGAGATACGTGCCTGACAGCCGCATGGATACTGGGTCCGCGGCATTTTCAATGCTGTTCGAACTGGTGTGTTGTTCGCCGGTCACTTGAACAAACCCTTGATCGCGGATCCTGCCTTGCCCAGCGCGTCGCCGGCCGACTTCATCAGGCGATCGAAGCTCACTGCGCCGGTCAGTTTTGCCTTCAGCGCGCCGGCCACTTCCTGCCCCAGTTCGCCGGCGGTGATGCCACCCTTGACGCGGCCGATGTTTTTCAGCGTAATGTCCGGAAGCGGTACGCTGACGGTCTTACCGTTCATGAAGGCGGCGCTCGCCTGCGCCTTCGCATCGCGAATGGTCAGTTGCTCGACAATCAGCTTCCTGCCGTCCTTCTTGCCCTCGGAGGGGCTGAGATAGGCCGCAATGTTTTTCTGGATGGCGTCGAAGTTGGTCATCGCGTCGCCTTTTTCATAGATCACGTCGGGGGCGACCACGGCGATACCACGAATCACGATGACATCCTTGGTGACCGAGGCGATGTCGATGTCGACGTCGATCCGGGCAACCTTGAGAGCATGCGAGGTCTTGAAGCCGGCAGGATTGCCGATGGCGAGGTTGCTGATCGTGCCCTTGCCGTCGGCGGGAGCAATCTTCACCGCGCCGACGCTGACTTTCGCCTGCGTCATGGCGCTGCCGTAGTTCTCGATGGCGTCCTTGATCAGGCCATCGATGTTGCCGGAAAGCCAGAAAAGGGCGCCGCCGATAATGGCGACCAAGAGGAGCAGGACGGTGGCGATTTTTTTCATGGTTTTTTCTCGGGAAAATATGGCATGGCGTGACATGGCATGGCGTGAACCTTGATACACGGCGCGGCACACGATATTCTTAAAGCATACGAAATGGGCGAATGTCTGTCCATTGACTTTGCGACCGATGGGGCAAACATCCGCCCCATGTGCGAAAATGGCTACTCTGCAGCGGCTGCGCTCCGTTTGGCGCCGCCCGAACCCGCAGCCGAATCGACCTTCATTTCCTACCCCACCCAAACATGGCACGTGGAAGCCGTTCCGCCATCCTGTCCGTAGACGCAGACCCGCCCGCGCCCGGCACGCGACGCAATGAATGGCGCGCGGTCGGCATGCTGCTGCCATACCTGTGGGAATACAAGTGGCGAGTGCTGGTCGCGCTGGTGTTCCTCGCCTCAGCCAAGCTTGCCAACGTCGGCGTGCCGCTGGTGTTGAAGAATATCGTCGATTCGCTCTCGCCCGCGCAGCAGGTCTTGGCGCTGCCTCTGGCGCTGCTCGTCGCCTACGGCCTGCTGCGGCTCTCGACGGTGTTGTTCGCCGAGTTGCGCGACGTGGTGTTCGTGCGCGTGACGCAGCGCGCAATCCGGCGCGTCGCGCTTACCGTGTTCCGCCATCTGCACAGCCTGAGCCTGCGCTTTCACCTCGATCGCCAAACCGGCGGCATGACGCGCGACATCGAGCGCGGCACGCGCGGCATCTCCACCTTGCTTTCCTTCATGCTGTTTTCCGTCATTCCGGTGATTCTGGAATTCAGCCTGGTGGCGGCGGTGCTGCTGACCAGATTCGACTGGCGTTTTGCCGCCGTGACTTTCGCCGCAGTCGCGATTTACATCTTTTTCACCGTCAGCATCACCGAGTGGCGCATGGACATCCGCCGCCAGGCGAATGAACTCGATTCCAGGGCCAACACCCGCGCCATCGACAGCCTGCTCAATTACGAGACGGTGAAATATTTCAACAACGAGGAGTACGAAGCGCGGCGCTACGACGACAACCTGCAGAAGTACGAATCGGCCGCGGTGAAAAACGAGGTCTCGCTCGGACTGCTGAACGTTGGCCAGAGCTGCGTCATCGCCATCGCCGTGACCCTGCTCATGATTCTGGCGGCGGAGGGCGTGGTGAACAATACGCTGACGCTGGGCGACCTGGTGCTGATCAACGGGCTCCTGATCCAGCTCTATATCCCGCTCAATTTTCTCGGCATGGTCTACCGCGAGATCAAGCAGGCACTGATCGACACAGACCGGATGTTCCGGCTGCTGGAGCAGAACCGCGAAATCCAGGACGGCCCGAACGCGGTCACGCTCGCCGCGGGCAGCGCCTCGATCCGCTTCGAGCACGTGGATTTCTCCTACGACCCGAAGCGCCAGATCCTGTTCGACGCGTCGTTCGACGTTCCCGCCGGCAGCAAGGTCGCCGTAGTCGGGCATTCGGGCTCGGGCAAATCGACGCTGGCGCGGCTGCTGTACCGATTCTACGATGTTGGCCGCGGCGCCATCATCATCAACGGCAGCGACATCCGCGCGGTGCGGCAGGCGAGCCTGCGCGGCGCCATCGGCATCGTGCCGCAGGACACGGTGCTGTTCAACGACAGCATTTACTACAATATCCAATACGGCCGGCCCGCGGCGACGCACGAAGAGGTGATTGGGGCGGCCAGGGCGGCGCATATCCACGAGTTCATCGAAAGCCTGCCGGACAGGTATGAGGCGCGCGTGGGCGAGCGCGGCCTGAAGCTGTCGGGCGGCGAGAAGCAGCGCGTCGCCATTGCGCGCGCCATCCTCAAGAATCCCTCGATCCTGATTTTCGACGAGGCCACCTCGGCGCTCGACTCGGAAACCGAGCAGTCGATTCAGGCGGAGCTTGCGCGCATCGCGCAGGGGCATACCACTCTGGTGATTGCGCATCGCCTGTCCACGATCATGGATGCAGACCAGATCCTGGTGATGGAGGGCGGGCGTATCATCGAGCGCGGCGGTCACCGTGAGCTGCTGGATCGCAACGGCGCTTACGCCCAGATGTGGGCCCTGCAGCAGCAGGAGGAGTCGCAGCAGTCGCGCGAACGGGCTATCGCTTGAAGAGAGGGGTTTTACCCGCTGGTTTTACCGGCGCTATTCAATTTCTGCTTTAGATAGCATCGCTATCCTGTTATTCTTGCTTGCCAAATGGAAATTTGGCGGCTAGACTCCGCGAACACTCATTGTCGCGTCCGGGAGCAAAATGCCGTTGTCCATGCGCCATAGGTTGATTTGTGCCGGCCTCGGTCTTGGACTCGCGTCCGCTGCCTACGCCGGCCATGTCGAAGCGCGTAGCCGCGTCGACAATGCCACGCCCACCGCGCACAAGCTGTCGCTGCGCTCGAGCGCCGCCATTATCCAGGACCAGGAAACGGGCGAGATTCTCTACGGCAAGAATGCGAGCACGGTAGCGCCCATCGCCTCGATCACCAAGCTGATGACGGCAATGGTGGTGCTGGACGGCGGCCTCGATCTGCAGGAAATTATCACCATTTCGGGCGAAGACATGGATTCGCAGCACGGCACGCACTCGCGCCTGAAACCCGGCGCCAGCCTTAGCCGCGACGAGTTGCTGCGCGTGGCGCTCATGGCCTCGGAGAACCGCGCCGCGGCAGCCCTGGCGCGCAGCTATCCGGGCGGCATCGACGCGTTCAAACGCGCTATGAACCACAAGGCGCAGATGCTGGGCATGAACGATTCGCGCTTTGACGACGCCACCGGGCTCTCCAGCGCCAATGTGTCCAGCGCCGAGGATCTGGTCAAGTTGGTGCGCGCCGCGCATCAATACGAGCTCATCCGCAGCTATACGACTCTCACCGGACACGAGGTCCGGGTTGCCGGCAGGCCGCTTGCTTACCGCAATACCAACCGGCTGGTGGCGAACGGAAGTTGGAACATCGGCCTGTCCAAGACCGGTTTCACCAACGACGCCGGCCGCTGCCTGGTGCTGCAGGCGACCCTCGCCGAGCGCCAGGTGATCATCGTGCTCCTGGACTCATGGGGGAAACTCTCGCGCATCGGCGATGCCAACCGCATCCGTGTCTGGCTCGAGGCGAACGCAAGGCCGCAAAGCAGCGGCGTGCACAAAGCCGCACAGGGAAGCCGCAAGCCCGCGCCAGCCTGAAACCGGCGGGCACAACCCACTGCGGCCGAGGTGGCGATGGCGCAGCGGGAGCAGCGCCCCCGTGCCGGCTTCGCACCCGGTGAGACCTGGACCGACGCAGCCGATCTCTTCAGCGTGCACGGCCTGATCGGCGTCCAGTCCGACGAATCAACGAGCGCTTTCCTGGATTATAATGAAGACCTGTTTCAGACCGACCGAAACAGCCCCCGACTCAGGGCAGCATGAGGGAATGTCTCCTGCTCAAGCAAAGGCAATTCATGCAACCGGGCACTAGCTACAATCTCGAGGTCAATCCCAGAATTCCGCAGCGGCTTATCCGGCTGGAGGAGTTGGCCAACAATTTGTGGTATAGCTGGGACATCATGCCTACGCGGGTGCTGTTTTCGCGCCTGGACCAAGTCTTGTGGAATGCCGTAGGACACAGCCCCAAGGCATTGCTCAAGCGCATCGATCAGCAGCGCCTGATCGATGCGGCCGAGGACAAGGTGTTTATCGACAACTACAACCGCGTGCTCTCGGCCTACGATAGTTATCATGGAGAACCGACGCGTCGCGACGCAGCGGAGCAACCGCTCGCGCAGTCCGATCTGGTCGCCTATTTCTGTGCCGAATTCGGTTTCCATGAGAGCCTGCCGATCTACTCCGGCGGCCTTGGCATTCTCGCCGGCGATCACTGCAAGGCGGCAAGCGACATGCGCCTGCCTTTCGTCGGTGTCGGCCTGCTCTACCGGCAGGGATATTTCTTCCAGACCGTAGACAGTCGCGGCAATCAGGGGGCTGAGTATGTGGATTCGGATTTCGAGGATCTGCCGATCTCGCCGGCGCAGCGCGAAGACGGGTCGGAGTTGAAAGTCGCCGTCGACTTCCCCGGGCGCCAGGTCACGGCGAAAGTGTGGCGGGTGCGGGTCGGCTGCGTGAGCCTGTACCTGCTCGACACCGACATCGAGGAAAACACCGCGCGCGACCGCAATATCGCGCACCAGCTCTATGGCGGCGACCGCATCACCCGCATAGAGCAGGAAATCGTGCTCGGCCTCGGCGGGGTACGCGCGCTCGCCGCGCTCGGCTTGAAGCCTACGGTCTGGCACATCAACGAAGGGCACGCGGCGTTCCTGATCCTGGAGCGCTTGCGCGCCCTGGTGCAGCAGGGCCTGGATTTCGCCGGCGCGCTCGAGGCGGTCGCGGTCAACACGGTGTTTACCACCCACACCTCCGTCCCCGCTGGGCATGATAATTTCTCCACGCAGATGCTGTTGAATTATTTCCAGGACTGGTGCAGCGAGCTGCGGATTCCCGCCGACCACCTGCTGTCGCTGGGGCTGGGGCCGGGCGCGACCGAATTCAATATGACCACGCTCGCGGTACGCGGCTCGCGTTTCCATAATGGCGTGTCCAAAATTCACGGCGAAGTATCGTCGCGGATACTCGGAGATCTGTGGCCGCAAGTCCAGCCGGAAGAAAATCCGATCACCTCGATCACCAACGGCGTGCACGTGCCGACCTTCCTGTCGCCGGAATGGGCCGACGTATTCGACCGCTTTCTCGGCTACGGCTGGAGCCAGAGGCTAAGCGACCAGAGTTGCTGGGATCAGATCAGCGAGGTGCCGGATCACGTTTTCTGGAGTACCCGCCAGCACCTGAAGTCGCAATTGCTGCACCTGGTGCGCTACCGCCTGCGCGAGCAAAACGCGCGCAACCAGGGCAGCGAAGCGCATCTGGACCGGCTCCTCCGGCTCACCAATCCGGATAACCCCGGCGTGCTGATCATCGGTTTCGGCCGCCGCTTTGCCACCTACAAGCGCGCCGCGCTGCTGTTCGAGGATCTCGACTGGTTGCGCGAGTTGCTCGGCGACCCCCAGCGCCCCGTGCTGTTTCTGTTCGCCGGCAAGGCGCATCCGGCCGATGTGCCCGGGCAGGACCTGATCCGGCGGGTGATGCAGGTGGCGCAAATGCCGGAATTCGAGGGCAAGATACTGCTGGTTGAGGGCTACGATCTGCGGCTTGCCCGGCGCATGGTCGCCGGCGTCGACGTCTGGCTCAACAATCCGGTTTATCCGCTTGAGGCCTCAGGCACCTCGGGCATGAAAGCGGCAATCAACGGCGTGGTCAACCTGTCGGTGCTCGACGGCTGGTGGGGCGAAGGCTACGACGGCACCAACGGCTGGGCGATCAAGCCGGCCGCTGCCGGGCTGGACGATTCGAACCGCAATCGCGAGGAAGCGCGCACGCTCTACGAAATTCTGCAGGATCACGTCATTCCGCTTTACTACAACCGCACCAGCGCGGGCTACTCGCCCGAATGGGTGAAACTGGCGAAGCGCTCCATCGCCAGTCTGTTGCCGCGCTTCAATTCTGCGCGCATGGTGGGGGAGTACGTCGCCAAGTGCTATCTGCCCGCCGCGCAGCAAGGCCGGCGCTATGCCGAGAACCAGTTCGAGGTCGCGCGCTCGATCGCCGCCTGGAAGTCGCGGGCACGGCAGGCGTGGCCGGGGGTGACGCTAAGGCGACTCAATTCGCCGCAGAAGCGCATCCGGTTCGGCGAAACGGTGCACATTAGAACGGCGCTAAAGCTGAACGGCCTCGCTGCCGAAGATGTGGCGGTGGAATTGCTGCTCCACCGGACCGGGGAATTCGGCAATGGCGCGCTGGCGCACCACCGGTTTATCGCGCAAGGCGCCGATGGGAGCGGCGAGCACCTTTTTTCGCTGGAACTTGCCCCGGAGCTGTGCGGCAAGCTGGATTACCGCATCCGCGCCTATCCGTGGCACGAGTTATTGACCCACCCCTTCGAACTGGGGCTGATGATTTGGGTTTGAATTAGTTTACCGGCGCGGGGCGGCGACCAAGGCGGGCGAAGCGATGGGCGAATGTCTTGCGGATCTGAAGCGTTTCTTATCGCTGCTTCGCCAGCCGCGCGTAAATCGCGGCATAGCGCCGCGCACTCGTTTCCCAGCCGAAATCCCTGGCCATGCCGTTTCGCTGCAGCATGCGCCAGCGGGCGTTGTCGCGCCAGACGCCGGCGGCGCGACGTACCGCGGCGAGCAAGGCTCGCGCGCCGGCTTCGTGGAACAGGAAGCCGCTGGCACTGCCGTCGGCGAGGGTCGCCGGGTTGTAGTCAACGACGGTGTCCGCGAGCCCGCCGGTTGCACGCGCAACCGGCGGCGTGCCATAGCGCTGGCTGTACATCTGGTTCATGCCGCAGGGCTCGAAGCGCGAAGGCATGAGGAAGGCGTCGGCGCCGGCTTCGATCAGATGCGCCAGCGGCTCGTCGAAACCGATGGTGGTGCTCACCTTCCCGGGATGGCGGTGCGCCAGCGCGCGAAATCCGTGTTCCAGCTTCGGCTCGCCGCTGCCGAGCAGGGCGAGTTGCGCCGGCAGCGACAGCACCTGCGGCGCGATCTCGAGCAGCCAGTCGAGTCCTTTCTGCGCGGTGAGGCGGCTCACCGCCGCAAACAAGGGCACGGAGGGCGAGGGCGCGAGGCCGAGACGCCGTTGCAGCGCGCGCTTGTTGACGCCTTTAGCTGCGAGCGTAGCGGCATCGTAGCGGCAGGCGATCGAGGGATCGGTGGCCGGGTTCCACAAACGGGTATCGATGCCGTTGAGAATGCCGCTGAGGCTGTCGCGCCGCGCGGCGAGCAGTCCTTGAAGGCCAAAACCGAGGGCTTCGCTTTGAATCTCGATCGCATAGGTAGGGCTGACCGTGGTGATCGCGCCGGCGCACTGCAGGCCGGACTTGAGAAACGAAAGCTTGCCGTAGTACTCGGCTCCATCCGGCGTGAAGCACTCCGGCGGCAGGCCGAGCGCGGCGACCATCTGCGGCTCGAATATCCCCTGATAGGCGAGATTGTGTATGGTCTGCAGCGTCGCCGCGCGCGCGCCGGCGGCGTAGCGCAGATAGATCGGAGCGAGGCCTGTCTGCCAGTCGTTGCAGTGGACCACTTCGGGTTGCCAGTCGAGCGGCGTGGGCGCCCGGCCGCGCCCCCGGGGCCCCCCGCGCCCCCGCC
>JAZDIA010000020.1:0-3518 GCA_043805375.1 Pseudomonadota bacterium
CAGGACCGCGGCGGAAATCGCCCGCACCGCCAAGCGCTGCGCGCTGCGGCTGGTCGGGGAGCACGGTCTTTCACTTGACGACATCATCGTCGATGTCTCGGTGAGCGCATTGATCGTCGATACCGCGGGTCGCAATCGGAAGGCCCTGGAGGCGATCACGGCCATCGGCTCAGACCCGCAACTGAAGGGGATCCATATTTCGGGCGCGATGAGCAACATCGCCCAGCAGCTTCCGAAAACGGCTGCCGACGGCTCGGATCTCAAGGAACAATTGGAGTGCGCATTTCTGACTCTCGCCGGCCCGCTGGGCATGGACACCGTGATGGCCACACCGTGGCGCAGTTTTCGCCCCTTGCCCGAGGATAATTACGTGCTCGGTGTCTTCAAGGACATCCTCAAGGCCTCCGGCAGCGATGTGCTGCGCCAGGTGCGCCGGCTGTATCGCAAATGAAGACTCTTCCGAAGTTCGCGTGCGGCGGTGCCGACATCACTGGCGGTGGCGAGCAACTTGTTGGGCTGTGCGCAATGCTTTCTGACTTTTCCTATCTGGAGGATCGAGATGGATGATCCCGCGAAGTTGAACGCCGCACAGACGCAGGCGCAGAAGCTCTACGCAGAAAGAGAGCGCAGATTTTCCGATGTCGTGGCCCTCAGGCAGCCTGATCGCGTGCCGATCTCCTACACGAGCGGGTTCTGGCACGCACGCTATGCGGGGATTTCCAACCGTACCGCCATGTACGACTACGAAGCGCTTGCGGCAGCCGCAATGCGCGCAATCAGGGATTTGCAGCCTGACTCGGTAAATCCGCCGTTCAGCAGTACTGCCCTTGGACCGACCTTAGAGATGCTGGGCTACAAAGGCTACCAGTGGCCTGGCCAGAGCCTTCCCGACGACCGTCCCTACCAGTATCTGGACAAGGAGTACATGCGGGCCGACGAATACGATGCCTTCATGGAGGACCCGAGCTGGTTTGTTTTCACCCGGATTCTGCCGCGCACCACCACCGCCTTTGAACCACTGGCGAAGTTGCCGCAACTGGCCGCGCGCACTTCGGTTCGAGCGCCCTTTTTCTCGCGCTACTTCGGGGACCCCGAAGTGGCAGAAGCCATGGTCCGAATAGCCGCAGCCGGGCGCGAAGCACTGAAGATGCTCGAGCGAGCGAATGCCTTCCAGCGGGAATTGATCGAGCTGGGCTTTCCGATCGACCGCGACGCACAATGTTATGCGCCCTACGATTTTTTCGGCGATTTCCTGCGCGGCTCCAAGGGCATCATGCTCGATTTGTTCCGGCACAAAGACAAACTGCTCGAAGCCATGGAGCGCCTGATCCCGATCATGCTGCGCGACGTTGTTACGACGGCTGCAGGCGGGCCGAGCAAGCGGGTATTCATCGCACTGCACTGGGGACTGGACGGGTTCATGTCCCCTGAGCAGTTCAAGACTTTCTACTGGCCGCAATTGCGCAAGGTGCTGATGGCACTGATCGACAAAGGGTTTGTTCCATTGGTGTTCTGGGAGGGCAGGTGCGACTCGCGCTTCGAGACGATCGCCGATATTCCCAAAGGAAGCTGCATCTACTGGTTCGAGCGCAGCGATCTATTTCGCGCCAAGGCCGTGCTGGGAGACGTGGTGTGCCTGCGCGGTAATGTTCCGGCGTCGATGCTGATCGGCGGCACGCCCGGCGAAGTGCGTGACTATTGCCGCAAACTGATCGAAGTCGTCGGCAAGGGCGGCGGCTTCATTCTCGATGCGAGCAGCGCGATTCCGCAGGAGGCCAGGACGGAGAACGTATTCGCGATGTACCAGGCCACGCGGGAATTCGGCCGCTACGACTGAACGCGCCGGCTCCGGGGAGCGCGCGTGGACATCTTCGTTCAGCAGATCATCAACGGCCTGACCCTGGGGGCCGTGTATGCCGTCGTGGCGCTCGGCTATACCATGGTCTACGGCGTCGTACAGCTCATCAACTTTGCCCACGGCGAGTTGGTGATGTTCGGCGCCATGATCGCTTTCTCGGTGATTCATGCGCTCGCGCCCTCGGCCTTGCCCCCGGCTGCAGTGCTTCTGATTGCCGGAGGCTGCGCGGTGCCGGTGTGCATGGCGCTGGGCTACGCGATGGAGCGCGCCGCCTATCGCCCGCTGCGGGGCGCGCCGCGCCTGGCACCCCTCATCACGGCGATCGGTGTCTCCATCATTCTGCAACACGTCGCCCTCATGATCTGGAGCCGCAACCCGCTCGCGTTTCCGCAGATCATGACCACGATTTCCTATCCGATCGCGGGAGCCCTCATCACCAACGTGCAGATCGCGATTCTCGGCATTTCTCTGGCGATGATGGGGGGGCTGGCTGCCGTGGTCTACCGCACGCGATTCGGTGCGGCGATGCGCGCCTCCGCCCAGAATCCTCAGATCGCCGGATTGATGGGAATCGACGTCGATCGCATCGTCGCGCTCACTTTCGTGATCGGCGCAGGGCTCGCCGCCGTGGCGGGCGTGATGGTGGCGAGCTATTACGGGATCGCGCACTACACCATGGGCGCCCCGCTCGGGCTCAAGGCCTTCTGCGCCGCGGTGCTTGGCGGCATCGGCAACCTTCCCGGAGCCATGCTGGGGGGCGTCGTGCTCGGCGTGGTCGAATCCCTTGGCGCCGGCTATATCGGCGATCTCACCGATAATGTCTTCGGTTCCAATTACCAGGACGTGTTCGCGTTCTTGGTGCTTATACTCGTTCTGGTGCTGCGGCCTTCCGGCTTGCTCGGCGAGCGCGTGGGTGACGGGGCATGAGGGGCGTGGCGGATCGCAGGCGGGTGGCAGCGGGCGCTGTGCTGATTGCGCTCTCGCTTCTCGCGCTGCCGTTCGCGCTCGCCGCCTTCGGCACGGCTTGGGTGCGCATCACCAATCTCGCCATCCTTTTCATTCTGCTTTCGCTGGGCCTCAACATCGTGGTGGGATTTGCCGGACTGCTCGACCTCGGTTACATCGCGTTCTTTGCAGTCGGCGCCTACGTCTACGCGCTGCTTGCTTCGCCGCAGTTCGGCATTCATTGGCCGTTCTGGGTCATTCTTCCCCTGAGCGCGCTGGTGGCCGCGCTGTTCGGGGTGCTGCTCGGCGCGCCCACGCTGAAGCTGCGCGGCGATTACCTCGCCATCGTCACCCTCGGCTTCGGTGAGATCGTGCGCATTTTCCTCAACAACCTGGGCTCGCCCGTCAACATCACCAACGGGCCGCGCGGCATCGCCCGCATCGACCCTTTCCGCTTGGGGGGACTGGATTTTTCCCGCGCCGACACTTTGCTCGGCCTGACGTTCAGCGGACCGATCAAGTACTACTACCTGCTGCTTGCGGTATTGCTCGGGGTCATCTTCGTGAACGTGCGCCTGCAAGACTCGCGCATCGGGCGCGCCTGGGAAGCGGTGCGCGAGGACGAAGTGGCGGCGCGTGCCATGGGGATTGACACCACGCGCATCAAGCTGCTCGCCTTTGCCATGGGCGCTGCCTTCGGCGGCGTGGCGGGCGG
>JAZDIA010000021.1:0-32417 GCA_043805375.1 Pseudomonadota bacterium
CAGTTTGTTGAAATTCGACGAAATACGCTCCAAAAGAGCAAATATGCATTTGGCACGATCTTATATTTCAACGACTTACAAATTGCCGTCGACATCAAATACGGCCTACGAGCCGAATTTCAACAAACTGCTAGGCTAGGCTAGGCGTCGCCCGCGCTTCGGCGGCGGCACAGCGCCTGCGTGCGGGTTAGGCTGGGCCGGCTGTTGCCGCAAATGGAACCCCCTCGTTGCCGCGCCAGTATAAAAGAGATCGCGCTGCGACGATCGGGATTATAGGGAAATCATGGGCATCGGCCGGCGGCAAGCGCTAAGCAACGGGTTTGTTGACGAATATCAACAGCGCCGCAGCGATTGTCGCTACGATGCAATCGAACCCGTACCAGGAGGACGCAATGGGCGCCAAATCGAAATCCGGCAAAGTCCGCAACGCGGCGCGCAAGCACGCTGCCACACCACGAGGCAGGCGGGGACGCACGGCGGCCACGGCAGCCGAAGCCTGGGAGCAAAGCGCACAAGTTCCCGACGAACGCGATGACGAGATCGATTGCCAGCGCATCGTCCAGGGCGACGGCGGCAGAAGGCTGCCCCCCTATTACGACGAATACAACTGAGCCGTAACGGGCTGTAACGGGCGGGAGCAATGCGCAATCCCGTAGCGATCACGTTGCCGGGGACGGAGGTTGTGATCAACCGCGAGCACGGCGGGGACATCTACCTTGCAGTGCGCGATGCGTTCGAGGGGGCCCGCCTCCAGATCAAGGATCGTTTGCCCGCAGGGTAAAAATACCGGCTGCGCGTCGGGTTGATCAGCGCAGGAACGCGCAGCTTGAGTTTCCCTGGTTGTCCCGCAGGCGGGCGGGCTGTGACTCGGCGAGTTCCGGAAGTATAATTGTCGCTACGGCCATCGCGCCCGCCCCCGGGGAGAAATCAAGATGAAACTCCGAAGCTCACGCTTTTCAGCGCTTGTCGCGGTCGCGGCATGCGCGCTCTGCGGCTGCGCCAGCGCTCCTCAGAGTGGCGTCGAAAGGCAGGCCGCCGAAGTCAAGGTCTACGAACCTGAGCAACTCGTGCAGGGCCAATATGAGGTCGTGCGCTACCTATGGGTGGATTCTTGGCGTACCGCCTTCCGGCTTCGGTGCGAATCGAGCGAGGCCGCGGGCATCGCCGCTCTGCAGGCCGAGGCGGCCCGCCTGGGCGCGAACGGGCTGATCAACGTGAGCTGCAGAGATCAGGGTCATTTCACCTGGTCAAGGAGCCGGGAGCCCGCGATCCTATGCTACGGTAACGCGATCCGCGTGCGCTGACGGTGGCCGAGCCTACAAGCTATCGGCTCCCCAAATATGCATGAAAGTCGCAATCATTCCGGTGACCCCGTTCCGGCAGAACTGCTCGCTGCTGGTGTGCGAACAAACGAATAAAGCCGCGGTGGTCGATCCCGGCGGCGACCTCGCGCTGATACTCGATGCGGTGAAGGAGCGGGGCGCGGAACTGGAGAAAATCCTGCTCACTCATGGTCACATCGATCATTGCGGCGGGACGGCGCAGTTGGCGCGGGAGTTCGGCCTGCCGGTCGAGGGGCCGCATATCGATGACCGCTTCCTGATCGAGGACCTGCCGCAGCAAGGCCTGCGCTTCGGTTTTCCGCAATTGCGCTCGTTCACGCCGGCGCGCTGGTTGCTTGGAGGCGACAGCGTGCGCTTTGGCAAGGTGGCGCTGCAGGTGCGCCACTGCCCGGGGCACACGCCCGGCCACGTGATTTTTTTCAGCCCCGAGCAGCGCCTGGCGTTGGTGGGCGATGTGCTGTTCGCCGGTTCGATCGGGCGCACCGACCTGCCGCGCGGCGATCACGCCACGCTCGTCCGCTCCATCCGTGAGCAGCTCTGGCCGCTGGGACGGGATGTGACTTTCGTTCCCGGCCACGGGCCGACCTCGACCTTTGGCGAGGAACGCGAATCGAATCCTTTCGTTGCGGACCGCATCCTCGAACGGGCGCGATCTTGAGGCGAGCGAGCCGGAGGTGAGCGACCAACCCGACGTCGAAGCCGAACTGCGCGCCCCCTATTCATGCCGCCGTACATCCTGACCGTTAGCGGCGTGTCGGTGCACTTCGGCGGCATCGTGGCGCTCGACGGCGTTTCCTTCGACATTGCCGCGGGGCAGATCGCGGGCTTGATCGGGCCCAACGGCGCCGGCAAGACCACGCTGTTCAACTGCCTCTCCCGGCTCTACGCCTGCGCGAGCGGGCGGATCGTGTTCGACGGCCGGCCCTTGCTCGCCATCCCACGGCACCGCATCGCCGCAGCGGGCATCGGCCGCACCTTTCAGAACCTGGCGCTGTTTCGCACCATGACGGTTCTCGACAACGTAATGCTGGGCCGCCACGGTCGCACTCGGAGCGGTTTTATCTCCAATGCCCTGCGCCTGCCGCGGGTGGCGCGCGAGGAGCGCTCGTCTGCGGAAAAAGTGCGCGAGCTGGCCGCGTTCCTCGACCTTGCGCCGGTGGCCAACGAGCGCGTGTCCGATCTTCCCTTCGGCACGCAAAAGCGCGTCGAACTCGCGCGTGCGCTCGCCAGTGAGCCCAAGCTGCTGTTGCTGGACGAGCCGGCGAGCGGCCTCAATCACGAGGAAGTGGACGAGCTCGGGCAACTGATCCGCGACATCCGCGACCGGTTGGGTGTCACCGTGCTTCTGGTCGAGCACCACATGAGCCTGGTAATGAGCGTCTCGGACAAGGTGGTCGCGCTCGACTTCGGGCGCAAGATCGCGGAGGGCTCGCCGGCCGAGGTGCAGCAGCACCCGGAAGTGGTACGGGCCTACCTCGGGAACAGCGCCTGATGGCGGCGCTGCTGGAAGTTTCCAAACTGCACGCCGCCTACGGGTCGACGCGGGTGCTGCACGGCATCGACTTTGCCCTTGAGGAGGGCTCGATCGCGGCGCTGCTCGGCGCCAACGGCGCCGGTAAGACGACGACGCTGCGCGCGCTTTGCAGCATGGTGCAGACCACGGGCGAGATCCGCTTCGGCGGCGCGCGCATCGAGGGCCGCGCGACCGAGGACATCGTGCGCCTGGGCATCGCCCACGTCCCTGACGGCCGCGGCACTTTCGTCAATCTCTCCACCGAAGAAAACCTGCGCCTGGGCGCCTATGTGCGCAAGGACAAGCGCGCGGTGGAGCAGGATTTCGAGCGCATCTACGCGTATTTCCCGCGCCTGAAGGAGCGCCGCCACCAGCAAGCCGGCACGCTCTCGGGCGGTGAGCAGCAGATGCTGGCGTTATCGCGCGCTTTGATGCTGCGGCCGCGGCTGTTGCTGCTCGACGAGCCGTCTTTCGGGCTGGCGCCGTTGGTGGTGCGCGAGATTTTCGGCATCATGCGCGCGATCAACCGGAGCGAGAAGGTCAGCATCCTGCTGGTCGAGCAGAATGCGGCGATGGCGCTGGACCTCGCGGACCATGCCTATCTGATCGAGACCGGTCATATGGTGCTCTCCGGGACCTCGGCCGAAATCAAGCAGAACGACGCCGTGCGGCGCTCGTATCTGGGCTATTAGTCCATGTCGGACAAAGGGGCGCGCCAATGGATGCCTTTCTGAACCAGGTATTCGCCGGCCTCGCCACCGGCGGCATCTATGCCAGCCTCGCGCTGGCGCTGGTGATGATCTACCAGGCGACGCACCTGGTGAATTTCGCCCAGGGCGAACTCGCCATGTTCTCCACGTACATCGCCTGGACCCTGATTGAGGCGGGCGTGCCTTACTGGGGGGCGTTTTTCCTGACCGTCGTGATCGCCTTTACCCTCGGCGTGCTGATCGAGCGCGTCATCGTGCGTCCGGTGGAGCAGGCGCCGGTGCTCGCCGTGGTGGTGGTGTTCATCGGGCTGCTGGTGATATTCAACAGCCTCGCTGGCTGGATCTACACCTACACCATCAAGGTGTTTCCGAGCCCGTTTCCGAAGGAACCGATTCACTTTGGCGGTCATTTCTTTTCCGCGCACGAGCTCGGCGCCGTTGGCGTCACCCTGGTGGTGCTGGCTTTGGTCTACGCATTTTTCCGCTACACCCCGCTGGGCCTGGCGATGCGCGCGGCGGCGCAGAACCCGGAGGCTGGTCGCCTGGTGGGCATTCGCGTCGGCCGGATGCTCGCGCTCGGCTGGGGACTCGCGGCGGCGATCGGCGCGATCGCCGGCATGATGGTCGCGCCCACGGTCTATCTCGACCCTAACATGATGGCGGGCATCCTGCTCTACGCCTTCGCGGCGGCGCTGGTCGGCGGCATCGACAGTCCCGGCGGTGCGGTGCTCGGCGGCTTCATCGTCGGTGTGCTGGAGAACCTGCTCGGCGCCTACGTCATCGGCAACGAGCTCAAGCTGTCGGTGGCACTGGGGCTGATCATCGGCGTGCTGCTGATCCGGCCCTCCGGGCTGTTCGGCAAAGTTCATGTAAACAGGGTATAGGCGCATGACAACCGCATCCTCCGGCGGCGCGACACCGGCCGCAACGCTCGTCGCATCGGACACGGGGCGCATCATCGGCCTCGCACTGCTGCTCATGCTCGCGTGCGCGCTGCCGTTTCTGGTGAGCAACTACCGCATCTTCCAGTTCACGCTGGTGTTGGTGTATGCGATCGCGCTGCTGGGGCTCAACATCCTGACCGGCTACAACGGCCAGATTTCGCTCGGCCATGGCGCGTTCTACGCCATCGGCGCCTACGTCGCGGCGATTCTGATGGACAAGTTCGGCGTGCCCTACTGGCTCACCGTCCCCGCTGCCGGGGTCGTGTGCCTTGCGGCCGGCTTCCTTTTCGGCCTGCCGGCGTTGCGGCTCGAAGGGCTGTATCTCGCGCTCGTCACTTTCGCCCTCGGCGTGGCGATGCCGCAGTTGCTCAAGTACAAGCACCTAGAGCACTGGACCGGCGGCGTCCAGGGCATGGTCATTCTCAAGCCCGACCCGCCTTTCGGCCTGCCGATCAGCCCGGACCAGTGGCTGTATTTCTTTTGTCTCGTGGTCATGCTCGCGATGTTCGCGCTCGGCGCAAACCTGCTGCGCGGCCGGGTCGGGCGCGCTTTGGTGGCGATTCGGGATCAGCCGGTCGCTGCCGAAGCCATGGGCGTGAATAATGCGCTGTACAAGTCGCTCGCCTTCGGCGTGAGCGCGATGTATACCGGTGTCGCCGGCGCGCTCGGCGCGATCGCGGTGCAGTTCGTCGCACCCGACAGTTTCTCGATCTTCCTGTCGATCGCATTCCTGGTCGGCATCGTGATCGGCGGGCTGGCGTCGATTTCGGGCGCGGTGTACGGTGCGATATTCATCCAGTTCGTGCCCAATATCGCCGACCAGATTTCGACAGCCGCGCCGTGGGCGATCTATGGCGTATTCCTGATCGGGTTCATGTATCTGATGCCGCTCGGTGTGGCCGGCGCCATTCGCATTGCATGGGCGCGGATCAAGGGCCAGGGCGATATCAGGCATCGAGCCCGATGAATCTGTCCGCAACCAGGAAAGGTTCTCATGTCAGACTATCGTTTGCTTAGTTCAGTCTGTTCAGCGGCACTTGCTCTTATCGTTATGACCATGCCTGCGCCGGCGCAGAAGAAATACGATCCGGGCGCGTCCGACACCGAGATCAAGATCGGCAACATCATGCCCTACAGCGGGCCGGCATCGGCTTACGCCACCATCGGCAAGGTCGAAGCAGCGTACTTCAGGAAAATCAACGACGAGGGCGGCATCAACGGGCGCAAGATTGATTTCGTCAGCGTCGACGACGGCTACAGCCCGCCGAAAGCGGTGGAGATGGCGCGGCGTCTGGTCGAGCAGGATCAAGTCTTGTTGATCTTCAATCCGCTTGGCACGGCGTCGAATTCTGCGATCCAGAAATACATGAATGCGAACAAGGTGCCGCAGTTGTTTGTCGCCACGGGCGCGAGCAGGTGGGGCGACCCGAATAACTTTCCCTGGACCATCGGCGGCCAGCCGAATTACCAGACCGAGGGCAGGATCTACGGCCGGCACATTCTCAGGACCAAGCCGGGCGCCAGGATCGGCGTGCTCTATCAGAACGACGACTACGGCAAGGACTATCTCAAGGGCTTCAAGGACGGCCTCGGCGACAAGGCAAAGCAGATCGTTGCCGAAGTTTCCTATGAGCTAAGCGATCCGACCGTGGATTCGCAGATCGTGCAATTGAAAGCCTCTGGCGCGGATGTGTTTTTCAACGTCACGACGCCGAAGTTCGCCGCCATGGCGATTCGCAAGGCCTACGACATCGGCTGGCGCCCGCTTCAGTACCTCAACACCGTGTCGTTCTCGGTCGGTTCGGTGTTGACGCCGGCCGGACTGGAAAAATCGGTCGGCTTGATCACGGTCGCCTATCTCAAGGATCCAAGCGATACGCAATGGCAGAACGACCCGGCGATCAGGCAATGGAGGGCGTTCATGCAGAAATATTACCCGCAAGGCAGCCAGACCGACAGCCTCAACGTGTACGGTTACGGACTCGCGCAAATCCTGGCGCAGGTATTGAAACAGGCGGGCGACGACCTGACGCGGGAGAACATCATGCGCCAGGCAGCCAACCTAAGGGATCTGCAACTGGATGTCGCCTTGCCTGGGGTCACGATCAATACCAGCGCGAACGATTACTACCCGTTCGAGTCGCTGCGTTTGCAGCGCTTCGACGGCAAGCAATGGGTATTGTTCGGCGAGGTGATGGGCAAATAAAGTGGTGCGGGCGGCGGGCGCCGTGTCGGTGGTGTCAGGCCACATCCGCGGACAGACCAATATCCTGCCGCTGCCTGTAGAGATCTTTTATAATGAATAGCAGTTCGCCGCGGCCTCCGTGCTCGCCCTGCTCGCGCGGGCGCGAAAGACCGAGGTTTTCGTCAACACCACCCGATTTTCTCCAATATGGCAGACATTCCAGACCCGGTATGGCGCTCGCCGCAAGGCGAGGTGGTCACGTGCGTCGAAAAACTGAAGGTGATGCGCGAAAATCTGGACGAGATCCGGCAGCTTTGCCAGGACGCGCTCGATGATGCCGTGCTGATGGGATGCGACGACGCCCAGTTCCGCGCGGTGCTGAGCGAAATCGTGCGCAAACTCGAAAACCGCTATAACAGCGACTGAGTGCCTGAAGCGTATCCATCCGGCTGCTTTCGCTGCGCCGGGGGCGGGTCTAGAATGAAAGCATGAGATTCCAATTGGCGTTCGCGCCACTCGTCGCTTGCGTGCTGCTCACAGGCTGCGCGACGACCTCGGTTAGCCTGCGCACTACCAATTCGCCCGTGCTCGGCGGGAGCGCGCCGACTGCGGGCAGTCCCTACGCTGCGGCAGCGATTCAGGCGGAGATGAGTCCCAACGCCTATTTTGGCCTGTTCTTCCTCGGCTACATGATGGCCGGCATCCACGACAGTTACCTGCGCTCAAACGACGGTGCTTCCTCGCGCAAGCCGCCGGAACTGGCCGAGGGCCGCGCCATCGCCGAGCGCGATTGCACGGAGCCGCTGGAGCAGATGTCCGCGAATTTGCGCTGCAAGTAAGCCGACGCGTCGCATCAGTCTCGGCAATCCAGCGCGGTCGTTGCAATGCGTTTCCAGGGAAACGCCGCGACCTGAGGCGCGTAAGACAAAGTCTTTCAGAGTGATGCTAAACTCAAGGTGTCGTCAAGCTTCACGAGCGATCCGGTAAGGAAAAGCAGGTCTGTCCCAGGATGACGCGAATATGACGCGCAGCACGAAAATCGTCGCTACCCTCGGCCCCGCATCGAGCAGCCCCGAAATCCTGGAGCGCATGTTCCTCGCGGGCGTGGATGTCGTGCGCTTCAATTTCTCGCACGGCACGGCGGAGGACTACCTGCGGCGCGCCGAAGTGGTGCGCGAGGTCTGCCGCAAAACCGGCCGCACCGTCGGCATCATGGGCGATCTGCAGGGCCCGAAAATCCGCATCGGCAGGTTCCGCGAGGGCAAAGTCACGCTCAAGGCAGGCGATGCTTTCATCCTCGATGCCGATTGCGAGCTCGGCGACGAAGAGTGCGTCGGCCTGGATTACAAGGAGCTGCCGCGCGACGTGAGCCGGGGCGACGTGCTGCTGCTCGACGACGGCCGCATCGAATTCGAAGTCGAGCAGGTGGCGGGCAATGCAGTGCATTGCCGCGTGCACCACGGCGGCGTGTTGTCGAATAGCAAGGGCATCAACCGCCGCGGCGGCGGGCTGACCGCGGTGGCGCTCACGTCCAAGGACATGGAAGACATCCACACCGCCGCCATGATCAAGGTGGACTTCCTCGCGGTGTCGTTCCCCAAGTCGAGCGCCGACATGTACCGGGCGCGGCAATTGCTGCGCGCCGCAGGCGGGGAGACTTTTTTGATCGCCAAGATCGAGCGCGCCGAGGCGGTTGAACCCGGGGCGTTGGAGGACATCATGTCGGCCTGTGACGGCATCATGGTGGCGCGCGGCGATCTCGCGGTTGAAGTCGGCGACGCCTCGGTGCCGGCGCTGCAAAAGCGCATGATCCGCATGGCGCGCGAGCGCAACAAGCTCACCATCACCGCGACGCAGATGATGGAATCCATGATTGCGAGCCCGGTGCCGACCCGCGCCGAGGTGTCCGACGTCGCCAACGCCGTGCTCGACGGCACCGACGCGGTGATGCTCTCGGCCGAGACCGCAATCGGCCTGTACCCGGTCGAGACCGTCGCGTCGATGGCACGCATCTGCGTCGTCGCCGAAGACTCCGAACCGGTCACGCTCGATCGCGAATTTCTCGACCGCGTTTTCACCCGCGTCGACCAGTCGATCGCGATGGCGGCGCTGTTCACCGCCTACCACCTCAAGGTCAAGGCGATCGCGGCGTTGACCGAGTCGGGCTCGACCGCGTTGTGGATGTCGCGCCTGAACTGCGGCGTCCCGATTTACGCGCTGACCACGCGCACCGCCACGCGCTACCGCTGTGCGCTGTTCCGCGATACCTATCCGCTGATGGTGAACTACGCCGGCAGCGACCGCGAGGAATTGGCGGAAGAGGCGGAAAATATGTTGCTGAATTTCGGCCTGGTGCAAAAAGGTGATCTGATCGTGCTCACCATCGGCGAGCCCATCGGCCAGGCCGGCGGCACCAACACGATGAAGATCGTCAAGGTCGGCGAGCATCGCCGGGCTTAGATTTTTCAGGCAAGAACCGCTGATGTGTCGAAAGCCGCTATTTAAAAAGGGCGGCAGTAACCACCCAACAAATGGCATCGCACTGTCAAAAACTGCACACTGGTTGTTTGACCGCGGCTTCCGGTCGATCACAAGCGATTTACGCGTGATCGTTGCCGAACACCGCTTCGAGGAGGTCGGTGAGGAGGCTTACTTGCTCAAGAAAATGGCAGGACGCGAAATGCTTCGCCCCGCGAACCTTCATTTCTTGCCTGATCCACAATCCCTCGCCTGGCATCGTCAGCATCACAAGTTTGAAGGCGCATAGCCAACAGTCTTCGCGGACCTCGACCTAACCCCGTATCCTGGACTGCATCTTCACTTCTAATCCACCCTAACAGTACTCCCCAATGCGGAAGTGGCGCCAGGCTCTGGCGCTTTCCGTTTGTGTTTGTCGACGCTGTGGTGAGCAGACAAGGCTCACCGAGGCAGCAGTCCGGGGTGATTGCTACGCAGCCAGACGAGCACCTCGGCGCGCAAACTTTCGGCGAGGCGCTGCATCTCGCGCGCTTCCTGTTCCGACACCAAGCCCGCGATCTCGTAGCCGCCGATGTTGCGTTTCTTGCGATAGCGGTCGAACTGGTTGACGCGCTCCGCTGGCCAGCCGATGGTCAATGCCAGGCTCTGAATGGTGCGGTAATGGTGTTGCTCGCGCGTCGCGCGGAAGCCGCTTGCCGCGAGTGAAGCGGTGGCAGCCTGCAGGGCGGCATTGTAGGCGATGTTCAGCTTCCAGTCGGAGGAAAGGCCGGTAAGCTGCGCGTTGGCGAGGTCGCGCTCGACCAAAGCCAGAAGCGCAGCGATTTCTTCCGGGCTCGTCGCGTGTTCCGTCAGCCAGCTATTTTTTAGCCAGTCGCGCAAGCTCACGTTCGTCCCCGATAAGGAAGATCTTTTCACCCTTCAACACGCTACCGAGAAAATGATGTTTCGCCGCCAGCTTGGCGCCGTACTCCGCTGCTGGATAGACCGAAGGGTTGATCTCGCGCCGCAGCATCTCCTGGGCCGGGCCGAGCGCCTCCACCGTCTCGGCGAACGACACCTCGCCGACGACCATGACATCGATGTCGCTTGCGCGCCGCTCCTCGCCGCGGGCGACCGAGCCGTACACAAAGGCCACGCGTATGCGCGCGGCAAGCGGCGCGAGGGCGGCACGCAGTGCGTCGGCGACCCCGACGGTCTTGACGACCAGACCTTTCAGCTCGGCATATACCGGACAGTCCGGGTCGGCTTGGAAATATACCTGCCGCCCTTGCACCGTGCGGCGCACGATGCCGGCACGCGCGAGAAACGCGAGCTCACGCTGCACCGTGCCGCGGCCGAGCGCCGCAGCCTGGATCAACTGCTCCAGGAAGAAGGATTCGTCGGGGTGAGTATAGAGCAGCGACAACAGCGCCTGCCGCGTCTTGCCGAACAGCGGCAGGAGAAAAATATGGCTACCCATGATGGGTAGTACAATACCCATATTGGGTAGCGAGGTCAAGCGCGAGTCTATCCGAAAATATGTTACAGGCGAGCGAGCCTGTTTGGTTCCCGCTAGACCGGGTTAGCTCAACCGGTGGAGCCTACGCACCTCATCCGTCTCCGGTAGAATACGATTTTTCCGCCGCACCCGGGTG
Organism: Pseudomonadota bacterium; assembly: GCA_043805375.1. Taxonomy (GTDB): domain Bacteria; phylum Pseudomonadota; class Gammaproteobacteria; order Burkholderiales; family SG8-39; genus 2-12-FULL-64-23. Next base: position 10,808 of record JAZDIA010000021.1, read on the forward strand.
CGGCGGACCGAGGGCGCCCTCCTCCTCGGAAGATTCCGAGCTAGTTCAAGGAGTATCGATCATGCCCATCGTTTCCATGCGCCAGTTGCTGGACCATGCCGCCGAGAACGGCTATGGCCTGCCGGCATTCAACGTCAACAATCTGGAGCAGGTGCAAGCCATCATGGAGGCTGCGAGCGAGACCGACAGCCCGGTGATCATGCAGGCTTCGGCCGGGGCGCGCAAATACGCGGGCGAACTCTTTCTCAAGCACCTGATTCAGGCGGCGATCGAGACCTATCCCAAGGTGCCGATCGTGATGCACCAGGACCACGGTCAGTCGCCTCTCATTTGCGAATCGGCGATGAAACTCGGTTTTTCCAGCGTCATGATGGACGGCAGCCTGCGCGAAGACGGGAAAACCATCGCCGATTACGACTACAACGTCGAGGTGACGCGCAAGGTCGTCGCCGCGGCCCACCGCATCGGCGTGACGGTCGAGGGCGAGCTCGGCTGTCTCGGTTCGCTCGAGACCATGCAGGGCGACAAGGAGGACGGGCACGGCGCCGAGGGCAGGATGACGCGCGAAATGCTGCTGACCGACCCGGATCAGGCCGCGGACTTCGTCGGGAAAACCCAGCTCGACGCGCTCGCCATTGCCATCGGCACTTCGCACGGCGCCTACAAATTCACGCGCAAGCCCACGGGAGACATTCTCGCCATAGACCGCATCAAGCAGATCAACAAGCGCATTCCCAACACGCACCTGGTGATGCACGGATCCTCCTCGGTGCCGCAGGATCAGCTCGCGATCATCCGCGCCAACGGCGGCGAGATGAAGGAGACCTACGGCGTGCCGGTGGAGGAAATTCAGGAAGGCATCAAGCACGGCGTGCGCAAGATCAACATCGATACCGACATTCGTCTGTCGATGACCGCCGCCATCCGCAAATACATGAACGAGAACAAGAGCGCATTCGATCCGCGCGACTACCTCAAGCCGGCGCGCGCGGCGGCCAAGGCCCTGTGCAAACAGCGCTACGAGCAGTTCGGTTGTGCCGGCATGGCGTCGAAGATCAAGCCGGTGGCGCTGGAGGCCATGGCGCAGCGCTACGGGCGCGGAGAGCTGTCGCAGGTCGTGAAATGAGTGCGGCCGCATGAGCAGGGAGCAGGGGCCCCGCTTCGCGGGGATGCGACCGGCTGCGATTGCGGCCAGACGCGGAGGTTGCAATGGCGAATATTCTGAAAGAAGGAATATCCGATGCAGGTGAGGAAAGGAAAAGAAAGATGAGCGTCGTGGGCATAGTGATGGGCAGCACCTCCGACTGGGACGTGATGCGAGAGGCGGCGAAGCAGCTCAAGGATTTCGGCATTGAATACGAAGCCAGGGCTCTGTCGGCGCACCGCACCCCGGCCGAGCTCGAGGCCTGGATCGAAGACATGGAACGGCGCGGCTGCAAGGCTTTCATCGCCGGCGCGGGCGGTGCTGCGCACCTCGCCGGCGTGGTCGCGGCGCAGACGCCGCTGCCGGTGCTGGGCGTGCCCATTCCCTCCAAATACCTGAAAGGCCTGGATTCGCTGCTGTCCATGGTGCAGATGCCCAAGGGCATACCGGTCGCGACCTTCGCCATCGGCGAGGCGGGCGCTGCCAACGCGGGATTGTTTGCGGTGGCGATGCTTGCCCTGAATGACGCGGGCCTGGCGCGGCGCCTGAAGGCTTTTCGCGCCAAGCAGGCCGATGCCGTGAAACGGACAAAGTTGCCGGAGCTCTGAAAGACGGCGTTTGCGGCAGGCCCCGCGCACGCCAGCCTTTTCCTCATCCCCTATCACCTGATCCATCTCACCGGGAAAAAAGCGATGACTACCTTACTGCAAACCTCGATCAGCAGCCTGCCCTTCCTGCACCGCGGCAAGGTGCGCGACATCTATGCCTTAGGCGAGGATAAGCTGCTGGTGATCCAGACCGACCGCCTGTCTGCCTTCGATGTCATTCTCGACGACCCGATCCCGGGAAAGGGCGAGGTGCTCACGGCCCTGTCCAATTTCTGGTTCGGCAAGCTCGGCCATCTCGTGCCCAACCACATGACCGGCATCGATCCGGAATCAGTGGTGAGCGGTGAAGCCGAGCGCGCCCAGGTGCGCCGCCGCGCCATGGTGGTAAGAAAATTCAAGCCGCTTCCGGTCGAAGCCATCGTGCGCGGCTACATTATCGGCTCGGGCTGGAAGGACTACCAGAAAACCGGCGCCCTGTGCGGCATAGCGCTGCCAGCGGGATTGAAGGAAGCCGGAAAGCTGCCGCAGACCCTGTTCACGCCCTCGACCAAGGCGCCGGCGGGCCATCACGACGAGAATATTTCGTTCGCCCAGGTCGAGGCGCAGATCGGCAAGAAGGCCGCGGGCGAAGTGCGTGACGCGGCGATTTCCGTCTATACCCATGCCGCGGAGTACGCCGCCACGCGCGGCATCATCATTGCCGATACCAAGTTCGAGTTCGGCACGGATGACGCCGGCCGCGTCTATCTGATCGACGAGATCCTCACCTCCGATTCCTCGCGCTTCTGGCCGATGGCGGAATACAAAGTCGGCATGAGCCCGCCTTCGTTCGACAAGCAATTCGTGCGCGACTGGCTGGAACGGCAGCCGTGGAACAAGAAAGCGCCGGCGCCGCGCCTGCCCGCCGACATCATCGCCAGGACCGCCGAGAAATACAGCGAAGCGCTGCGGCTGCTTGCCGGGGCGTGAAATGGTTCCTACCGGGGAGGATATCGCGCGCGCCGCGGCGATCCTCAGGGCCGGCGCTTTGGTGGCGTTTCCCACGGAAACCGTCTATGGCCTGGGCGCCGATGCGTCCAATCCCGCCGCGGTGGCCGGAATCTTCGCCGCCAAGGGCCGACCGCAGGACCACCCGCTGATCGTGCATCTTCCCGGCATCGAGTTCGTGCCGCGCTGGGCAAGAGAGATTCCTGCGGCCGCGCACAGGCTGGCCGCGGCGTTCTGGCCCGGTCCGCTCACTCTGATCCTGAAGCGCGCGCACGGCGTGCCCGATTGCGTCACCGGCGGGCAGGACACGGTGGGCGTGCGCGTTCCCGGGCATCCGGTCGCGCTCGAATTACTGAGAGCCTTTGCCGGGGAAGCGGACGGACGCAATTTCAGCGGCGTGGCCGCGCCCTCGGCCAACAAATTCGGTCGCATCAGTCCGACCACGGCCGCGCATGTGCGCGCCGAACTGGGCGATGCCGTCGAGTGGGTGCTCGACGGCGGCGAATGCGGCGTGGGCATCGAATCGACCATCGTCGACCTGTCGCGCGCGCGCGCGGTGCTGCTGCGCCCAGGTCAGATCACGCCGGCGCAGATCGCCGCGGTCCTCGGCCATGAAGTGGCGCAGCCGGATGCAGCCGCGCCGCGCGTGCCGGGTGCGCAGGCGAGCCACTACGCACCGCGCACGCCGCTGGAACTCGTGGCTGCCGCGGAACTGCCGGCACGGCTCGCCGCGCTGGGCGGAAAAAAGCTCGCCGTGCTCGCGCGCGCGGAAGCGCCTCAAGGCCTGAAATACGTCAGCTGGCAGACGGCGCCGCGCGCGGCGGCAGGCTACGCGCGCGAACTCTACGCCGGCCTGCGCCGCCTCGACGCCCTGGACTGCGCGCTGATTCTGGTGGAGACGCCGCCCGCAACACCCGAGTGGCAAGGCGTGAACGACCGGCTCAGGCGAGCGTCGTCGAACTGCTAAGAGCGCCTAACAGAATCGCCGTCAGGCGGCTGATTCAGGGGAGCACGAGGGGATGTGTCCCCTCGTATTGTTAGGTACCCTGAGATGCGGCGCTCGCGCTCTTGACGACTTTACGGTCGAGCAGCCGCGCGAAGTTGTCCAGCGAAATCAAGTGGGCGTAAATGCGCCCCATCACGCCTTTCTTGATCAGATTCTTGCACTGGTTGGCGTTGAGAAATTCCATCTTCTGTTCTCCCACGCGGTACATGCCGGTCAGGTTCATCGCCGCGCCGGCTTTGGTCTGCGCCTGCATCGAGAACGGCTCGAGCAGCGCATAATCCGAGAGGATGGCGGACATCTCGCGGCTGCGCTCCAGGTCGGCTTCATACTCCTGCAGCAGCTTTTCGATCGGCTGCCACTGCGGCAGCGGCTTGCCTTCGGCATCGAACATCGTTTCGCCCTTGTCGTCGAGGAAATCCTTTTCGACGCAGATCAAGCGGTCTGCCTGTTCCACCTGGTCCAGGTTTACCCGCGCCATGCAGAAGGGGTAGCGCCGCACGTAGGCCGGCACGTAGACGTTCTTGTCCCAGGCGCCGTGCTCGAGGAACAGGTTCTCGCCGCCGGCGAGCCCCAACACCGCCACCGGGGCGTAGGTCCGGCCGTTGTCGCCGCTGGTAAATACCAGAGGATAATCCCGGCAGGCCGGCGAAAACTCCGTATAGCTGATCGGAATCGCGTTGAGATTGCTGCAGAACTCAGGCACAGCACCCGGCGCGGGCAGTCTTACCTTGTTGTTCTTGTACAGCGGTACGATATTCTTGTAGCCGAAAGGCGGGTTGATCTGCATGCGGGCTCCGGAGGGTGGTGAGTTGAATTGAGGACCATGATATCCCGGCCCCGGCGCAGGCGGCAACCGGCGCGTTGTCGCCGGCCCGGAATAAGGCTAAAATCCGCACCTCCACGGGGTGGTAGCTCAGCTGGGAGAGCGCCGCGTTCGCAATGCGGAGGTCGGGAGTTCGATCCTCCTCCACTCCACCATTTCAAAAATTCCAGGCGCCCTCTGGACCTTTTTTGTGCCGCCTGAAGGGCCACGCTTGGCGCGGTTCCGCGCTCTGGGGCGAAGGTCGGCATGCCAGTCGCACGCCCGTTGCCGACGCGTTTCTGGCGCGAATTGCTCTCTTTTCTCTGTTTATGCGCAGTGCGCCGCTGCGCCTGAGTGCTGGGTATGCGCCGAATGGACAGCACTGCGACGAATGAAACCGGGTGCGAACCTGGCACACACTGGTTCGCGCACCATGACTCAGGGGCCGGCGCCGATGGCAGGCCTCGAGCGGTTATGGCGACGGATTGCGAAGAGAAAAGGGAAAGCGGTAGTCCGGAGACTTGCCAGACAGATCATATGCCTGCGTGATAGCATCAAATGACGATAGGGAGGACAACTCGATGCGCACGGTTGTAGGAATCCGCGCGGTCCACAAAACCAAATTTATATCACAAAGCTCGAACGATCCCAGGCCAACAGTTTGGTTTGCTTCCTGGCGTCAACTCGCGGGGGTGCTCTCGGACGAAAACCGCGAGCTGCTACGCCTCATTCAGGAACACAAGCCGCGTACGGTGATGGAACTGGCTGAACTTTCCGGGCGCGCTGCAAGCAACCTCTCACGCACCCTGAGGAACCTGGAGGGCTACGGCCTGGTGAAGATGCATCGGAGCCGTGACACTCGTGCGGTGAAGCCGGAGGCGGTTGCAACCCGGTTTCTAGTCGTGTTGGATTAGTCGAACGGAGGGGCGCGATGAAATTTGAAGTCTATTGCGATGAGGCGAACCCCGATGTGCTGACGTCCGCAAAGCCACGCGCCCGCCACCTCATGATCGGCAGCGTCTGGTTACCGGAAGATCTGCGCGAAGAGATAAAGGCGCGGGTCACCGCGCTGCGGCAACGCCACCAGGCTTGGGGTGAAATCAAATGGAGCAAGGTGTCCCCGAACCGCAAGGACTTCTACGTCGAACTTATCGATCTTTTCATCAGTTATGGCGACAACCTGCGTTTCCGTTGTATCGCTGTTGATCACACACAGCTTAATCTCGCACTTCACGACAACGACGGTGAGCTTGGCTTCTACAAGTTTTACTATCAGTTGTTGCACCATTGGATTCTGGATTTCAACGACTACCGCATCTTCTGCGACGCCAAGAGCAATCGAGATCCCAAGCGCCTGCCGGTTCTTGCCCGCTGCCTTTCAAGAGCCAATCTCACGTCCAGTATCGAAAACGTTCAGTCCCTGCCTTCGCATGAGGTGGTGCTGATCCAACTTTGCGATCTGCTGCTCGGAGCGGCAAGCAGTCGTATCAATGACACCCTGAGAGCCGGTACGGCCAAGTCAGTCGTGGTGCAACGTCTCGAAACTGCTTTGGGCCGAGCGTTGGCGCCGACGCGCAAAGCGGAAGAAAAGTTCAACGTCTTCAAGATCCGCCTGCAGGGAGGCTGGTAATGGCGTTGCCCCCTCTGGTTCATTACGCCACGGTCGCTGAATACCGTACGCACTACGAGCGGGTTTACTGTCGAGGGAACATCCTGACCGTTGACGGCATTCGCGTGCATTTTGCGCCCGGCAAGTTCGGGCACATGTTCTACGAGAGCGCGGCGCGGGATGGAAGCAAGGACGCCTTCTCCCAAGTGCGCGCACAACGCATCGACTGGATTAAGGCGACGCTGGGACACCCCGACGCCGCCCTGTTCGAGGGGTGGGACAAGACTTCGCGTCAATACGACGCTACCCGGCGCGTGGCTGTGGTGTACGAGGACTTCGTCGTAGTCGTAATGATGAGCCTCAAGCTCGATGGTTCGCTCAAGGCCAATTTCGTGACCTGCTACCAGGCGGACAATAGCATCGGGAAGATCAGAATGTCGCCGGCGTGGTCGCGGGAAGCGTGTATTCGACTGCTGGGAGGGACGCCCTGATGGGAGCCCAGGAAAAACAAAGGCCGCTGATTCGCTACGCGGGTTCAGCGGCCGAGACCTCGATAGGTTCAAAGCCGATAGGCAGTGAACTCAGGTTGGGATTCTACCCCGGAAGCTATTTATGTCAAGTCGGATCCCCCGTTCAGGCTCATACCATATTGGAATAGACCGGCCCTGGCCGCATGGACCTCGTTGTGGTAAACTTCACGCCACCAATACGCATAGCCGACTACACGCGTGCGATTGGGATCAATCCGAAGTTTGCCGGCGCCTGCTACAGCCGCGCTCTCGTGAAACAGGAAAAGGGTGACCGCATGGGCGGGGCGGCGGACTTGGCGTGAGCCGAACAGTTAGCGCCGGCGCAGTAGCCCATCACAGTGTACCGAACGGAGACAGAAATATGAAAGGCATGTCGAGATTCGTCCTGACCGTGTGCTTATTGTTGATGGCGACACCTGCGTCCACTTGGGCCCAGTCCGCGGGCACGCCCGCTCCCGAGCCGATAATCAGCGAGGAGTTGATGGCGCGGCTGATCCAGCGCACCTTGGCCTCCGAGAAAGAGGCGGTTCTCAGTGCTGGAATATGCGCAATCTTCTCCATGTGCGATGGGACCAGCGACATGCCTGCCAAGCAGATCGTGAACACCCAAGCCGACGGCAAGTACGCTTTCTTCGTGCCGCTTAGAGAAGGCTCCACGGATATCATCGTCGCCGTCAAGCATGCGAGCGGCGAACCCCCGAGCGGCGTTGTGATCGACTCCTATCTCACCGACAAGAACGGCAACTTGCGCGCCGCAGCGATCTCCGAGCTCCCCGGCCCCGGCCACCGTTTGATCACGAATGAACAGGCCGCAGAGAATTTCACGGCCGTGATGCAGTTCCTGGCGACACTCGCCGAGGAGCTCCCCCCAGTCGGAGCGGCCGCCGACGACCCTCATTGACGCTGACGGGACCCTTTCCGACCGAATTCCGGACCGGGTGTGAGCTTGCTCGGTGGTTCGTGGCTGAATTGCGGGAGCAAACCATGTCCGGTTTCAGAATTTTCGCGGCATTTTCTCTGGTTCTGTCGTCGGCATTGCTCGGCGGATGCCAGACCACGACCGCGCGCGGCGCGGTCGGCGCCGATCGCTCTCAACTGATGCTCGTGTCCTCGGCGCAACTCGAACAGATGGCCGCCCAAAGCTACGCCAAGCTGGGGTCGGACGCCGCGCGCAAAGGCGCGCTGAACCGCGATGGGGCGATGTTGCAGCGCGTGCACGCGGTGGCGAGCCGCATCGAACCGCAGACCGCGGTCTTCCGCCGCGACGCGCCCGCCTGGAAATGGGAAGTGAACGTGATCAGCGGCAACGAGCTCAACGCTTTCTGCATGCCCGGGGGCAAGATCATGTTCTATTCCGGGCTGATTGAACAACTGCGCTTGAGCGACGACGAGCTCGCCGTGATTATGGGGCACGAGATTGCGCACGCGCTGCGCGAGCACTCGCGCGAGCAGGTGTCGCAAGCGATGGCCGCGCAGACCGCGATCGGCGTCGGTGCCGCTCTGCTCGGCCTCGACCAGGGCTCCGCCGATATCGCCAATGCCGGCTACAACGCGTTGATTGCCACCAAGTTCAGCCGCACCGACGAAAGCGAAGCCGATCGCATCGGCCTGGAACTCGCGGCACGCGCCGGCTATGACCCGCGCGCCGGGGTCAGTCTATGGCAGAAAATGAGCAACGCAACGAGCGGCGGGCGCGCCCCCGAGTTTCTGAGCAGCCATCCGCTTGATGCGCGCCGCCGAGAGCAGATCGAATCGCTGTTGCCGACGGTCATGCCGCTCTACGAAGCCGCACGCCGGCGCGGCTGATTCTATGGCGGCATGGTGCCGGCATCCGCCACCTCGGACGGAGCGTCTGGCTTGCCCGGGCCAGATGTCTAGGTCACGTTGGCGACTATGAAAGCCACCAGTGCGCTCGCGCCCGCGGTCAGGAACACCAAATCCCGCAGGTTGCGCTTGTCGGCCGCGGTGATGCCTTCCTTTTTCTTGCGCATCATGTTCCATTCGACGATCATCAGCAGCAGTCCGAGGCCGGCGGTGATCAGCACGGATTTCATTATCAGGGTCATAGCGTATCTCCGTTGCGGTCAAATCCTCATCGGCAAGATTACCATTTGCAGGCCCTGCAGGTGCAAGCGGCGCTGTATCGCCAAGGGAGCCTGGTTGTGCAGCAGGCGGATGAGCCAGTTTTCGCGCTCGAAAATCAGCTTGCTGGTGAAGAAAATGCAGTTGGGAAAATCCTTTCGCACCTGATCGGCGAGCTTGGCGACTTCATCGATCGGATCGGTGCCGAAGCGCAGATAGGATTTTGCCGCCCAGCCTTTGCTGTTGCAGAAATTGACGAAGTAGGTGAGGGCGATGTTGGCTTCCATCTTCATAAGCTTCATATCCTCGGGGCCGCCGTAACTGTGCGAATCGACCGTGCGCACATTGAGAAATATGAAATTGTTGAAGTGGTTCGGAAACATGCGCTGCACCCAAAGCAGCGCATGCAGCCCGCCGCCGCGGCTCGATCCCACCAGGAATGCCGCGGTCGGCAGGGAGGGATCGGGCTTGGGTGCGGCCACGATGCTGCCGAAAGCCTGGTTGGCAAAAATTTCATCGACCTTGCGGATCTGTCCCCTCGCCCAGTTGTAGTGTTTGCGGATGGTGAGGCAGATGGCGATGATGGCGATGATGATCAGGGCGGTCAGCCATCCGCCTTCGGTGAATTTCTCCACCAGCAGCATCGCCAGGATGACCGAGCACACCGCCAAGCCGGTCGCCGACAGCGCCAGGCGCACGATCCAGTTGCCTTGTTTCCGGCGATGCCGCCACCAGTAGATGCACAGCCCGAAGAGCGAGATGGCGAAAGTCAGAAACACGCTGACGCTGTAGAGGACGATCAGCAGGGACACGCTGCCGCGGGTCCAGGCGAGGATGCCGAGGGCGGCGAGGCCCATCACCAGAATGCCGTTTTCGGTGACCAGCCGGGTCGAGAGGTAGCGGAACTTGTGCGGCACCCAGGAATCGCCAGCCATGTTGGACAGGACCGCCGGGCCGCCCAGAAAACCGGTGTTGGCGGCGACGAACAAGAGGCCGCCTTCCAGCGCAAGGACCGTCCACAACGCCGCCTTGTTGACCCAGGGATCCCATCCCAGGCTCTGGATGATGGCGCCGAACGCCACGGCGTTGAGCGTCCGGCCTTCGACCGGCTTCGCGTCCCACAGCAAGTACAGGAGGATGATGCCGCCCGCAGTGAAGGCGAGCGACAGCGCCATGTAGAGCATGGTGATCTTGCCGGTCTCCACGCGCGGCTCGGCCAGCACGTTGACGTTGTTCGACACCGCTTCCAGCCCGGTATAGGTGCCGCCGCCCTGGGAGTAGGCGAGCAGCATCAGCGCGGCAACATGGGCCCAGCCCAGTTGCCCCGCCAGCGACCTGGTTTCTTCGATCGTGGCCGGGATCAACTGCGGCAACTGGTCCGCATGGGCGCCCAGGCCGTACACGATCAGAAACGCGTGGGTGATGACGAAGCCGAGAAAAATGGGCAGCAGCACCTTGATCACTTCCTTCATGCCGCGCAGGTTGAGCACAATGAGCAGGATGATGAGACCGACTTCGGCGGCAAGCTTGTACTCCTGGAAGCCGAGGGGGAGCAGGCTGAACAGCGCGTCCACGCCGCTGGCGATGGAAATGGCGATGGTGAGCACGTAGTCGAGCACCAGCGCGGCGCCGCAGGTCACCCCGGCGTACGGCCCGATGAGCCTGGTCGCGACGCGGTAGCCGCCGCCGCCGGTCGGAAACAATTCGATCACCTGGTTGTAGGCAAGCGCGATGATGAATACCGTGGCCGCGGTCGCCAGGGCCAGGTACAGGCCGAGACCGGTATGCTCGCCCAGCGCCCGGAACGACTCTTCCGGGCCGTAGCAGGAGGACGATATGCCGTCTGCGCCCAGGCCCACCCAGGCGAAAAACGCCACCAGCGCGATGTTACGGCGCGTTTCCGCGCTCAGCGGATCCAGCGGAGCGCCGATGACCTTGGTGCGCAATTCGGTGTACAGAGACATGGCCGGGCGATTCAGAGCGATCGGCTGGACTCGAGTTGCTTCTCGATGCGTCTGGCGAAGACCGTCATTTCCCTCATCGCCTGCTTGTCGCCTTTGCCCTCAGCCACGGCAATGCCCCGGCGGTAGGCATCGAGCGCGGCCTGCGGCTGCCCGATTTCGGCGAGCGCCTTGCCCAGCAGTTTCCACGCCGCCGAATAGGCCGGATCGCGGGCCACCGCCTCGCGCAACTGCAGTTGCGCGGCGTGCGCATCGCCCGACTTCAGGTACTCGCTGCCGAGGGAAAAACGCAGCAACGCGCCGTCGCGCGGCGTGCCGATGAGTTTTTGCAGATTGGCGATGACGGCCGAGGTCATTGTAAGATTCGGTCAGGACAGCGCACGTTCCGCGACCGAGCCGCGATTATAGACTTGTATATCATGTACGCAACCGACACCTCGAAAGGACTCACCAGCCATGCCAAGAACCGCGATATCCACTGCCAGTGCACCCAGCGCCATCGGCACCTATTCGCAAGCGGTGCGCTGCGGCGACACGATTTATCTTTCGGGCCAGATCGGCCTCGATCCTGCGACGATGCAACTCGCCGAGGGCATCGACGCGCAGGTAAAGCGCGTGTTCGGCAATCTGAAGGCAGTGGCCGAGGCCGCGGGCGGAACGCTCGATGACGCCGCCAAACTGACGGTCTATCTCACCGATCTCACCCATTTCGCCAAGGTCAACGAGATCATGGCCGCGTATTTCAGGCCGCCTTATCCGGCACGCGCCGCGATCGGCGTCGCTTCGCTGCCGCGCGCCGCCCTGGTCGAGGCCGATGCGATATTGGTAATCGGGTGAGCACCGGGGGCTGAGGCGTGAAGCGCAAAACGGTGCGCGCAGTTGCCGCCGGCCGCTCGCGCGGCACGGCACCGGCCAGGCCTGCTCCCGTCTCCGCCGCCGCCTCCCTAAAGGCCAAGCTGGCAAAACTCGGCATTCACCGCGACTTCGATCTGGTCCTGCATTTGCCGCTGCGTTACGAGGACGAGACCCGGTTGACGAAGATTGCCGAGGCGCATGAGGGCGAGCCGGTGCAGGTCGAGGGCACGGTGATCGACAGCCAGATCGCATATCGCCCACGGCGCCAGCTCGTCTGCAACATCGAGGACGAGAGCGGCCTCTTGACCATGCGCTTTCTCAATTTCTACGGTAGCCAGGCGCGGGCGCTGGTTTCGGGGGCGCGCGTGCGGGCATTCGGCGAGGTGCGTCCCGGATTTTTCGGCGCGGAGATGGTCCACCCGCGTTATCGCATCGTACGCGCGGACACGCCGCTGCCCGAGGCGCTGACGCCGATTTATCCGACCACAGCCGGGCTGCCGCAGGCGGCCTTGCGCCGCCTGATCGCGCAGGCCCTGGCGCAAAGCGAACTCGACGAAACCCTGCCGGCCGACATCCCCGGGCGCTTCGGCATGCCCGTGTTTCGCGACGCCATCGATGCCTTGCACCGACCGCGGCCCGGCGACGACGCGCGCGCCCTCACCGAGCGCACCCACCCCGCCTGGCAGCGCATGAAGCTGGAAGAGTTGCTGGCGCAGCAACTGTCGATGCGCCTGCATTACCGCGAGCGCAAACGCAAGACCGCGCCGGCGCTCGACCGGGCCGGCGCACTGACCGCGGGCCTGCGCGAGCGCCTGCCGTTCCGCCTGACGCGCGCGCAAGTGCGCGCCTGGGCCGAGATCGAGCGCGATCTGGGCGAGGCCCACCCGATGCACAGGCTGCTGCAGGGCGATGTCGGCAGCGGCAAGACCGTGGTGGCGGCGCTCGCCGCGCTGCGTGCGGTGGAAAACGGCCTGCAGGCGGCAGTGATGGCGCCGACCGAAATCCTGGCCGAACAGCATTACCGCAAATTCTCCGAATGGCTCGCTCCCTTGGGGGTGCAGCTCACCTGGCTCTCGGGCAGCCAGAAAAAGAAGGAGCGCGCGGCGTCTGCCGCGGACATCGCCTCGGGCGCAACCCGCGTGGCCGTGGGCACACATGCGCTGTTCCAGGAAGGCATCGAGTTCCAGTCGCTCGGCCTCGCGATCGTCGACGAGCAGCACCGATTCGGCGTCGAGCAGCGCCTGGCGCTGCGCGCCAAGGGTTTGGGCGGCTCGGGTGGCAGGGGCGCTGCCGGCGCTGAGCCGCACCAGTTGATGATGAGCGCCACGCCCATCCCGCGCACGCTGTCGATGAGCTATTACGCCGATCTGGACGTATCGCTGATCGACCAACTGCCGCCGGGGAGAAAACCGGTCATGACCAAGCTGATCGCCGCAGAGCGCCGCGACGAGGTGCTCGCGCGGGTGCGCGAGGCCTGTCGCGCCGGGGGCCAGGCCTACTGGGTATGCCCGCTGATCGAAGACAACGGCGTCGCGGCGGCAGCCACGGACGGCAAGGCTCGCGCGCAGGGGCGGGGTCCCTGGCGCAGGCAAGCGGAGGCGCTGCAGTTGCAGAATGTGCTCGACACTCACGCGCGCCTCGCCGCGGAATTCGCCGATCTAAAGGTGGGACTGGTGCACGGGCGGCTTGCAGGCGCGGACAAGGCCGCGGTGATGGCGGAGTTTGCCGCGCGCGGGATTCAGTTGCTGGTGGCGACCACGGTGATCGAGGTCGGCGTCGATGTGCCCAATGCCTCCCTCATGGTCATCGAGCACGCCGAGCGCTTCGGCCTGGCGCAGTTGCACCAGTTGCGCGGCCGGGTGGGACGGGGCGCGGCCGACAGCGTGTGCATACTGCTTTACCAGAAGCCGCTGGGCGAGAGTGCGCGTGCCCGGCTCAAGGTGGTGTACGAGTCGAGCGACGGTTTCGAGATCGCGCGCCAGGATCTGTTGCTGCGCGGGCCGGGCGAGTATCTGGGCGTGCGCCAGAGCGGCGCGCCGCTGCTTCGCTTCGCCGACATCGAGCGCGATGTCGGCTTGCTCGAGGCGGCGCGCGATCTGGCGCCGCAACTGCTGCGATCGCACCCTGAGCATGCGCGGCGGCACCTCGAGCGCTGGCTGGCGGGAAAAAGCGAATTGATGAAAGTCTGAACGATGAACCTCGCCCGGATCAAGGAGCGGCTCACGCTTTACGAAAAGCTGATGCGGCTGGACAAGCCGATAGGCACCCTGCTCCTGTTGTGGCCGACGCTGTGGGGGCTGTGGATCGCGTCGGCCGGCCGGCCGGAGTGGATGACGGTCTGGATCTTCTGTCTCGGCACGTTGTTGATGCGCTCGGCCGGCTGCGTCATGAACGACCTCGCGGACCGCAATTTCGACGCCCACGTGAAGCGCACCAAAGACCGTCCGCTCGCCGCCGGCCTGGTGAGCGTCAAAGAAGCGCTCTGGCTGGCCGCAGGTTTGACCCTCGCCGCCTTCTGCCTGGTGCTTGCTTTCAACCGGCTCACCATCGCGCTCTCCTTTGCCGCGCTCGGCCTCGCCGCCACCTACCCGTTCACCAAGCGTTTTCTGGCCATGCCGCAGGCTTATCTGGGCGTGGCCTTCGGTTTTGGCATCCCGATGGCGTTTGCGGCCGTGAGTAATCATCTGCCGGCGCTAGTCTGGTGGCTGCTGCTGGCAAACATTTTCTGGGCCATCGCCTACGACACCGAGTATGCGATGGTGGACCGCGACGACGACCTCAGGATCGGCATCAAGACCGCCGCTATCCTGTTTGGACGCTACGATGTCGCCGCCGTGATGCTGTGCTATGCCGCCATGCTCGCGCTGCTGGTGATGCTCGGCATGCGGCTGCAGTTCGGCCTGTATTACTATCTGGGCCTGGGTACGGCAGGGCTGATCATGCTGTATCACTACACGCTGATACGCGCGCGTCGGCGCGAGGGCTGCTTCAAGGCGTTTTTGCAAAATAATTGGGTCGGCGGGGTCATTTTCGCCGGCATTGCCGCGGATTACGCATGGCGTTAGCGAATGACTACTGCGGCTACGGACGCGTGAAACTAAACGAGAGTTGGCGGTGATGGCGGATGGACAGCAGGTACACCGTCGATTCGACCTCCGTGTAGAGTATAAGGTAATCGCCCGAAAGGTATTCGCGCAGCGCATCTGCCGCGCCAGCCGGAAGCTCGGCAAGCAGAGTCAATGCTTCGGCCGATCGGGGTGGCTGTTCAAGGTAGCGCCGGCCTATGCGCGGGAATCGACGCAGGTTGGGAACAACGGTCGCGCGCAATTCAGCCAGCAAGTCGTCATAGGCGAAATGCGCTTCGGCGCCCGCCAGAAATTCCTCAACGGCATCGAGCCGTTCGAGGAAGCTGGCGGTCAGCTCGACCCGGTAGAGCCGGTCAGTCACGCTGCTTGACTGACCGGGCGGCAGTTGCCGACTTGGCCTTGCGGCGTTGCTGCAGCTTGGCGATGAATTTGTCGGCGTCATGCACTCGCCCCGCCTTGATGTCTTCCAACCCGTTGCGTGCATCTTCGATCAGAAGCAGGTGAATTCGCTCGCGTTCCAGCAGATGGTAGTAGTCTAGTCTGCCGGCATCAATCAGGGCGACATAACTCTCGCCGTTCTTGGTGATAATCTTCTCGGCGCCGGCCTTGGCTTGCTCGGCCAACTCGGAGAGCTTGGCGCGTGCGACAGTGAAAGGCACGACGTCGCTGGAGGTAAATGTCATGGAAGGCTCCTGGGTGAGTGGCAGATTGCTGTACAGTATAGTGTAACTTTTCAATTACAGGACATTCATTCATGCGCTACAAGGATCTGCGCGACTTCATCGCGCAACTGGAACAACTGGGCGAATTGAAGCGCGTCGGCGTCGAGGTCGATCCGCGCCTGGAGATGACCGAGGTGTGCGACCGCGTGCTCAAGGTCGGCGGGCCGGCCATCCTGTTCGAAAAGCCCAAAGGCTTCGATGGCGCGCAAGGGCGGGCCCACATTCCGGTGCTGGCGAATCTGTTCGGCACCACGCGGCGGGTGGCGCTCGGCATGGGCGAGGAATCGGTCGCGGCGCTGCGCGAAGTGGGCAAGCTGCTCGCTTACCTGAAGGAGCCGGATCCGCCCACGGGACTGAAGGATGCCTGGGACAAGCTGCCGGTGCTGAAGCAGGTGCTCAATATGGCGCCGAAGGTGCAGGACAGCGCGCCCTGCCAGGAAATCGTGTGGGAGCGGAAGGACGTCGATCTATCCCGGCTGCCGATCCAGACCTGCTGGCCGGGTGATGCCGGCCCGCTCATCACCTGGGGCCTCACCGTTACGAGAGGGCCGCTGAAAGCGCGGCAGAACCTGGGCATTTACCGCCAGCAGGTGATCGCGCCGAACAAGGTCATCATGCGCTGGCTGGCGCAGCGCGGCGGCGCGCTCGATTTTCGCGATCATGGCCTGCATCATCCGGGCGAGGCGTTTCCGGTTGCGGTGGCGCTGGGCGCGGACCCGGCCACGATGCTCGCCGCGGTGACGCCGGTGCCGGATTCGCTCTCCGAGTATCAGTTCGCGGGCCTCCTGCGCGGAGCCAAGACCGAATTGGTGAAATGCCTGGGCAGCGATCTGCAGGTGCCGGCGAGCGCGGAGATCGTTTTGGAAGGCGTGATTCACGCCGATGAAACTGCATTGGAAGGACCCTTCGGCGATCACACCGGCTATTACAACGAGCAAGAGCGCTTCCCGGTGTTCACCCTTGAGCGCATCACCATGCGCCGCGACCCGATTTACCACAGCACCTACACCGGCAAGCCGCCGGATGAGCCGGCGGTGCTGGGCGTGGCCCTGAACGAGGTGTTCGTGCCGCTGCTGCGAAAGCAGTTCCCGGAGATCACCGATTTCTACCTGCCGCCCGAGGGTTGCTCCTATCGGCTCGCCGTAGTGAGCATGAAAAAGCAGTATCCTGGCCACGCCAAGCGCGTCATGTTCGGCATCTGGAGCTTCCTGCGCCAGTTCATGTATACCAAGTTCATTATCGTCACCGACGACGACGTCGATATCCGCGACTGGAAGGAAGTGATCTGGGCCCTGACCACGCGCGTCGATCCCGCGCGCGACACCCTGCTGGCGGAGCGCACCCCTATCGATTATCTTGACTTCGCCAGCCCGGTGTCGGGCCTGGGCTCCAAAATGGGCATCGATGCGACCAACAAATGGCCGGGCGAGACCAGTCGCGGCTGGGGCAGGCCGATCTCGATGGATGCCGAGGTGAAACGCCGTGTCGACGAACTGTGGCGCGAGTTGGGACTGTAGCAGTGTCGTAATTACCGTTGTATGGCACGAGTGGAATTGCGCGCTCGCGCGCGCCAACCGTGTTTTCTGAGCGGATGAAAAGCGCATCCGCTCAGAAAACACGGTTATTGGTTAACACCAAGGACGGGGTGGGGGTTTTATACAAGATCGTCAATTGCGTGCGGATGTGGTTTTCATCCGCACGCAATTGACGATCCGCGCGGACGAGCTGCCGTCCGCCTAAGTGCCGACGAGCTTTCGTCCGCGCAACATCGCAACTCTGCAACAACGGCGAGCGCCGATGTTGTCGCCGCGTATAGTTATCGCCGGCCGATCAAGAGTCCGACCGCGACCCCTAGCAGGACGGTGAAACCGGTGACTTTCCAGGGATGCTCGTGGGCGTAGGCATCGGCCGCCTCGGCCGCCGCGCACGCCTGCTGGGTCGCGGCCCGCTCGAATTCCGCCAGGCGCGCCTTGGCATTGCGCAGATTTTCCTCGATCCGCGGCTGCAGCGCTGCCAGCTTTTCGCTCGATTGGCCGACGACGGCCTTGAGCAGTTGTTCGGTGTCGGCCAGCACGGCACGCAGGTCGGCAAGCAGTTTTTCGCGTGTGACGATTTGCAGTTCGGTGTTCATGACGGCTCCAGGGATTGGTGTTGGGAACATTTCAATCCTAGCCCCTGATAGGTCTTGGGGTTTGATTTTGGTCAATCCGGGCCCAATAACCGGTCTATTTGTGCTCCCGTTCGCCGCCTTCGTACACCCATTGCAGCAGCGCATCCTGCGCCGGCTGGCCCGCGGCGGCATTGGCATGGTTGATGAACAATACCACCACGCGGCGCCGCCCGCGCGCATCGAGCACGTATCCGGCCAAGGTGCGCGCGTCGGCGAGCGAGCCGGTCTTGATATGCGCCTGCCCGGCTATGGACTCGAAACGCAGCCGGCGGCGCATGGTGCCGTCGTAGGCGACGAGCGGCAGCGAGGACATCAGCTCCGGCATTACCGCGCTGCGCCAGGCTTCGAGCAGCAGCCGCGCCATATTTCCCGCGCTGATGCGCTCGCTGCGCGACAGTCCCGCGCCGTTTTCCAGCACGAGCTCGGGGAAGTCGAGTTTTTTCTCGGCCAGCCACGACCGCACGACCAGCGCCGAGCGGTCTGCGCTGCCGGGCAGTTTGAGAATTTCGGCGCCGAGCGTGAGAAACAGCTGGCGTGCCATCACGTTGTTGCTGAATTTGTTGATGTCGCGCGCGAGTTCGGCGTTGCTTGCGGATTCGCTGGTCGCGAGGAGCTTCGCCTCGGCCGGCACCTCCCCGTCCTTCCAAGCGCCCGCGAGCGTTCCGCCCAGTTCCTCCCACAACTGCCGGAAAACGCCGTAGACGTAGTCCGGCTGGGCGAGCAGGCTCGCATTCCAATAGCGCTCGCCGCAGGCGGCCGGCATGCTGCCGGCAAAGCGCGCTTTGGCCGATCCGCCGTTCGTCTGGAAGTCGGCTTTGATGCCGGCGCGCCAATCGCTGCAGGCGCCATCGGTGGCGCGCACGGAAGCGCTGAACTCGATCCCGGCCGGCCTGGGCTCGGCGATGACGGTCACGGTTTTCTTGTCGGCGTCCGGCACGAACTGGAAACGCACCGCCTTGAAGTTCAGAAGCAGCGCGTCAGGCCCGACGTTATAGGCGCGCAGCGGTTCGGCGTCGAATTTCGCCGGATCGTGCTCGGCCGCTTCGAAGTAGCTGCGGTCTTGCACCAGATCGCCGCGGATTTCGCGCAGCCCCAGCGCGCGCAGGCGCCGCAGAAGGAGCCAGAAATTCTCCAGGGTCAGCTTCGGATCGCCGTAACCTTTGAGAATCAGATTCCCCTGGAGCACGCCGCCTTCCAGCTTGCCGTCGGCATAGGCCTCGGTTTTCCAGGTGTAGGCGGGGCCGAGCAGTTCCAGCGCGGCATAGCTGGTCACGAGCTTCATCGTCGAAGCCGGATTCATGGCCTGCGAGGCATTGTGGGCGACGAGCGGCGTCGATCCATCGACGTCCTGCACGTAGGCGGCGACGCCGGACAAGGGGATATGGGCGCGCTTCAGGGCGAGATCGACCGTGGCCGGCAAGGATTGGGCACTGGCAAGCTTCGCCGCAACGACGAAGAGGAGCAGGGCGCGCAACAGGAATAGACGGAATGGCATCGTAGAGCACGTTGTTACGCTGCCATGATACTTGAAGCCACCCGCATCTGAAGTCCGGCGGCGCGGCGTGGCGCCGGCGAAGCCCCTGCTTCAAATTTAGAGTGACGCCCTACTTGAATTTTCCGGCGCTTGGCCTCATAATTAGCACTCGTTGACCTTGAGTGCTAACAGCCAGCGTCCGATTTTGGCTACTGACATCAAGTTAGTGGCTGCTAACTAACCATCTGTTCGGAGGAAATATTCATGAAAATCCGTCCTTTACACGATCGTGTAATCGTTAAACGCATTGAAGAAGAACGCAAGACTGCCGGCGGGATCGTTATTCCCGACAACGCCGCCGAGAAACCCGATCAGGGCCAAGTCCTGGCGATCGGCACTGGCAAGGTGATGGACGACGGCAAGGTGCGCCCGCTCGCGGTCAAAGTCGGCGACCGCGTTTTGTTCGGCAAGTATTCCGGCTCCAGCGTGAAAATGGGTAAGGACGAACTGCTGGTGATGCGCGAAGACGACATCATGGGTGTGGTTACGCCCTGATCCCGACACTAATCACGGATTGCTTCGGGGGCCGCAGGGAACGGGGGCACCCCCCCTTCGGACCTCTCCCCAATTCCACGACAAACTATTAGGAGAAATTCGATATGGCTGCAAAAGACGTACGCTTTCATGATTCGGCCCGCGCCAAGATGATCGCCGGTGTGAACATCCTCGCGGACGCGGTCAAAGTGACTCTCGGCCCGAAAGGCCGCAACGTGGTGCTGGAGCGCTCGTTCGGCTCCCCCACCGTGACCAAGGACGGTGTGTCCGTGGCGAAGGAAATCGAGCTCAAGGACAAATTCGAGAACATGGGCGCGCAGATGCTGAAGGAAGTCGCGTCCAAGACTTCCGACGTTGCCGGCGACGGCACCACCACGGCGACCGTGCTGGCCCAGTCGATCGTCAAGGAAGGCATGAAGTTCGTCGCCGCCGGTATGAACCCGATGGACCTGAAGCGCGGCATCGACAAAGCCGTCATCGCCATCGTTGCCGAACTGAAAAAGATTTCCAAGCCCTGCACCACGAGCAAGGAAATCGCCCAGGTTGGCGCCATTTCCGCCAACGCCGACGCCTCCATCGGCGATCGCATCGCCGAAGCCATGGACAAGGTCGGCAAGGAAGGCGTGATCACCGTCGAAGACGGCAAGACCCTGGTTGACGAGCTTGAAGTCGTCGAAGGCATGCAGTTCGACCGCGGCTACCTCTCGCCCTATTTCATCAACAATCCGGACAAGCAAATCACGCTGCTGGAGAATCCCTACGTGCTGCTGCACGACAAGAAGATTTCCAACATCCGCGACCTGCTGCCGGTACTCGAAGCCGTGGCCAAGGCCGGCCGGCCGCTTCTGATCGTTGCCGAAGACGTCGATGGCGAGGCGCTAGCCACCCTGGTGGTGAACAACCTGCGCGGCATCCTCAAGACCTGCGCCGTGAAAGCGCCGGGCTTCGGCGACCGCCGCAAGGCCATGCTGGAAGACATCGCCACCCTCACCGGCGCCACCGTGATCGCCGAAGAACTCGGCCTGACGCTGGAGAAAACCACGCTGAAGGAACTGGGCCAGGCGAAGCGCATCGAAATCGCGAAAGAGAACACCATCCTTATCGACGGCGCCGGCGACACCAAGGCGATTGAAGCGCGGGTCAAGCATATCCGCACCCAGATCGAAGAGGCGACCAGCGATTACGACAAAGAAAAACTGCAGGAACGCGTGGCCAAGCTCGCCGGCGGCGTGGCGCTGATCAAGGTCGGTGCCGCAACCGAAGTCGAGATGAAAGAGAAGAAAGCGCGCGTCGAGGACGCATTGCATGCGACCCGCGCTGCGGTCGAGGAAGGCATCGTCGCAGGCGGCGGTGTGGCCCTGATCCGCGCCCGCGCCGCGCTGAAAATCCTCAAAGGCGACAATGCCGACCAGGATGCAGGGATCAAGATCGTGATCCGCGCCCTGGAAGAACCGCTGCGCCAGATCGTCGCCAACTCCGGTGACGAGCCCTCGGTGGTGCTGAACAAGATACTCGAACGCAAAGGCAACTACGGCTATAACGTACAGACCGGCGAATACGGCGACCTGGTGCAGATGGGCGTGGTCGATCCGACCAAGGTTGCGCGCATTGCGTTGCAGAACGCGGCTTCGATCGCCGGCCTGATGCTCACCACCGATTGCATGGTGGCCGAGCTGGTCGAAGACAAGCCGGCCGGCGGCGGCGGTATGGGCGGCGGCATGGGTGGCATGGGCGGCATGGGCGGCATGGACATGTGACGAGCGCGCAAGCGCGATGGCACCCCCGCGCAATCGGGGAGTCTCGAAAAGCCCCGCTTCGGCGGGGCTTTTTTTGTCTGGAAATCCTGCATTCTCATCCAGCGTAATTCCACGGCACACAATTCCGTGTTTCTTGGCTAAAGCCCCATTTCCCCTTATAATTCGCCCTCCTGTCAACCACCGGCGTTCCTTGCGCTTCCGGTGGTCGACGCTCCAAAAATGGCCAAGTAGCTCAGTTGGTAGAGCAGCGGACTGAAAATCC
>JAZDIA010000022.1:0-8317 GCA_043805375.1 Pseudomonadota bacterium
TTGATGATGTCAACGGGTGGCCCGAATTCGGCGCAGGTGAAATCGGCGGCCTGTCCCAGCGTGTGCTGCGAGCTTCTTGCGCCGCCCACGCAGCGGTTGAGCTCCGGGCAACGGTAGCCGCTCGCGATTTCCAGCGGAAACCCAGTCAGGATCTGCACTTGTTCCAGACCTTCGGCCAGCAGGCGCAGGTTATCGACGATTTCCGGGCCGGGGATGTTATCGATGCGCTCGCGCTCCGCAGTTTCGGAAGAAATCAGTTGCTCAAGTGAGAAGTTTGGCGTCAGCCGCATGCGGCAATTCTAGATTGGAGCGGCAATAATGCCAACAAGGCTTACCTGGGTTTTCGACCTCGACAATACTCTGCACAACGCTTCGCCGCACATATTCCCGCACATCAATCAAAGCATGACCGCTTACCTGCAGCAGCATCTGCAGCTTTCGGAAGTGGACGCCGGCAATCTGCGCGCGCACTACTGGCGCCGCTACGGCGCCACCCTGTTCGGCATGATGCGCCATCACGGCACCGATCCGGAGCATTTCCTGCGCGAAACGCATGCGTTACCCGACCTGTCGGTGATGGTGGTGTACGAGCGCGGCCTCGCCGCGATGCTGCGCCGCCTGCCCGGCCGCAAGCTGGTGTTGTCCAACGCGCCGCGCCAGTACGCACTAGCCGTGCTGCAGAGTATGGGTATCGACGGCCATTTCGACGCCGTGCACAGCATCGAGTCCACCGGCTACCGGCCCAAGCCTTCGCTCGCCGCGTTCCACAGCCTGCTGCGCACCCACGGCCTGATCGCCGCGCGCTGCGTCATGGTGGAGGACAGCCGTGAAAACCTGCGTCAGGCCAAGCGCCTGGGCATGAAGACGGTGTGGGTGACGCGCGAGCCGCGCGCGCCGGCCTACGTCGACGCCAAGACCATCTCGGTGCTCACGCTGCCGCGCCTGCTGGGACGCCTGGGACTGTAAAAAGGTTAGCACTTACAAACCGCATGCGCTAGACTTGACGCACATCGGCAAACCCACGGAGGTCAGCATGGCGACCCGGCCCGGCGAACGCAAGAACCAGATTCTGCAAGTGCTGGCCGAGATGCTGGAGGCGCCGAAGGGCGAAAAAATCACTACTGCGGCGCTCGCCGCCCGGCTCGACGTGTCGGAAGCTGCGCTTTACCGCCATTTCGCCAGCAAGGCGCAGATGTACGAGGGCCTCATCGGCTTCGTCGAGGAGACGGTGTTCGGTCTCATCAATAAGATCAGCACGGAGCAGGAGAGCGGACTGAAGCAGACCCACGCCATTGCCGCCATGCTGCTGTCTTTTGCCGAAAAAAACCCGGGCATGACGCGCGTGCTCATCGGCGACGCCCTGGTAAACGAAGACGGACGTTTGCAGACGCGCATCAATCAACTGCATGACCGGCTCGAGGCAGCGCTCAAGCAATCGCTGCGGCTGGCGGCGACCCAGGGGGAGATCGACAAGGACAGCGAAGTGGCGGTGCAGGCGAACCTGATGCTCGCCTACATCATCGGCCGCTGGCACCAGTACACCAAGAGCGGCTTCAAACGCCTGCCGACCGAACTATGGCAGAAACAGGCGCCGCTGCTGCTAGGGTGACGACTTGGAGCAGACCTTGCACGCCTGATCCTTGGACAGCCTGACCGAGCGCCACTCCATTCTTAGGCAATCGAGCAGCAGCAGGCGGCCGTTGAGCGACTCGCCCGCGCCGGAGAGCAGCTTCAACGCTTCGGCCGCCTGCACCGTGCCGATAATGCCGGTGAGCGGCGCGAACACCCCCATCACCGCGCAGCGCGTCTCCTCGGGTTCGGTGTCTTCCGGAAACAGGCAGTTGTAGCAGGGAGCCTCGGGGCGACGCAGGTCGAACACGCTGACCTGCCCGTCGAAGCGCACGCCGGCTCCCGATACCAGCGGCTTGCGGTGTTTCACGCAGGCGCGGTTGACCGCATGGCGGGTGGCGAAATTGTCGCAGCAGTCGAGCACAACGTCTGCGCTCGCGACGAGCTGGGCCAGCCTTTCGCCTTCGAGGCGCTCGGGGATCGCCGTAACCTCGACCTGCGGGTTGAGCTGCGCCAGGGTGTACTTGCCCGAGTAAGCTTTTGCCCAACCCACCGCCGCCGTGGTGTGCAGGATTTGGCGTTGCAGATTGGTGAGATCGACTGCATCGCCATCGGCAAGGGTGATGCGACCGACGCCGCCTGAGGCGAGATACATGGCCACGGGGGAGCCCAGGCCGCCGGCGCCGATTACTAATGCACGCGCGGCAAGCAGCTTTTCCTGACCCTCGATGCCGATCTCGGACAGCAGGATATGCCTGCTGTAGCGCAGTAACTGATCGTCGTTCATGCCGGAGAAGGGAGGAGGGACAAGAACAGCGCTGAGGTCTTGCTCCTCCGCCTCGCGCCTCCTTAGTTTTTCTGAATGATCTGCAGGCCCTTCAGCATGTTCACGGCCTGGGAAAGCTGAAAGTCCTTATCCGAGCCGAACTCAATCGGTTTGGACGGTTCATCGCCGTTCTCGCCCTTCGGCTTGCCGCCTGGCTGCGCCGCTGCCTTGACCCGCGCGGCCTCGGCCGCCTTCTCCTTGTCGTTGGTCAGGTGCTTGTCGAGATCCGCTTCGCGCAGCCACGAGCCGCCCTCGGTCCCGGGTTCTTCGACGACGATATCCGGCGTGATGCCCTTCGCCTGGATCGAGCGGCCGCTGGGCGTGTAGTAGCGCGCGGTGGTCAGCTTGATCGCGGTGCTGTTGCCCAGCGGCATGATGGTCTGTACCGAACCCTTGCCGAAAGTCTGGGTGCCCATGATCAAGGCGCGCTTGTGGTCCTGCAGTGCACCCGCCACGATTTCGGAGGCGGAGGCAGATCCGCCGTTCACCAGCACTACCATAGGCACGGTCTTGACGGCAGCCGGCAGGCCCTTCAGGTAGTCATCGTGGCTGCCGCGCAGATAGTCCTCGGCGCTGGCGAGATATTTGCGCTTGGCGTCCTCGGTCCGTCCGTCGGTCGTGACCACGACCAATTTGGGCGCTAGGAACGCCGCGGAAATGCCGACTGCGCCGTTGAGCAAACCGCCCGGATCGTTTCTGAGATCGAGCACCAGGCCTTTCAATTGGCCGTCCTTGTACAGCGAGTTGATGTGGCGCACTACGTTTTCGCCGGAATGCTCCTGGAACTGCACCACGCGCAGGTAGCCGTAGCCCGGCTCGATGACTTTGGACCTGACGCTTTGCACCTTGATCACGTCGCGCACCAGGGTGAATTCCAGCGGCTTGGCTTCGCCCTTGCGCAGCACGGTGAGCTTGATCGAGGTTTTTGGCTTGCCGCGCATGCGCTTGACCGCGTCGTTCAGGCTCATGCCCTTCACCGGCGTATCGTCCAGTTTGATGATCAGGTCACCCGTCTTGATGCCAGCGCGGAAGGCCGGAGTGTCTTCGATCGGGGAAACCACCTTGACAAACCCGTCCTCCATGCCGACCTCGATGCCCAAGCCGCCGAACTCGCCTTGCGTGCCGACCTGCAGTTCGCGGTAGGCGTCGCGGTCGAGGTAGGCGGAGTGCGGATCCAGGCCGGTGAGCATGCCGTTGATGGCTTCGGAGATGAGTTTCTTGTCCTCGACCTGCTCGACGTAATTGCTCTTGATCGCGCCGAATACCTCGGAGAACGAGCGCAGTTCCTCCACCGGGAGCGGCGCGCCCGCGCCTTCTTTCTGGGCAATTGCCGAAAAATTGAGGGAAAGCAACACCCCGGCGAATGCGCCCAAGAGAACCAGACCGGCCTTCTGTAGCTTGTTTTTCATGATCCACACCACTCTTCTACTTCAAAGACACCCAGCTCAACGGATCGAAGGCTTTGCCTTGATGCCGAATTTCGAAGTATAACCCCGAATCCGGGTTACCACCGCTATTGCCGACCGTAGCCACAGTATCGCCGGTCCTGACCGCATCTCCCGCTTGTTTTAGCAGCGCTTCGTTGTTGCCGTAAATGGTGAGGTAACTCTGGCCGTGGTCGATGATCATCAGATTACCGAAGCCGCGCATCCACTCGGCGAACACCACCCGGCCGGCGGCGACCGCGCGCACGTCCTCGCCATTTGAACTGCGGATGAACAAACCCTTCCAACTCAGGCCGCTGTCACTACGTGGAGTGCCGAAGCGGTTGATTAGTTCCCCGCGGGTCGGGAGTCTGAGCTTGCCTTTGAGCCCGGCGAAAACCCCGGCGTCGCGACCCGACTCGGGCAGTATCTCGTTGCGCCGGCCGCCGGCGCCAGGGGAAATCACTTTTCCCAATTCCTCGACCAGGCGCGATAGACGCGCTTCGTCGCGCTGCAACGATTTGATCTCGCGGTGCTGCGAACGGATTTGCGTCGCCAGCCGGGCGAGCACATTGCGCCGCTCAGCCTGCTGCGCCAGCAACTCCTTGCGGCCTTCGCGTTGCTTCGCCTCCAAATCTGCCAGTTCGGCGCTCTTGCCACGCGCTTCATGCGCGAGTTGCGCCAGCCCGACGAGGTTATTGCGCAGGGCACGGATAAAATCTGCCTGGGCGCGCGAGATGTGGCTGTAATAGTGCAGGTCGCGCGCGGTCTGATTCGGGTCGCGGCCAGACAGCAGCAATTTCAGGTAGTCCTGCTGACCGGAGGCGTAGCGCATGGCCAACAACTGCCCGAGCTGGCCCTGTTGCGAGGCGATGCGCGCATCAAGCGCGCGCGATTGCTCGCTTACGCGGATGAGTTCGGCTCGCGCCGAGCTCTGTTGTGCGCCGATATTGTGCAGCACGCGATTGGCCTCGGATACGCCGTGTTCCGAAGCGCGCAGCTCATCGCTTGCTTCGGAACGGTTTTCCTCGGCGCCAGCCAGATTTTTTTTCAGCGTCTCGATGCGGCCGCGCAACGCGTCCAATTCGGTCTCGTCGGCCGAGTAAGCAGGATTCGCGCCGGCCAGCGCCAAAGCCAGAAACAGCGTTTGACCGCAGAGGATGCGGCGCACGCGGTGGAAATCCACGCCGCCCCGACGCGTCCTCGACGCCTTGCCGGGCAGGCTCAAGCCCTCGCCTTACCCTGGTTCGCCACGGCCTGCGCGGCCTTTTCGACCTCGGCCGGATCGCCCATATAGTAATGGCGGATAGGCTTAAGGACGTCATCCAATTCATATACGAGCGGCACGCCGGTCGGGATATTGAGGCCGACGATGTCCTGATCGCTCACCTTGTCGAGGTACTTCACCAGCGCCCGCAGCGAGTTGCCGTGCGCCGCGATAAGGATGCGTTTACCGGTGCGGATGTCCGGGGCGATGGCCTGATTCCAGTAGGGCAGCACGCGCGCCACCGTGTCCTTGAGACATTCGGTGAACGGCAACTGGCTCTGGGTAAGCCCGCGGTAGCGCGGGTCGCTGCCCGGGAAGCGCGCATCGTCTTGGGTGAGCGCGGGCGGCGGGATATCGTAGCTGCGCCGCCATGCGAGCACCTGCTGTTCGCCGAACTTGGCCGCCGTTTCAGCCTTGTTCAAGCCCTGCAGTGCGCCGTAGTGGCGCTCGTTCAGACGCCAGGAATGCAGCACCGGTATCCACATTAGGTCCATGCCCTCCAGCGCCAGCCACAGGGTCTTGATGGCGCGCCTGAGCACCGAAGTGTGGGCCAGGTCGAACACAAAACCTGCATCGCGCATGAGTTCGCCGGCTTTTCTCGCTTCTTCGACGCCTTGCTCGCTCAGGTCCACGTCGGTCCAGCCGGTGAACCGGTTTTCCTTGTTCCAGACGGACTCGCCGTGCCGAAGCAGAATGACTGTTTTCATTGCGATCCTTTTTTGTCGTACGATGGGCGTGCGAATATTTTATAATATCCTTTTGCCTGAAATCGTGAATGGCCTGCCCTCGGGCGGGATAGTTTCGATTCGATCGATAAACGGTAGTCCGTTCGGCGGACCCCGCTGACGTCGCAGCCTGGCGATATGACGGGCTAAATTTTCTGCGCTATTCCGGCACAACATCAGGAGCAGGCGTGAAATTTGTAATCGACAATATGTTTCTCATTGCGGTCGCATTCGTCAGCGGCGCAATACTGGTCTGGCCGCTGGTGCGGCGCGGCGCCGGCGGTCCCTCGGTCAATACGCTGGAGGCGACGCAGATGATCAACCGCCAGGATGCCCTAGTGCTTGACGTGCGCGAGCAGGCCGAATACGCGCAGGCGCATATCCTCAACTCGCGCGGGCTGCCGTTGTCCCAGATCGAAGCGCGCATCGGCGATGTCGAGAAATTCAAGGACAAGCCGGTGATCGTGGTTTGCGCCAGCGGTAATCGCTCGAGCGCTGCGGCGGCAGTCCTGCGTAAGCACGGCTTTTCCAACGTGTTCAATCTGAGCGGCGGTTTTGCGGCCTGGCAACAGGCGGGCCTGCCGCTGCAGAAATAGGCGCGCTTATGCCCAAGATCAGCATGTACAGCACCGGCGTCTGCCCTCTCTGCCAGCGCGCCGAGATGTTGCTTAAGTCCAAGGGCGTCACCGAGATCGAGAAAATCCGCGTCGACCTCGAACCCGCACGGCGCGATCAGATGATGGAAAAGACCGGACGGCGCACGGTGCCGCAGATCTACATCGGCGAGGTTTACGTCGGCGGTTTCGACGATCTGGCGGCCCTTGATCGCGCCGGCAGGCTCGAGTCGCTGCTGCGTGGCCAGACCTGACGACGACAGCGCCTCTTTTCTAACCACCGGAACCCCCCAATGAGCGAACCGCAGCAGCAGTCAATATTCAACGTCGAGAAGATTTACCTCAAGGACCTGTCGCTGGAAATTCCGCACGCGCCGAACGTATTCCTGTCCGGCGAGCAGCCGCAAGTGGAGGTGCAGCTGCGTAACGAGGGCGCGGCCATAAGCGAGGGCGTGTATCAGGTGGTGCTGACGGTCACAGTGACGGCCAAAGCGGCCGAAAAAACCCTGTTCCTGGTGGAGGTAGCGCAAGCCGGCATTTTCCAAATCCGCAACGTACCGGAATCCGATCTCGAACCACTGCTCGCTACCGCCTGCCCGAACATACTCTTCCCCTATGTGCGTGAGGCGGTGTCCAACATTATCGTTCGCGCCGGATTTCCCCCGGTTTATCTGGCGCCGGTGAATTTCGAGGCGCTTTATTTGCAACGGCTGCAGCAGACCAAAGGACAGGCCGCGCCTAAGATCGAGATCGCTCATTAGAATGATGCGCCGCCTCCTCGTTCTGCTTCCGCTGTTTGCAGCGCCCGCTGTCGTAGCGGGTGAGTTCCGCTCCGTTGGCGAGAATGCCGCGCCGATGTACGACGCGCCCTCGGTCAAGGCGAACAAGCTGTTCGTCGCGAGCAAGTACTACCCCGTGGAGGTGATTGTTCAAGTCGACAACTGGACCAAAGTGCGCGATGTCGAGGGTGACCTCGCCTGGGTGGAGAAAAAGACCCTGTCCGAAACCCGCACGGCGGTGGTCACCGCGACGCTGGCCGATGTGCGCCAAAAAGCTGAAGACGGCGCGCCACTAGTCTTCCAGGCACGCCGGGGGGTGGCGCTGGAAATCGTCGAACTCAGCGCAGGTCCCTGGGTCAAGGTGCAGCACCGCGACGGCCAGACCGGCTTCGTGCGCGCAAATCAGGTGTGGGGACTGTAATGGCCTACCGCGTCATTCCGCGGTAAGAAACCATGAAAATTACCGTACTCGGTGCCGGCGCCTGGGGCACGGCGATCGCAGTCAGCCTCAGCGCCAGGCACGACGTAGTGCTGTGGGGGCGCGACCCAGGCCAGTGCCGCGCGATCGCCGCAGCCGGTCGCAACCAGCGCTACTTGCCCGAAATCGAGCTGCCGCCGCAGCTCACGATCGAGGCCGAGTTTGCCGCTGCCATCGCTTCCGCTGAACTGGTCTTGGTGGCGACCCCTACCGTGGCGCTGCGCGACATGCTTGTCAGGCTCGCCCCCAGGAAAAAGCCGGTAATGTGGCTGTGCAAAGGCTTCGAGCCGCAAAGCGCTGAACTCCCGCATCAGATTGCCGCGGAAGTGCTAGCCCCCGGCAACGCTTGCGGCGTTATGTCCGGGCCCAGCTTCGCGCTCGAGGTCGCGCGCGGACTGCCGACCGCGCTCACGCTCGCTTCCGCCGATGCCGGGTTTAGCCGGGCCACGGCCCGCGCCCTGCACGGCCCGCGCCTGCGCGTGTACTTCAGCACCGATATCGCCGGGGTCGAGATCGGGGGCGCGGTAAAGAACGTCATGGCCATCGCCACCGGCATCGCCGACGGCCTGGGCTTGGGCGCCAACGCGCGCGCGGCCCTGATCACCCGCGGACTGGCCGAAATCACGCGCCTGGGG
>JAZDIA010000023.1:0-6985 GCA_043805375.1 Pseudomonadota bacterium
ATCGTATGGATCAACCTCACGGTCGCGCTGGTGCGCAAGGACTCGGGCGAGCCCGATTATTTCATTTCGGTGATCGAGGACATCTCCGAGAAAAAGCGCGCCGAGGAGCAGATCCAGCGCTATATCGAACAACTCAGGACCGCGTTCATGAGCACCGTGGAGGTGGCCACGACCCTGAGCGAGATGCGCGATCCGTACACCGCCGGCCACGAGCGGCGCGTGGCCGGGATCGCCGTTGCCATCGGCGCCGAGCTCGGCTTCGACGAGCAGCGGATCGAGGGCCTGCGGGTGGCCGGCTTCCTGCACGACGTCGGCAAGATCACTATTCCCGCCGAGATTCTGTCCAAGCCGGGCAGGCTGTCAGCGCTCGAGTTTCAGTTGATCCAGGGCCACACTCAGGCCGGTTACGACGTGCTGAAGGTCGTGAAGTTTCCCTGGCCGGTGGCCGAAGTCGCGCTGCAGCACCACGAACGCATCGACGGCAGCGGCTATCCGCAGGGTCTCAAGGGCGATGCGATCCTGCTTGAAGCCCGGATTATGGCGGTGGCCGACGTGATCGAGGCGATGTCCTCGCACCGGCCCTACCGCGAGGCGCTCGGCATCGACGCCGCGCTGGCCGAGATCGAGCGCGGGGGCGGTAGCGCGTACGACCCGGTCGTCGCCGATGCGTGCCTGAAACTGTTCCGGGAGAAGCGATACGAGATTTCCGCTTAGCGCCGGCGCCATTCTGGACCGGAACGGCCGGTTCACTGAGTGGCGGGATCGCAAGCTTGACCGGTGCCGGAGCGAGGAATAACCTTGAACGCCTTACGCACGGGGCAATCTTCCTGTTGATGACCCTACCGGGATTCTGCCATTAAAGCTGGCGTCGGCAGCCCTGGCCAATTCGGCAAAGGTGTGCATTGGACAGCGTCGATCTGGAAGTCCTGCGCAGCGCGACAACCTGGTGCAAGGCAGGTCAGGCAGTGGTTTTGGCCACCGTGGTCAAGACCTGGGGCTCGGCGCCGCCCAATTGTCGCGCTATCTGGCGCAAATGGCGCAGGCTCTCGACTACCACGTCACGGTGTGCGATCCGCGCGAGGAATATGCCGCGACATCGACGCGCCGGCCGACTTGTAGCTCCGCCTGCTGCTGCAAGCGACTCTGCGCCCGTTTATACTGTGAGCAGAGGACTCCACACCGATGGATTCCGCACCGCTCTTGGAGGAGTCTTTTCGATGCGTCCGTGTCCCGTGCTACACCTGCTGTCGCTGTTGCTGCTGCTCGTGCCATCTGCGGTCCCGGCCGCGCTGCCGCCCAACCTGAAAGGCGTGCCTACGCTAGCGCCGATGCTGGCGCAGGTGACCCCGGGCGTGGTCAACATCTCGGTGGTCACGCGCTCGCCGATGGAGGACAACCCGCTGTTTCGCGACCCTCTGTTCCGGCGATTTTTCAACATTCCCGGTAGCCCCTCGCAGCAAGAGCAGAGCGCCGGCTCGGGCGTGATCGTCGATCGCGCACGCGGCTACGTGCTCACCAACCATCACGTCATCAACAATGCGCAGGAAGTGGTGGTGACGCTGAAGGACAGGCGAGCGCTCAAGGCGCGGCTGGTCGGCACCGATCCGGGCACCGACATCGCCGTGCTGAAAATCGACGCGCACAACCTGGCCGAGCTCAAATTCGGCGATTCCGACGCCATGAACGTGGGCGATTTCGTGGTCGCCATCGGCAATCCTTTCGGCATCGGCCAGACGGTCACCTCCGGCATCGTCAGCGCGCTCGGCCGCACCGGCCTGGGCATAGAGGGCTACGAGGACTTCATCCAGACCGACGCCTCGATCAACCCGGGCAACTCCGGCGGGGCGCTGGTGAACCTCGCGGGCGAACTGATCGGCATCAACACCGCCATCATCGGGCCCTCCGGCGGCAGTGCGGGCATCGGCTTCGCCGTGCCCTCGAACATGGTGCGCACGGTGATGGAGCAGATCATCCGCTTCGGCGAAGTGCGCCGCGGCCGCGTCGGCATGATCACGCAGGACATGACGCACGAGCTGGCGCAATCGCTGGCAGCCGGCTCGGCCGACGGCGCGGTCGTGGTCAAGATCGAGCCGGGTTCGCCCGCTGACAAGGCCGGCTTGAAGCCGCGCGACATCGTGACCAGCGTCAACGGCAAGCCGGTGCGCGGTGCGGCCGATTTGCGCAACCGCATGGGTCTCATTCCGGTCGACGAAGAAGTGGAGCTGCGGGTGCAACGCGGCAACCGGCCGCTCAGCTTGCGCCTGCGCATCGCGGAACTGTTCACCATGACCGAGATCCCCGGCGAGGCGGTGCCGCAGCTTGCCGGCGTGCGCGTGTCCAACATCGAGCCGGGGATGCCCTTGCACGGCATGGTCGAGGGCGCGCTCGTCACCCGCATCGAACCGAATTCGCCAGGGGCACAGACCGGCTTGCGCGCGGGCGACGTGCTCTACGGCGTCAACCGCGGCCGCGTGCGCTCGGTGGCGGAACTGCTCGCCGCACTGCACCAGGCCGAGCGGCCGCTGCGCATTTTTCTGTTGCGCGGTGATTCACGCCTGACGCTTACCCTGCGCTGATTTGCGCCAGGCGACTGCGGGTAAAATGCGCGTTCTCCACGCTGCCGAAGAAGCGACATGAACATCTCCAGCACTGTGCCCGCATTGAGCGTCGGCCATGCCGATATCGCCGCCGCCGCCGAACGCCTCGCGGGCCACGCCCGGCGCACGCCGGTGATGACTTCGCGCATGGTGGACCAGCGCACGGGTGCGCAGGTGTTCTTCAAGTGCGAGAACTTCCAGCGCATCGGCGTAGTCATCTCCGGCGGCAACGCCGACATCAAGGCGCTGTGCCGCTTGCTCTAGGGCCTTGCGTTCGGCGATGACGCCTGTCGCAGCATCGGCCGAATTCCGCTTCTACGAGGAGCTGAACGATTTCCTGCCACCCGAGCGGCGCCGTAACACCTTTGCCTACAGCGTCGCCGGAACGCGCTCGGTCAAAGACGCGATTGAGGCGATCGGCGTGCCGCATACCGAGGTCGATTTGATCCTGGTCGACGGACGCTCGGTAGGCTTCGATTGCGTGCTGCGCGGCGGCGAGCGCGTCGCGGTGTACCCGCTGTTCGAACGGCTGGATATCGCGCCGCTGCAGCACCTGCGGCCGCGGCCGCTGCGCCAACCGCGCTTCGCGCTCGATGTGCATCTGGGCAAGCTCGCCCGCCACCTGCGCCTGGCCGGCTTCGATTGCCTGTACCGCAACGACTACCGCGACAGCGAGCTCATCACCGCCGCGCTGGCGGAGCGCCGCATCATCCTCACGCGCGACAAGGGCCTGCTCAAGCAGCGCCTGATCACGCACGGCTACTTCGTGCGACGAACCGAGCCGGAGGAGCAGTTGCGCGAGGTGGTGCGCGTGTTCCAACTGGAAACGGGCTTGCGCCCGTTCACGCGCTGCCGCGAATGCAATGCCGAATTGTACGAAGTGCCCAAAGCCGAGGTGCTGACGCGCTTGCCGGAGAAAGTGCGCGCCGCCTACGACCACTTCCAGCTTTGCCCCGGCTGCGGCCGCATCTACTGGGAAGGAACCCATTATGCGCGGCTGCGGCGACTGCTCGATCTGGCCGCACGACCCGACGCGGAATCCCGCGACTGCTGATCAAGCGCTCTTGTCCTTCACCGGGCAGGTGTTCAGTCCGAGCAGCGCGTATAGCGGGCAGAAGTTGACGATGCCGGTGAGCAGCGGCACCAGGCCTATCAGCCCCCACCAGCGGGCATTTCCTTCCAGAATCAGGATCAGGCTAAGCAAACCCAAACCGACAACGACGCGCAAAATCTTGTCCACGCTACCTACATTTGCTTTCATGACTTGCTCCTCCATTCCAGAATTGGTCACATGACAATACTACCGCGTCAATACGATCGCGTATATGACTGGAGTCACTCGGCGAACGCGTCTCGGTTAGGCCGGTGCGTCGCCGGAACTTCGCGCCGTTTCCGTTCTCATGTTGTTCATGCGTTTAAACAATGCGTTATGGGATTCTTCCGGCCAACAAACCCCCCTTATCGGAAACCCGGCATGTGCGTGGTAATAATGTTATTTTGTTCACCTCTGAAAGCGGCTTTCATGTCCTCGCTCAACGACAATCTGGCCGGCGACGACCAAGTTGCAGGTGCCGGCCTCATGACATTACCGCGCCGCCGTCGATATTGATGGCCTGGCCCGTCATGACTGCGGCCTCGCGGCTGGCCAGATACACGGCGAGCGGCGCGAGCTCGTGCGGCTCCAGGCGCCGACCGAGCAGCGTCATCTTCGCTTCGAGCTTCTCCACCGGGATGCCCGTGCGCTGGGCGTCGTAGGCGACGCGTAGGTTGTTCATCCGCGTGCGCACCGGCCCCGGGCAGATCGCATTGACCGTGATGCCGTCTGCGGAGACTTCGAGCGCCAGCGTGCGCGTCAATCCGAGCAGGCCATGCTTGCTGGCCGCATAAGCCGCACCGTGCAGCGCACCCACCTTGCCGTTGATCGACGCGACGTTGATGATGCGCCCATACTTGCGCGCCAGCATGCCGCGCAGCGCGTGCTTGCACAGCAGGTACGGCACGGTCAGGTTGAGATAGAGCGACCGTTCCCAAAAGTCGTCGTCGAAGTTCACGACCGGTTTGGGGTTGCTGCTGCTGCCGAGCCCGGCATTGTTCACCAGGATGTCGAGATGCTCAAAGGCCGTCTCGGTCTGGGCCCAGACCGTGTTCGTCTGGCCGCGCGCGCCGAGGTCGGCGACGATCACGGTGCAGCGCCGTCCCAGCGCCTCGATCTTGTCCTTCAGTTGCGCGAGCTCCTGCGCCGAACGCGCGGTGACGGCGACATCGGCGCCCTCGCGCGCGAATGTCAGCGCGATCTCATAGCCGATGCCGCGGCTTGCGCCGGTCACCAGCGCGGTTTGGTTTTCGAGTTTCATAGGTGTGGGTCCTTTGCAAAAAAATCTAACTTATCGCCTACCATTTACTGCAAGCCCGGCGTAATCTTCGTTTGGATGGTCACGATTTTCTAATTATCCGCGGTACGCGCAATATCGCAACTCTGCCGCAACGGCGGGCGCGATTTAAGTCGCCAAATATAGAAGGAGGCACTATGGAAACTTCGCCCACCGGAGCGCTGTTCGAACTTCTGCAACGCCAGCGCGCGGCGTTTGCCGAGGAAATGAATCCGACTGTCGCCGTGCGCGAGGATCGCCTCGACCGGCTCGCGGCGATGGGCGAAAAGCATGCGGCGCCGATCGTCGAGGCGATCGGCGCCGACTTCGGCCACCGTTCGCCTCACGAAACGCAGATGGCCGAGCTGATTATGGTGGGCACGGCGATCCGCCACGCACGGCGCCACCTCGAGGGCTGGATGAAGACACGGCGTGTTACCACCGCCATGCACTACCTTCCCGCCAGCAACCGCTTGATGCGCCAGCCGCTGGGCGTGGTCGGTATCGTGGCGCCCTGGAATTATCCCTATCAGCTATCCGTCACTCCCGCCGTGGCGGCGGTCGCTGCCGGCAACCGCGTCATGATCAAGCCTTCGGAATTGACGCCGCGCTTTTCCGAACTGCTGCAGAGCATCGTGCGCGAGTCCTTTGCCGAGGAAGAAATTGCGGTAGTGATTGGCGGTGCCCAAACCGGCAAGGCCTTCACCGAACTGCCCTTCGACCACCTGTTCTTCACCGGCTCCACTAAAGTGGGAAGAATGGTCGCGCAGGCCGCAGCCAAAAACCTCACCCCGGTGACCCTGGAGCTGGGCGGCAAGTCGCCCGCCATACTCGATCCCTCCAGCGATTTTGCCACGGTGGCGCCGCGCCTCGCTTTCGGCAAGCTGCTGAACGCCGGCCAGACCTGTATCGCTCCGGACTATGCATTCGTGCCCAAGGACCGCATCGACAGTTTCGTCGAACACATGCAGCGCGCGGTCGCCGAGATGTACCCGCGCCTTGCCGCCAACCCGGATTACACGAGCATAGTCAGCGACCGGCATTTCGCCCGCCTGCAGGGATTGCTGGAAGACGCGCGGGCCAAAGGCGCGCGCATCGTGATCATCAATCCCGCCGGCGAAACCTTCGATCCCGCGAGTCGCAAGCAGCCGCCGGTGCTGGTTCTGGAAGCGACGCCGGAGATGCAATTGATGCAGGAAGAAATTTTCGGTCCTATCCTGCCGGTACTGGCTTATGAGCGCATCGAAGAGGCTATCTCCTACATCAACCGTCACGACCGGCCTCTGGCCCTGTACTGGTTCGGCGCCGACAACGCGAGCCGCGACAAAGTGCTTTGCCGGACGATTTCCGGCGGTGTCACGCTGAACGACTGCATCTGGCACGTCGCGCAGGAGGACCAACCCTTCGGCGGCGTGGGCGCCAGCGGCAGCGGTTCCTACCATGGAGAATGGGGGTTTCGCACCTGCAGCAAGGAAAAACCGGTGTTCACCCAGTCCAGGCTGAACGGGATGTTTCTCATGTACCCGCCTTACGGCAAAACCGTCGAGCGCATGCTGGCCTTGCTCAAGCGCATTGCCTGATGTTTGCGGCCACGTTGCGCTTGTTGTTGCGCGGACCAGAAACCGTCCGCGCGGATCGCCGATCTTGGATAAAAAACAACCCCAAGCCGTGATTGCTTTTATCCATAACCGTGTTTTCTGCACGGATGTTTTTATCCGTGCAGAAAACACGGTTGGCGCGCGCGAGCGCGCAATGGCAGCTCGGCGACATTGGCGGACGTAGGCGGATACATCGAGCTGCGGCGCTCGATCTTGCGCGGACGGCGCCCCGTCCGCGCGGATCGCCGATTGCGCGCGGATGTAAAGCAGATCCGCGCACAATCGGCGATCTTGGATAAAAAACAACCCCAAGCCGTGATTGATTTTATCCATAACCGTGTTTTCTGCACGGATGTTTTTATCCGTGCAGAAAACACGGTTGGCGCGCGCGAGCGCGCAATGACTGCTCTTGGCAAGCGAC